>NZ_VTDE01000009.1:0-164668 GCF_052824965.1 Erwinia sp. 1181_3
GGCTCAGTTGCCGAAAACATCTTGTCTTTATAGGTAAAATCTATCTTCTGGTATGCCTGAATTGCCCCGGAAATCGCATTGAGGGTGGACATGAAGGCACCGCAATTCTCATAGGGTCGTTGCTTGATCAGGAAGGGATTGTTTTCGGTATCACCCAGTAGTACGTTCAGCAGGCGGTCTTCCCAGCGCGGAAATAGTCCTTCAATGCCGAGAATGCGGGTAAAACGGCGCAAATCCGTGTTGCTGCGTTGTCCCAGAATCCCTTTAGGCAGGCGGTACTGCTTTCCCTGTCGGAGCAAGTTCAGGTAAGCCAAACGCTCAGTCAGATCGCGTCGTATTGTTTTTTCACAAACATTAAATTCGTCAGCAAGGCCCCTGACGGTCAGTGACTCGCCATTGTTGAGGCGCGTCAGTATCAATCCTAGTCGGTATCCAAGTTTGTCGTGTCGGTCCATTCCGGCATCCGGGTTGTTGAAGCAGGAATGGGATTATCGATAGGCAGGTGGACGGGTTAGGTCCCGTCATGAGAAAAAAGAACCTATTTAAAACAAATAATAATCAACGAGTTAGCAATTATTTTGATGGTATGGTTTTTCTGGACTCGTCCTGTCCATATGTCATTAAACGGAAGTGTGCGTATAGCCCGACGAATTTTGACCAAGTATCACTGCAGGTTTACAGTTTTAGAATTAACAGGATTTCGAGGTCTCCTGAGCAACAAAGTTACTACAAAGCGAGTGGACCCAGTGAAGTTGTCTCTCGTCTTCAACAACGTACAGCTGCTATTATGGGCTTTGCTGCACAAGATGTACTGACTTGATTATGAACCGGCCTAAGACACTGCTGGTGCGGTAGCCGTGGCTAAACGAGTTCATCGCATGGCACTTTATTTTGAACGCTTCCATAAGTCACTGGCGCGTATCGAATGCTTCAAAGACTGAAATTTGACCAAATCAGCTATGAGTTTAACGTTATTGGTTTACATACGTTCAAGTGAGCTACGTCAGATGGGAAGAAATTGATTTTAAAAATTCTTGGTCGAATCTTTGAAAGGAGTTGAACGCTCTCATCGTTGTTCAGAGAGACAAGCCCCTAGTCTCATGCCTCATAGCCATCAGGCCCTGAGATAGCAGAAAGCGAGTTGACAAAGCTAGTCTAGGTTCCAATTTGTTCTTTTAAGCGATCAGCAGCTATAGAACCAATTAGTAAGAGTAAAATTAACAAATCTTTTCGCTGAAACAAAAACTGAACTATATGTGCATGAATTTCGATCTATGTCATGCAGTGCGCAGATTTAATCAGGCTTATTGTTATAGGAAACTACTGAACGTCAGGATATAATTCAATTCGAGCAGTTTACATCCATAGCGCTAAACATCTTAATAAAAATCGCCTGATGACATAGTTGTGGGCAATGAATTTTTTATACATAAAAATAAAACATTCACTGCCCATTAAAACCTACAAAATGGTATTATTTAAATTTAAAAAAGTGGTAATTATGAATACTATACTTGTATGTCCAGTTCGTGGAAAACTGAAGTCCAATTATATTGCCGAGGATGGATTTACTGTTACAGAAGAAGCAAGAAGAATTGAATGCATAAAATATTTATGCAAGAAAAAATATCCAAAAGAAAACTTCTCTTGTGAAACAACAATCATAAAAAGAATAGGTAACGCAGGTAGAAACTCTCTTAGAGCGGATATAGTCATATATGACAAACCAACAAACTTGATTAATAAACTTGCTGAAGAAGAAAGAAACAAACATATCCTTCTTATCGCAGAGATAAAAAGAGAAAGCAAGTCCAAGAAAAAAGCACTAATGTATCAACTAGAACCAGCCTTAAGACAAGTTGATAAGAATAGCGTATTTGGTGTTTATTGGGATGATGTTAATAGACTTCTATTTATAAAGAAAACCAATGACAATGAAGTAATCATTGAAAAAGATGAACTGGGCAACATCCCAGACTATGGATTACCCTATCAATACAATAAATTAACATATGATAAATTAATTAGCCCAGAAGACATATCAACAACATTGATGGATATAGCAAATATCCTTAGGTCGAATCATATAAATGATGAGGCAACAAGATATAGAGAAACAGTCAAGCTTCTATTAGCAAAATATGTTGATGAAAAAGAGGCAAAGGAAAGCAAAGAACCTCTAATTCTACAAGTTTTACCCGGTGAAGATCCGAACTTTTTAACGAGGGTACAAAATCTATATTCTAGAACAGCAAGGATTTACTCTAAAGCGACATCTATTTTTAGTAAAGAAACGATAAACTACTTATCGGAAAAAGCATTAAGAGAAATAGTTGCAAAAGTTCAAGGGTTAGATTTGCTCAACTCATCAAGTGATTCTATGCAGCAGGTATTCATGAACTTTGTTCCCGCTGTATTCAAAAAAGATTTAGATCAATATTTCACACCACTGACATTAATTAATTGCATGGTTGAAATATTGAAACCGGGTCCAAATGATAAAATTGCAGACCCTGCAATGGGAACCGCTGATTTTTTAACTGCATCAATGCAATATCGGTTTAATCATAATGACGGGCAAGTTATTAACCGTGTTTATGGATCAGACAAAGATCCTCAAGCATATGAACTTGCCGTCATAAATATGATCTTAAATAAAGATGGTCAGACTAATTTACTTAATGTAGATACCATAGAGGAATACTACCGATGGTCTGAAACGATGGATATTGCATTTTGCAACCCACCATTTGGTGCAAAAACAGTAGAAACAAGAGAAGATGTATTAAAACAGTTTGACTTAGGGTATGTTTGGGAAAACAAGGAAGGTAAGTGGTATAAAACAGATGAAATCCAAGAATCACAGCAACTTGGAATATTATTTATTGAAAGGTGCTTTAAGCTTTTGGCTGAGGGTGGCAGGATGGGAATTATTTTGCCAGAAGGCTATCTATGCACAGCAAGTTATGGATATGTAAGACAATGGATCATTGATAAATTTAGAATCATAGGTCTAGTTGAGCTCCCTAGACGTATTTTCCTAAAATCAGAAGCAGATCTACGGTCCAATATACTTTTCGCATATAAAAAACACAACGAGGATGAAGATGAAGATTACCCAGTTCATACAGAACTAGTTAGAAAGGTAGGATATAAATTAGGGAAAGGTTTTTTCCCAATACCATTAAGGGATCCAAACACTGGCATTGAAATGAGAGATCTCGACAATAGCATTATAATTGATACAGATTTCCTTCGTGTCCGCGAAAATTTCCTACAGTTCATTAAATACATTAATGAGCCGATTGAAAAAAATTGGGATGGGGCATATCTTAGTGATATTACATCACACCCTTTATTGGATATGAAACCACGTAGATTGAATAAAAAAGCATTATCAAATATAAGAAACATCACAAATAGTCAGTATGTTAAATTGTCAGAAATTGCTGAGGTATTAGAATCTACAGAGTTATTTGATGGAGGTATTGAAGAAGAAATATACCTTGTTGAAGGGCAAGATATACGTGCAGTAGAAGGTGTAGTTGTGCTCAAGGACAGCGAAAAAAGATGGCAGGTTGAGGTTCGAAAAACCAATAAAGGATATAAACTCAGAAAAAATGATATAGTTGTTGGACTAGTTCGACCAGAGAGAAGAAACATAGGCTTTTATAATTATGATTTGCCTAATGTTTACGCTAGTTCTGATGGGGTCGCTGTCGTAAGGGAAAAAACTGAGTTAGCAGGCCAATTCCCAATCGAATGGATATTTCATACACTAAGAACAGAGAAATGTCGTTTACAATTTTGGACAGAGTCAGGCGGAACCAGTTATGGTAAGCTAACACTAGAGCAAATAAAAAATGTATTAATACCGTTACCGACTCAAACTGACATAGACGAAATAACAAATAAAGTTCGGTCATGGTCTGATTTAACATCTCAAATGCATCACCTATTCCAAAATATGTGGGCTAATGAGGATAAAAAAGCGATATTAAACTCTCCAATTATAGGATTGGAAAGTGAATCATTGTATGATGAGGAATAATTACTCTTGATTACTCACCAAGCTTAAATATGTTAAAAAGGGCTCAGAGGCCCTTTTTAACCATTAAGTTCAGTAAATACCCCCTCATCCTGCCAAGATCTTTTTTACGCTGAAAACTTAAAAGAAGGCTTAGCCAAAATAGCAATATTTAAATTCAGATTGCATATTATACTATCAGGATAGCAGAAAATGCTTTATGAAAATGATAATGAAAGCCCAGCCCTTACAAATGAAGTCCATGCCTTAATTGACAACGGATTAGATTTTCTGAATAAAGCACGCCGAGAGTTTGAATCCGGGCAACACAAGCATTCAATTGTCAATTTCTGGACTGCCGTTGAGATTCTTCTGAAGGTGCCTTTGGTCCACGAGCATTGGACGCTGGTCTGTACAGGTAAAAAAATTAGTCGTAAGAATTACCTCGCAGGAAATTTTCAGTCTGTTACCTATGATGAGACCTGCGATCGCCTCAGGGACATTCTTGAAAAAAATCTACCGACTGAAACTACTAAGATTTTCGATAAGGTCAGAAAGCACCGTAACCGAGTGGTGCATTTTTACCACAATGCTTTTTCGGAAACTGAACTGCAAAATATACTTGCGGAGCAGGCTGATGCATGGTTTTCCCTAAACAGGTTGATGCGAGATGACTGGCCATCATTGTTCGGGCACTCACTGAATCAAAAACTAGCGCTAGATGAGACTCATCTTTTACAGAATAACGAATTCTATGCAACAGCAAAATTTAAATATATCAAACCTCAACTGGATCAATTAGTAGCACAGGGTTTGGCTGTGAGTGACTGTCCGCATTGCAAGCAAACAGCCACCGTAGAATATGTCTCTAATGAAAACAGTACTCATCCATTATATGAGTTGCGATGCCATGTCTGCCTTCGAGAGGTTGATAAATATATTGAGGCAAACTGCCCAGAATGCACTATAGCTCAGCGCATCTATCCTGATGATCAAGATTTTACCTGTCAAAAATGTCATCATAGTTTAACCAAGTACAGCCTTCTTGATGAAGGGACTGGAAGGGCTAAGGATTCACTCTGCTCTCCTCTACCGGCAAGCTGTTCCGATTGTGACGGATATGAATCAATTTGCGAATACGATGGGGGTTACTTTTGCACACAGTGCTTTACTCCCCATGAATCATTAGAGCCCTGTGGCTATTGCAATCATTACAGCAATGATGTGGGAGAGTTTAGCATTATTAACGGCTGTAATTTTTGCGATGGTAATACGAAATTATTAGATGGCTAAAATAGAAGCAACATCGATTCAAGAGCGAGGATGCCTGATTGCCCCCAGCAGAACTGCATAACTAACAACCAAATTTGACACGAGTTTTGAAAATCCCCGTGTCCTTGGTTCGATTCCGAGTCCGGGCACCATATTTAGAAGAACCCGCCTGTGGCGGGTTTTTTGCTTTCTGGGTTACAGACTCTCTTTTCCTTTTTCCTGACTCAGCAAGAAGTAACGCTTCTGCAACTGCTCCAACGCCATTTCCGTCTGCCGTTTCTGTATATCAGAAGAGCTGACCGAGTAAAGACGCAGCTGTTCTTCAACCGGGATCGATCGGTTAAACGCCTGCCTTGCGGTGTATATCACCGACTTCAGTTCGCTGACCGTAATGTATTTCCCGCGCTCGCTGTCGAGCGTATTCAGCTTCGCACTCAGTTGCTGCAACTGCGACATGCCCTTATGCCAGCCGCTCATCACATCTTCGGGTAACGCTGCCGCATTGAGCTGCTGTTGCCATTTCTGTACCAGCTGTTTCGCCACCTCATCTTCAGGCTTGAATGACTGCAACTGGTTGATTAACCCCTGGCCGTAGGATAAAGACCAGTCAGGGCTGTAGCCCTCTACCCGCTCCAGCTGCTGCTGCGTTTGCTCAACAAAGTTTTCCGCCAGTTGAGGCTGACTCTGAAGCAAAGCCTGACGCTGAGCGGGCGATAACGGGGTAGCAAGAGGCATAACGGACGCTTCCAACTGCAACAACAGCGGAGCCGGAGGAAATACCTTATCCCAGCCCAGCTGTACCGCGCTGCCCAGCACAAGCATGACGCACATCCCCGCCGCAAAGGGCTTCCAGGGCATATTGTTAAACGGTATCTGCATCGCTGCCTTAGACTGCGCCACATAGACCCATCTCACGGGTTCCTCAGTTTCCTTCGGTGATTCTGCAACCGGCTCGGGTAACACCACGTCCAGCTTAGCCACCGTACTACTGGTCCCCTTCGCCAGAGGAGTTCCGGCGACTGACGTACTGTTTTTTCCCGCCACGTCACTGTTTTCCAACCGAATGGCAATGCTGTGCATCAACGTGGCCAGTACATCAAACTGACTCAGCTGTTTTAATTCCCGCCTATCCAATACTTCATTCAGACGCGCGAGCAGATGCTCGGCCTGGTACAACTGACTGAGGTTAAGATCGCTGTAGCTAATCGGAAGCGTGCGCATCAGTTGCTGGATACGTCGGCTCAGGCTACTGAGGATGTCCACCCGCGCGTGTCCCTGCTTAGGCCACAGCGTTTCCCACTTATGGCTAATCAGGGCCTCGAGGATCGCCAGGCCTTCGTTCAACCCGGATAACCCGGCAAGTTGCATGCGAACCTGGGTATACCAGGCGGCTGTCTGTAATTCCACACCGTTGCGTTCAAACAGTGCCAGGCACAATTTTTGTACCCGAGTCCAGTCCACGTCCGGCCGTGCAGAATGAGCGAACTTACTCATTTCATCGTTCAGGGAAATATAGTCCGGCAGCATAGTCGGGTCACCGCCGGTTTTCAAATAACGTTCAGATAATGGGTTCATAGTGGGCTTCTGAGTTGAGAAAATGTATTTATCTATTTAAGAAAGTTCAAAAAAATTATCGTGTTAAATAAGAACAATTAGACAAGCGCACCACAATAACTGCATGCCCTTCCTTCCTCAAAAATAATAATATTTTTTGAACCACTTATTGATATACAATCGGAAACCCTTACTAAGCAAATAGTCATCGCTACATATTCTGACAGTGTTCTGGGAAACAGGCTCACGAAAACTCCTTTTATAAGTTAAATCCTATCATTCCATTAAATATCCCAAAAAATACCCCATCGATTATTCATAACAGGGTTTTAATATCAAGATATTGTGTCATAAGATGACGGATCAGCACCAAAACCTGGGGCATGAGTGCCCTTTTGGCTGTGTTAAACAGAGAGATTAACGGCAGGAGGAACAGATATGAGACGTTGCAAGATTAGGCAGTGAGGAATTGCACGATAGCCACAATAAGCATCAGGCCGACACCTATCACCATTATCCAGCACAGCGCGTAAAAAGGATGATTGTTGCCGTGTCTTGCGATCAAACGCAGCTCGTCAGTCGAAAAAAACCGTAATGAGCGTCGAAAGACGATGAGATAGGCAATACAGTAAAGCAGCCACAAGAATGGCGTCAGCCAGGCCAGATCGCGCCCGCCAGTCAAAAATAAACATAATGGGATAACAAAGAAGAAGATGGCGGCCAGGTTATCCCGACGTTTCAGTTTCTCCCTCCATCGGGCATCGTTCTCTTTCACGGCTTTCTTACTGGGTAACATTGTTACTCTCCTCCTTTGGAACCATTTACCTTCACTTTATTAACGTATCTGCCTTGATCCAGGCAACAAGGGGAGAGCCTTTTGCATTGATGTAACCCACATTCACCCATTGATTATCAGGTGAACGTTGTATGATTTTTATTTCATCCCCCGCCACCAAATAGGCCTTAGTTTGACTGTGTTCATCTGCACGGGTGAATAATAAGGCTTTGGACTCTATCGATGCGGCCACCGTCAGGCTATTGACGTAATGGGCTATCTGGCTGCGAACGGCCTTTGCCGATAATTTATTTAATGTAGCCAGTTGCTGGTAGTCATTAATATTACCTTTCCCCGGCACGTCACAACGCATAATATTCATTACCCGGGCATTTTCCATGAGGGCGAAATCCCCTTTCGACTCACGCAGCGTAGGCCGCATTGCGGTAAAGTTAAACGTGTCTGCGTTGGGTTTTTCTGAACTGGCGAGGATATCTTTGCCGCCGACCCACGTGTAACCACACGCCTCACCGCTCCAGTCACTGGTGATACAGCCATTCTTCATATCAACCACACTGCAATAGGCGCGGTCGCTCCAGGTCACCGTACCATCTTCCTGCCACAACTCCCCACCAGAGATGCTGTTGACGATCAGATAACGCCCGGAGGGGGACACCTGGGAAGAACCGTCTTCAGTGTAATAACGGTCCTCCTGGCTGAGATCTGCCTGCATATTTTTAGTAGAGAAGACGATTTTCCCCCATGTGTTGGCATCGTAATGCTCCCCTTTTTTCGCCTGAGAAAAGGTTAATACGCCCCCTTCAGGAGAGGTAATCATCACCCCGGCATGACTTATTCCAGAAATTAAAAGAGAGAACAAAAAACAACCCGCATAACGATGCTTAATCATCCACTGACCTTGAAGGAGCAAAAAAGAAGGGGGAAAAGATACCACTCTTATGATGCGCTGACACGATCGCCTGCTGATGAATCGCAACGCGCTCAGCGAGGCAGCTATCATCGTGATAGCTGCTTTTTTTATTTTCCTCTACGGACGTTCTCTCCCTCTTAATGCCCGCTTTACTTTAAATATTCTACTATTTTTCTGCTTCATAACCTTCTTGTCATAATATCACCACAGAGTCTGAATGCGCTTTCGCGCCATATTTAACTACTTGTTAAATATATAATCACCCCTAAAAACCACAGATTCCAGGCGTATCATCACCTCAAGCACGTAACAGGCAGGTAACGTTCTAACTAAAGACAAATTTTTATATTGCCGTGAAGATCTGCACATAAAAACACTACGGCTTGTAGGTGTTATTTCGCGATAAAAATTTAATTTTTCGGAAGTTATTGCATAGTCACTACCAATGATAATAATTGTCGTTATCTTTAACATTCTCATTGGCATCTGAATCTATGTTTAACACCAAGCCCTGCCTGCTCTCTGTGCTGATTGCCAGCACCTGCGCCACCTTCGCTCACGCCGCCACCCCCCCTGACGAAAAAACCCTGGTGGTTAGCGCGTCGGATTCCGGTGCAGCGTCATTGCCCGCTTACACCAACAGCGCCACCAAATCAGCGGTGCCGGAAAGTAAAACGCCGCAGGTGATTAACACCGTGGGCAGCAAAGAGATTGCCGCACGCCACGCCAACTCACTGAATGAAATTCTGCGCTATGCGCCGGGCGTCTCCACAGAAACCCGTGGTGCCACCTCGTATATGAGCGAATATAAAATTCGTGGTTTTGCGGTAGATAACTCGTTCTACGACGGGCTGCAGCTACCGTATAACGTCACCGGAAATACCAAAGCCAATATCGACCCAATTCTTATCGACCATGTTGATATCCTGAAAGGCCCGGCCTCGGTGCTGTACGGCAACGGTTCACCGGGCGGTCTGGTGAATATTCAGAGCAAGAAACCGCAGAAAGAACAGAAAACCGAGGTCGGCTTTAACAGCGGCAGCCGGAAACTGCGCGAAGGCTATATCGACAGCACCGGGGCGATTGCCGACAGCGACTGGAGCTACCGCTTTATCGGTAAAGCCAGCGCCGGCGATGACCAGCCGCGCACCACCAAATCCGAAAACTATCTGGTGGCACCGTCCCTGACATGGCAACCCTCGGACAAAACCCGCCTGACATTTGATGCGCAGTACCAGGATATCCCCAGCCTGACGCCGTCGGATACAATGCCGCTGGCCGCGCTGAAAGCCTTAGATTCCTCACACCGCGCCTACGCGGGCGATCGCTGGAGCGGCTTTAAACAGCGCCAGTGGATGCTGGGTTACAGCTTTGAACATGAGTTCGATAACGGCTGGGCCGTCGCCCAGAAGGCACGCTACTTTGACGTCGACACGCATCAGCAAAGCATCTACGCGACCGGCATCACCGATCCAGCGGTCAGCAACACGCAACTGGGTCGTTTTGCCTATACCACTGATGAAGATCTGAAAAGTTTCAACATCGACAACCAGGTGACGAAGCAGTGGGATCTGGGCGACTGGAAACACCACCTGCTGGCGGGTGTGGACTATCAGCGCATGGATTCCCACTTCCACTATAAATATGCTTCTGCCGCCTCACCGGGTATTGATATCAGCAACCCGGATTACAATCAGGTCAATGAGTCGGCGCTGGGCCTGAACACCGCGCAGCTTAACCGCCTGAGTTTTAATCAAACCGGCTACTACTTCCAGGATCAGGTCGAATACGGCAACCTGAGCCTGATCGCCGGACTGCGTTACGACGACTACCGCTCAACCAATACCGATTATTTTGCCAATAACACCAAAACCTGGGTTGATCAGCACCGCCTGACCAAACGCCTCGGCGCGCTCTACACCTTTGATAACGGCATTGCGCCGTTTATCAGCTATTCCGAAGGCTTCAAACCGGTTTCACCCACGGGCAACCTGACCACCGCCAAACCGACCACCAGCCGTCAGCTGGAAGGCGGGGTGAAATACCTGCTGGCCGATTACGCCACCACGGTGACCGCCTCGGTATTTAATATTCGCCAGAAAAATGTGCTGACGTCGAATTCCAACGTGCCAGCAGTCTATCGCCAGACCGGGGAAGTGGAGTCAAAAGGCGCAGAGCTGTCGGTGATCAGTCGTCCGACCGAGAATATTAATATCATCGCCAACTACGCCTACACCCACGCGCTGAATACGGAAGATGATAAATATCAGGGTAAACGCCCGACTCAGGTGGCGGAGAACACCTTCAACCTGTGGGGTGACTACACCGTCGACAGCGGTGCAGTACGCGGCCTGACCGTCGGTGCCGGGGCGCGTTATGTCGGCCCAATGGAAATTTCACTGGCGAACGATCAGGGGAAACTGGGCGGCACCACGCTGTGGGATATGGCCGTGTCTTACAATATGGCGGCGGTGTCTCCGCAGCTGGCCGGGGTGACGCTGAAAGCCAGCGCGCAGAACCTGACCAACAAAGAGACCTTCACCTGCTACGACACCTACAACTGCTGGATCGGTCGTGACCGTACCTGGCAGGCAGGCGTCAGCTACAGCTTCTGATCCCGCGCTCTACAGGCACTCTCCTGGCGGGAGTGCCTTTTTTATTTAGCGCACCGGGTGCTGCGTCCCCGACAGGACCGGCATCGCTTCGCGCATCATCGCCAGAAACATCCGCAATCGTGCCGGATAGTAACGGGCATGCGGATAGACCAGATACACCGGCAACGCAGCGGCCTGCCACTGTGGAGCCAGATGCAGCAAGTCCCCACGGGCAATATCCTCCTGTACCACCCATGACGATGCAATACCCACCCCCATTCCTGCCAGTACGGCATTGCGCAGCGCATACAGACTGTCGGTCAGCAGACGTGGCCGGATATCAAAACGCTGGTTCTCCCCACTCGGAAGCTGCGTCAGCGACACGCTGTGACGATAAAAAGTGCTGAGCGCCAGCCAGGGCAGATCCTGCAACTGTTGCGGATGCCGGGGCAACCCCCCCGAAGGCAGCAGCGAGGGTGCGCCAATCACAATGCGCGGCACTTCGGCCACCAGCAGGGCCACCACCGAGGGTTCCGTCACCGGACCGACGTGCACCGCACAATCAATGCCTTCGGCAATAAAGTCCGGGTGCCGATCACTGAGCATCCACTCGACGGTCATCTGAGGGTAGCGTTGTAAGTAGCGCTGCAAAGGCCCAATCATCTGGTCCTGGCCAAAGGCATGCGGGGCCAGTACACGCAGCACGCCCTGCGGCTCTTCCGTTACGCCGCGCAGATCGTCCTCAATGCCCTGCCAGCTTTCCAGCAACGTTCTGGCATGGGCGTAACAGCGTTCGCCATCTTCCGTCAGCTTCATCACGTGCGTGGTACGCTGCAATAGCTTCAGCCCCAGCAGTTTTTCCAGGGTTTGCAGGCGGCGACTGACGGTGGGCTGGCTGGTCCCCAGACGTGCCGCCGCCGCCGACAGATTGCCGGCTTCCACAATGCGCACAAAAGTCTGCATCAGTTCTATACGGTCAACGCCGGGAAATTGAGATATGTTCATACGCTTATCGTATAACAGTTCTACCAGGCAGGCGACTACCCTCTAACGCAGCGGCGCATAATAATAGCGCCAACTTCACTGACACACAGGCTGTTCACCATGTCGACTCACACCGCTTCTTTACCGCAGCCACTCTCCGGCCCCACCGTGCTGATGCTGGCCAGCGGCGCTGGCTTTAGCGTGGCATCCATCTACTACAGCCAGCCGATGCTGGAAATTTTATCGCGCCAGCTTCATGCCAGCGTCACCACCAGCGGCCTGGTGCCGACGTTGACGCAAATGGGTTATGCCCTCGGCATCCTGCTGCTGGCGCCACTGGGGGATCGCCACGATCGCCGCACCATTATCACTCTCAAAGGTATGTTGCTGACGCTGGCCCTGCTGCTCAGCGCCGCCGCCGGCAATATGATGGTGCTGCTGGCCGCCAGCCTGGCGATTGGCATCACCGCGACAATGGCACAGGATATCGTTCCGGCCTCTGCCAGCCTGTCGCCGGAGGCACAGCGCGGTAAAACGGTGGGCACGGTGATGACCGGACTGCTGCTTGGCATTTTGCTGTCCAGAGTGGTGAGCGGGCTGGTGGCGCAGTACTTCGGCTGGCGCGTCATGTTTGTGCTCGCCGCCCTGCTGGTGCTGATGATTACCCTGGTGCTGTGGCGTCGCCTGCCGCATATCGCCCCCAGCACCTCGCTGGGTTACCCGGCGCTGTTGGCATCAATGCGCCACCTGTGGATGCACCACGGTGAGCTGCGCCGCGCCACGCTGGCGCAGGGGTTGCTCTCTGTCGGTTTCAGCGCGTTCTGGTCGACACTGGCGGTGATGCTGCACAGCCGTTATGGCCTGGGCAGCGCCACGGCAGGGGCGTTTGGCCTGGCGGGTGCCGCAGGCGCAATGGCGGCACCGCTGGCGGGAATGATGGCCGACCGCCGCGGCCCGGCGCTGGTTACGCAGTTCAGCACTGCCCTCGCCACGCTCTCTTTTGCTGCCCTGTTTTTACTGCCGCTGCTGCCGGTTTCCGCCCAGCTGGCGCTGATTGTTATCTCGGCTATCGGCTTTGATTTTGGCGTGCAGGCGACGCTGGTTTCCCATCAGACGCTGATCTTCGGGCTGGAACCCGCCGCCCGCAGCCGCCTGAATGCGCTGATGTTTACCGGGGTATTTATCGGTATGGCGGTCGGTTCGGCGCTGGGCAGTCTGTTGCTGGAAAAGGCGGGCTGGCCGGGCGTGGTCGCCCTGCTGACACTGGCCGGAGCGGGCAGTTTTATCGTGCGGATGAATGCCCGCCGCCTGATGAAGTCTGCCCATAAAACAAGACAAGCATAAATCCGTAATGGCTGACCCTGAGTTTCGGTCAGCCAGTATTGCTGACCTGGACCCTGGTACAAACCCTCAGCACGGGTCGATCGGAAAAAATGATCGACCCGTGCGGCTGTTACTCAGCGAGTTTTTTGTAGAAGTCATCCCACTGCTGACGGTACACATCAAGCTGCTTGAGCCCGCTCTCTATAGAGGATTGCGCCATCTTGTCAGGATTCGGCGTGTTGTTAATCACATCGGCAAAGGCACTGAACGCAGCCTCCATATTTTTACTGAGTGTTGTCGCCGCCATCATCGCCACCAGTTCAAGCTGCGGTCGGGCGGTGCCGCTCTTCACCTGCTCAAGATAGTCACGCGCATCAGCCTGCATCGCACGGGTGCCGTACTGGTTAGCCACATCCAGCATCCCCTGTGCCGACAGGAGCGTTCGCTCTTCGCGAAAGGCAATCTTGTCATCAATCATCGCATCAACAATATCGGTTGCCTGCTGTTGGTTATCGGGTGAGACATATTTCTCCACCAGCTTATGCAGCTTGGCCTGGGTTAACGTCAGGGCCATCGCCTCCGAGGTGTCTGAATTATCGTACTGATTACGCCCCACCTGACCATCCGTTATCACCTGATGCAGCGCGGCGGCAAAGCTGTCCATGCTGGCCTGGGTAGGGTCAGCGGTCATCTTCAGCAGTGGGCTGAAGGTGCGGGCATCCCAGTTGGTTTGCGGATCGTTAAACAACGCATACCCCAGATTTATCGACGGGGTCTGGTTGGCTGATTTACTGGCCAGCAGGTCCTTAACCTGGTGTTCCTGCTGTTCCAGTTGCTCTGCCGTTAAGGGTTCGGTGGAAACCTGCGCCAGTCGTGCTCTGCCTTCCGGCGAGATCACCACCATGCTGGCAGGCAAGGTTTTTCCGGTAATGCTCTCGGTTTGAGAAGAGGTTGCTGCTTCCACTGCGGTTGTGGCGATGTACCCTCTTGCCACGCTGTCGGTCACTCCACTGATAACGCCCATAATGCCCTCTACGGTTTTTTCTTCGGTAGAGCAATTAATCGGCAATATGTAAGAATTCTTTACCAAATAACGTCAGAACCCTGACATTCAGCAGGTCATTTATGACAGCGTCAGGCTACCGTAGGCCGATGACCAGTCGTGGTCAAAACGCTGCAGTGCGCTGTCCACCGCCGGATCAAGCAGGAACAGTTCCGCCACATCCGGATCGACGGTGATCGCCTGACACCCGGCGAGCATACAGTCCAGCACCTGGCGCGGCGTACGGAAGCTGGCGGCCAGCACTTTGCTCTGTGGGCAATGGAGGCCCAGCAAGGTTTGCAGCTCCCTGACCAGCGCAATGCCGTCGCCGCCCTGCGCATCAATACGGTTAACATAGGGAGCAATGTAGCTGGCCCCGGCCAGCGCCGCGTAAAAGCCCTGCCCGGCTCCGTATACTGCCGTGCCCAGCGTCGGGATATTCTGCTGCGTCAGTAATTTAATTGCGGTCAGGCCCTGGTGGGTTACTGGCACCTTTACCACCAGCGACGGCACGATTTCGCGCAACTGTAACGCCTCATCCACCATGGCAGATGCCTCATGCGCAATCACCTGAGCGAACAGCGTGCTGTCGGCTGGCAGAATCGTCACCAGCTCCTGCAACACGCTGCTGAGCGGGCGCTTACTGCGAGCGACAATACTGGGATTGGTGGTCACACCCTTTATCGGCAGCACTGCTGCCAGGCGCTTTACCACTGCCACATCTGCCGTATCTAAATAGAATTCCATCACATCCTCCGGGAAACCACGCTAAGAAGTTTCATATGAAACTGTTTTTTCTTTCGCCGTACAATAAATGAAATATTCGCGATGAAATTTGATCGCTGTCACGCTTATCAAGGCAGAAGAAAACAATAAAAAAACTAAAACAAAAAGTTTTAAAACAGTTAGTTAGATGCTGATGGTTGTGGTGTATTGCGATTGGTGAAAGTGACCTTTCACCAGGCGGGAAATAACGTAACAAAGCAGCGCGAATATGAAAGCGCTATCAGGCCTTCAGCACCCTCACCCCCTGTTGCACGAGGGCGTTTTCAAAGTTCAGCAGCAGCCCGGCGTCAGTGATCACCGTGTCGATATCGCTGTGCTTCGCCACGTTATACGGGAACAACTTGCCGAACTTGCCCGATTCGGCAATCACGTAATTCTGCACCCGCTTCTCTATCGCCAGCCGGATGTTTTCAGCGCGCATAATGTCACGCCCGGTAAAGCCATAATCCGGGTTGTAACCATCAATACCGATAAACACCTTGTTGAAATTGATGTTGTTGATACACAGGTGGGTCAGCGGCCCGACCAGGCATTCGCTGCGCTTTTGCAGCACCCCGCCTATCAACACCACATCCTGATGGCAGTTTTTCAGCTCGTTAGCGACATAAACACAAGGGGTTACCACCGTGACATCCAGGCCTGAACGGCCAATCTCCCGGGCAAAATGTGCATTGCTGCTACCGGCTTCAATAAACAGCGTGTCCCCTTCTGACAATAGCGCCAGCGCCCGCTTTGCCATGGCTTCTTTGGTGGAAAAGTTACTGCTGACACGCTCAGAGAGATCGTTAAGTGACACCGCATAACCGTGAGCACGGCTGAGATAATGCAGGCTTTCCAGTTCGGCCAGGTCTTTGCGGATCGTCACGCCAGAGACACCGTTAATCTGCGCCAGCTCATTAATGCTGACCTTTCCCTTCTCTTCCACCCGATCGAGAATACGCCGGTGACGCTGTTTCATAGGGACCCTCTCCGTCTGTGATTACTTTCATCAGTAATCCTTTCCTTTCATATTATGTAAGCAGCGTGCGGATCACAATCTGATGCCCGTCGAAAATCACTGCCTCTTTTCGAGGTAGGTTTTTCCCCTTACAGGTACTTTCATCGCTAACAGCATCCAGTAACAGTACAAAAAGCACCAGACAGGGGATAAATAACCCAATAACGGCTCAGCCTCAGCAAGCACACAAATAAAAGGGGAACGCACGGAAAAAAGCTGCCTCTTTTTACCTTCAGTCTTTCCACCGATGATAAGGCAGTATTTTACCTTTTTTACTCAGGGGACCCGATGATTAAAATGATTGCTGTGGATATGGACGGCACCTTCCTCGATGACAACAAAACCTACAACAAAGCGCGATTTTTAGCGCAATACCAGCAACTGAAAAAGCAGAACATCAAGTTTGTGGTCGCCAGCGGCAACCAGTATTACCAGCTCATCAGCTTCTTCCCGGAAATACGGGATGAGATCGCTTTTGTCTCCGAAAACGGTGCCAATATTGTCGACTGTGGTAAAACCTTGTTCTGTGGCGAGTTAAGTGAAGCGCATCTGGAAAAAGTGCTGGCGGTGCTGGCCAGGCTGCCTTACGCCCATACCGTGGTCTGCGGGCCGCGCAGCGCCTATATGCTCAACAGCGCACCCGAATCACTGGTAACACTGATGTCGCAGCACTATCACCGCCTGGAACTGCGCGATGATTTCAGCGCGCTCAATGACACCATCTTCAAGTTCTCACTGAATCTGGCCGATGAAAAAATCCCGGAACTGATGGCACATATCGGCCATGCGCTCGATGGCATCGTCACACCGGTTTCCAGCGGCTTCGGGTTTGTTGACCTGATCATTCCTGGCATCCACAAAGCGCACGGATTGGCGCTACTGCAACGTCAGTGGCAGATTGCCGACAATGAAGTGGTGGCCGTCGGTGACAGCGGTAACGATATTGAGATGGTGGCGCATGCCGGTTATGGCTTTGCGATGGCGAATGCGCAACCCGCCGTGAAGCAGGTGGCGCGATATCACACCGAGAGTAACAACCATGAAGGCGCGCTGAACGTGATTGAACGCGTGTTAAGCGGTCAGATCGGTTAAACGCAGGGGGCGCCCCTGAGAGATCCCAGAAAAATGACCAGGGCGTCATTGCGGGCAGCCGGTTCCCGGAGGAAGGGCTGCTTGCTGCACCGGCATAAACACGTCCCTGTGGCCTGGCGGCCGGCCTTCCCTGGCCGGCAGCCTGCTGCAATCAGCCCTTCCTCCTTCACCTGCTGGCATTTGCGTGGCTGTTTTTAAAACCCACAGCGGGAACGAATGTTTAGGGGATGGGGCCAGTTTGAGGTAAGCCGGACGTCACGCGGCAGGACGCCGCGTGCCGAGGCCCGCATGGATGCGTCTTTTGCCGATCCGGCGTGCTCAAACTGGCCCCAGCCCGTGTGCTGTGCATTCAGCCAGAAAACATTTGTGGGGATCCTTGATGGAAAGCCCCTTTTTCCGGTCGCCCCCTGCCGAATATTTCCACCACAGGGTGGGCTGACCGAAACAGAGGGTAAGGCCCTACAGGAACAGGCGATCGAGGGAATCCTGCTGTACTTGCTGATACAGCGTAAACTCATCGAGCACCTGAGCCCCCAGCGCCTGCTCAAACGCCGCCTGGCTGGGGTTACCGCTGCTGATACTGCTCGTGTCGCTCCCCAGATTCGACTGAAAAATCCCGGCCGCACTGACCGGTAGAAAATCTTCGTAGATAATCGGTTCGGCAATGACCGCACCCCGGGCAATCTGGCTCTCCAGATCGTCACCCGGTAATGCGGCTATTTCCGGATGACGACGATAACGGTAAAAAGCCAGCTGCTGCTGACGCAACTGGTCAGCATCATCCGGGAAGGCGTTAAATACCGCGCTCAAATGACGCTGATGACTGTCGTTATCCCCGTGTTTTTCCGCTGAGGCTTCACGCAGCAGGCGATCATACAGCTCGCGACCCTTGCGCGTCAGCGCCACGCCGCGCTGCTCAATTTCCCCAAAACGGGCAGTATGCGTACCCGCCGTCTGGTCGGTAAAATCAATCGCTTCATTCAGCGCTTTAAAACTGGTTTGCCGCAGCAGGATCGGACAATGTCGTGCAGGCGGGCCTTCGATGGTCTCTTTCGGCGTGATGCCATATTCCGGCATCAGCTGCTGTACAAGGTCGATATCCAGCGTGCGCGGCGTCAGATGGTTGATATGCGGCCCACGGAAACACACCACATCGGCGATCAGACGATGCTGTGCCAGCAACGTGTTATAGGTACGGAGGTCGACCGAAGCCTGATGATGCCAGCGGAAAGTTTCCAGCGCTTCCTGCACAAATTCGTCCGCCTGCGCATCGTCCAGACCGCCCTGCTGCTGCCATCGCGTCAGCAATTCGCGTAGCCGCGACGTGAAGATATCGCGCCGGGCCAGAATCTCACTCACCTGCTGGCGCAACGCCGGATCCTCAATCAACTCCAGCCGTAGCAGTGAGGTAAACACGCGAAACGGATTGATTTGCAGTGCCTCTTCCGTCACCGGGCGAAACGCGGTGGAGTGCACCGGCACCCCGGCCGCCGTGAGATCGTAATACCCCACCGCCGACATCCCCATCACGGCAAACAGCTGTCGCAGCGTAGCCAACTCCTGCGCCGTTCCCACGCGAATGGCGCCGTGGCGTTCCACGCTCAGGCGATTCACTTCCTGGGGCCACTGATCTGCATTCAATGCGCCAGGATGCTGCGCCAATGCCTGCTGATTCACCTCGCGCACCAGCTGCAACAGCGTGCCATATTGAGGAACTTCCTTTTGATACATCGCCGACATCGCTTTGGAAAAGCGGTCACGAATACGGTCTGCGCTGATAACTCTGTGACTCATTGCGGCTCTCCTGAGTGTCCTGTTCACCATCCCACAGGAAGGATAGCGATGGCTCCGGTGGCTAAGTGTTAGTTTCATCACAGATTGTAGACAGAGAATGAAAATGTCATTGCAGCCGCAGCCATAATTGAGACAAAATCTTCTTATTACGAAATATTTCATACCGTATTTCGTTAACAAACACTCTGGATTGTTACTGTTTGCCCGCTAACGGGCTGGCAGGCAAAACCTGAAGCGTTTTTCTTCTTGCTGAAAAAGCGGAAAGAAAAGCCATTCAGGTTTTTTTTTGCCTTCAGAAAAGTTGGCAGCAAGAAAATATAAGAGGAATGGTATTCATAAAAGAAAAAAAATATAAAACAAATCGTTGATTTAAAGAGTGTTGTCTGCTTTCGCACCCACTCTCAATTTTATGCCCGTTAGCGGTACGACTGGCAGGGATTCCGCATGCCTTTTATTTATCATGCAACACCTGGGAAACTAAAAAAATGAAAAAACACTCATTAAAAATAATAGCCGTTCTTATTACTTCTGCACTGTTTCCAAACCATGTTCTTGCCGCTAAATTAACGCTGGAACAGCGTCTGGAATTACTGGAAAAAGAGTTACAGCGAACCCAAACGGAATTCAGCGAATATAAAGCACAGCATGAGCAGCCCGCTATGGCTAAACGTGCGGCGCCCGCCAGCACGCCGAATGCCGCCCCTGTCGCGGTCAGCGCCAGCTCTACGGTTGACGTCGCCAGCACCTCTGCGGGTGGCGAAAGTAGCCAGCCAGTCACTCTGAAAGACATCAGCCAGTATGTGAAAGATGATATCGGCTTCACCTACTCCGGCTACCTGCGCAGCGGCTGGGCAACCGGCAACAACGGCTCCCCACAGTCCTATGCTATCGGCTCCGTCGGGCGCTTTGGTAATGAGCACAGCGGCTGGTTTGACTTACTGCTGAAACAGCGCGTGTATAACCAGAATGGAAAAACCGCCGAAGCCATTGTCAAACTGGATGGTAACGTCAGCCAGCAGTATGGTTCCGGCTGGTTTGGCGACAACACCGGCAATGAAAACCTGCTGCAGTTCTCCGATATCTACCTGACCACCAAAGGTTTCCTGCCGTTTGCGCCCGAAGCTGACTTCTGGGTGGGTAAACATACCCTACCGGTCTATGAAATCCAGATGCTCGACTGGAAAAGCGTGCGCACCGACGTCGGCGGCGGCGTAGGTATTGAAAACCTGGCGGCCGGACCGGGCAAGGTTGATCTGTCACTGACCCGTGAAGATATCGACGTTTACTCGCGCGATCTCGCCAATAAGACGCAAATGAATACCAACTCTGTCGAGGTCCGCTACAAAGATCTGCCACTGTGGGATAGCGCAACGCTGACCATGATGGGTAAATATTCGATGGCGAATAAAACCGACGAGCAGAAAAACAATGAAGACAGCAACAGCTTCTATACGCTGAAAGACGCATGGCTGGCCACCGCCATCGTGCGCCAGCAGCTCTACAACAAAGGCTTTAACGACTTCAGCCTGCAGGCCGGTAACAACTCCTTCGCCAGCAGCTTCGCCAATTACAACGGTGCAAGCTCCAATGTCAGCTATAACGGCTACTATTATGGCGACCACACTAACGGCACCGCGTTCCGCGCCATCTCCCAGGGTGAAATGTACCTGAGCGATAAGATCATTATGGCGAATGCGCTGGTCTACTCACGCGGTAACGATGTCTACAGCTACGAAAGTGGTTCACACAGCGATTTCGAAAGCCTGCGTACCGTGGTGCGCCCGGCCTGGATCTGGGACAGCTACAATCAGACCGGTGTGGAACTGGGCTGGTTTACTCAGACCAACAAAACGCAGTCAGGTGAGAATCTGAAAGAATCTGGCTATAAAACGACGCTGTATCACGCGCTGAAAGTCGATACCAGCATCCTGAACTCACGCCCGGAGATCCGTTTCTACGGTACGTATTTGCATGTACTGGATAATGAGCTGTCAAATTACAGCTTCCAGGACAGCAAAAACGATCAGTTCACGCTGGGCGTTCAGGCGGAAGTCTGGTGGTAATCTGCCCCTGATTTTCTTAACCGATAAGGAAGTAACTGATGAAGAAGTCTGCCGTTGCACTGCTGCTCTCAGGCCTGGTACTGGGGGCATCGCTCCCGGCCTTTTCCGCGACGCTGCCCGCTGATTTCCCTGTATTCCCGCCGCAGGACCGGGCGGTGAATCAGTACGTGACCCAGGTGAATGCTGACCACAGCATCACCTTCCGGTTGTTCGCACCGCAGGCGCAAAAAGTCTCGGTGTTTACCGGGGCCACGCCGGATAGCTATGTCTCGCATCCGATGGTGAAGGACGCCAGCGGGGTCTGGAGTTTCCGCTCAGCGGTGCAGGCACCGAATCTGTATGAGTACTTCTTCAGTGTTGATGGTTTCCGTAGTATCGATACCGGTACGGCGTATGCCAAACCCCAGCGCCAGGTGAACACCAGCCTGATCCTGGTGCCGGGCAGCATTCTCGATGTGCGCAATGTGCCTCATGGTGAACTGCGTACGCTGACTTATCACTCACCCCAGTTGAAGCGCGAGCGTCAGGTCGCGGTCTGGACACCGCCGGGTTACGACGGAAAAGGCGCCCCGCTACCGGTGCTCTATTTTTATCATGGCTTTGGTGACAGTCTGCGCTCGGCCATCGATCAGGGCCGTGTGCCGGAAATGATGGATAACCTGCTGGCAGAGGGAAAAATCAAACCGATGCTGGTGGTGATCCCGGATACCGAAACCGATACCGCCACCACCACGCCGGAAGCGTACGTGCCGCAGGAGCGCCGTAAGCTGTTCTACCCGCTGAATGCGGCGGCGGCTGACCGTGAACTGATCCACGATATTATCCCGCTGATAAACCAGCGTTTTAATGTCCGTCATGATGCGAACGGACGCGCACTGGCGGGCCTGTCGCAGGGAGGATATCAGGCGCTGGTGTCGGGTCTCAGTCATCTGGACAGTTTCAGTGCGCTGGCGACTCTCAGCGGTGTGAGCACTACCACTGTTCCGAATGACAAGGTGGCGGCACAGCTGGAAAAACCGGATCAGATTAACCGTCAGTTGAAAAACTTTACCGTTGTGGTCGGCGAGAATGACACCATTACCGGTAAAGATATCGCCGGGCTGAAGCAAACGCTTGAAGAGAAAGGGGTGAAGTTCGATTATCACGCCTGGCCGAAGCTGGGGCACGAAATGGATGTCTGGCGACCGGCCTACGCGGAGTTTGTCCAGAAACTGTTCCGTTAAGCGCAAAAACCGCTGATACCGGGAGAGAAAATCTACGCTAAAAAATCGGGCGGGCCGTTTAAGGCCTGCCCGACAGACTCATCGCCTGCGCAAACGTAACAGGCCGAACACCACCAGCAGCAACACTATCACGCCGCCAGCCATCAGCCAGTTCACGTAACGGATGATAAACGGGGGGTCCCCACCGCCGCGCAGATTATGCACATCCTCTGCCGTTAACGGGCTCACAATCCCCGCGAACTGGTCGCGTACATAGCGGCTGACAGCGGCAATCTGCGCATCATTCATTTGGCTGGCAAAGCCTGGCATAGCCACATCGGCATCGCTGCCATGGCGATGAATGCCCTCCACAATGGTCATCACTAAATTACCCGGAGAAACGGCAGATACTGCGCTGTTTTGCCTGAGCGAAGGGTAGAAGTTATCACCTGTTCCCTTGCCTTCGCGGCCGTGACAGCTTGCACAAGCGCCACTGTACAACGCTGCACCATCGGTGGTTGAGCTGTTCGCCAGCGATGCCTGATCGCCCTGACCTTTAATCACCTGATTAATGTCCTCAGGCGCTGGCCTGGTACTGTCCACCGCCTGCGCGCTTTGGATCGCGGGAACCTGCTTAATCCAGGCGGCAATCGCCTGCAGATCGTCATCCGACATGTAGCGGAAACTGTGCTCAACGGCTTCCGCCATCGGCCCGGCCGCCTGCCCTTTCCCGGTCACATGGCCCGTTTTCAGGTAGGTGGCAATATCGCTCTGACTCCAGTCCGCCAACCCCGAAGGATCGGAGGTGATATTCGGCGCATACCAGCCGCCCAGCGGACTGCCAGCAAGATAGCGGCTCTGGTCTTCTGCCATGGCCATATTGCGCGGCGTATGACAGGTGCTGCAATGCGCCAGCACGTCCACCAGATAGCGCCCACGGTTGAGTTTATCCGACAGCTCCGCCTGCTTTTCACCCTGTTGAGTATTGAGGTAAAGAAGATTCCAGCCCCACATCAGCTGGCGAAGATTAAACGGGAAACTGAGCGCGGTTTGTTCCTCAGGCGCCCGATCGACAGGTTTAACACCCTGCATAAAATAGAGATACAGGGCGTGAATATCGTCGTCAGTCATCCCCTGAAAGGCAGTGTAAGGCATGGCGGGATACAGGTAACTTCCGTCGGCAGCCTGACCTTTTCGCAACGCGTCAGCAAACTGTTGCTCAGTGTAGCCGCCAATACCGAACTGTCTGGACGGCGTAATATTGCTGGCAATAATACGTCCCATCGGGGAATCAATGGCATAGCCACCGGCAAAAGGCGCACCATTTTTGGTGGCCTGACGGTGACAGGCAGCGCAGTCAGCGGCGATGGCAATCGTTTTACCGCGCTCAATCATCACCTCGTCAGAGGCCACTGCCTGCCAGGAACCCGCCAGCAGCAGAACGTACATCAAGATTTTCATGATCAGATCTCTCGCTCAATGATGTCAGCGGCGCGAAGACTTAATGCCACGCCGGTGAGCGTCGGATTAATCACGCCTGAAGCCGGAATGACCCCTGTCGTGGCGAGAAACAGGTTGCTGTGATCCCACGTCCGACACTCATGGTTGACCACGGAGTCACGAGAGCTGTCTCCCATAATCACCGTGCCCATCAGGTGATCGCGGTTTTGCCATCCCGTATTGTCCTCAACAACGTCGCCCCCCATCAGGCTAGCGAAACGGCGGTAATCGTTATCCACCACCGCCTTCGCCGCTTTGACATAATCATCCACTTCGTAGTGCACCGTCAGCATCGGGATCCCCAACGCATCTTTACGCGTCGTGCTGGCACGAACCGTGTTCGTCTCATGCGGTAAAATTTCAAACACCGTAGAAATATCTACCCAGCGTGCAGCCTGATGGCGGATCTGTTCATCCAGCATTTTGCCAATGACGCCTTTGGCAATCAGCCGCTGCGCGACGGCCATATTCGGCACGTTGTTTGATATGGCATGCTTGATAGCCGAGTGATTTTTGCGAAAGTCTCCATCGCGGTTGTTAAAAATACCGCCCTGCTGAACCGCGCCACGACCGGGCCATAGCGGTTCATCTGCCAGAAACTGCATCCCCATTCCGGTGTGATCCATCAGATTACGCCCTACCTGATCGGAACTGTTGGCCACATCCGAGATCAGCAAAAGTTTTGCCGTTTCCAGACCATGTGCCGCCACCACGAAATATTTTGCCGTTAAGCGGGTATCTAACCCTTTTGAACTGCGCACATGTACGGCGACAATTTTGTCATCAGCGCCTTTTTCCAGTTTCCAGGCGGTGGCATCCGCCATCAGCTTTGCTCCTGCCTCTTCTGCATGGCGGGCATGAGTATCACCGCTGTACATGGCCCCAATGGGACAAACAGGCATGCAGTTGTTGTTACCACTGCATGCGGGGCGGGCATCATAGGGCCGCGTGGCGCGGGCATTGGGCTCATGAATGAAGTGGTATCCGGCAGGAGAGAGACGGCTTTTCAGACGCTGAAAAAGATAGGTTTCCCCCTCTGGTTCCATAGGATAAGGCTGCGAACGCGGAGGGAAGGCCGCTCCCCCCTGGCCGCTCTGATCATCTGTATCGCTGCCGCATACCCCCAGCGCCTCCTCCGCTTTTTGGTACCAGGGTTCAAGTGCGTCATAGTCCATTGGCCAGTCACGCCCAACGCCATACAGGGTTTTTAATTTCATATCGTTCGGCAGATAGCGCCAACAGGCAGCAGCCCAGTGCCAGGTGGTTCCCCCCACCAGTTTCAGCATTCCAGGGCGGAAATCGAATGAACCCGTGTTCTCAATATATTGTTCATCGTAAGAGTGATGAGCCCAGGGTTCATTAGGGTAAGGCGAGTTATAATTGCCTTTTTTCGACGAGTTACGGAAATTTTCAACGATTTTCCACCGTGGAATACGTTCACCGGCCTCCAGGATAATGACCGATTTTCCCTTTAGGGCGAGATGCGTAGCGGCATTACTGCCCAGCGCACCGGAACCGATGACAATGACATCGGCATCATAATGTTGATTCATAGGGGATGCTCACATAAAGAAAAGAGTTAGTCGTTGGCGATCGTGGCCGGCGGCTGGGTCCAGTAATTAGTCTTACCGCGCGAATAAGTGGGTATAACGGTGGCATCCAGGGTGGGGGCATACATTAGCGCATCGGTATAGGTTACAAAGCGGGTGTTATCCACCGCACGCAGTGGCACGGGCGTACCGGTAAACCCGAGGTACCAGGCGGAGATGATTTTCTTGATCGTTGCCCCGGTACTCCCCTGCATCAGAGAATGGCCGTTGAGCTGGTCAGCGTGAGTGATGGCGGCCGCCTGACAACCAGACCAAAGCCGTTGCAGTTGCTGAGGAAAATCGCCGTCCTCCGCGTTCAGGCAGTAAAGCGCACGCTGTGCCACCAGCGGACTCAGGTGCGAACGTGCGGTAACAAGTAATGAGGTGTGATAAAACGCAGCACTGTCACTGCCTGCGGCGGGAACGGCCGCCCAGGACAGGGTGGGCCTGAGCACCGCAAACCCCAACAAGGCGGCACCGCTACCTAAAAGCTTCCTTCGTGTTAACATTTGTCACTCTCCATTTGGACAACTGTGATTATCATCACACCATTCGAATGGACTTGTATATGGCATGTAAAAGCGCCAGATAGTTAAGCTGGCGTAACGAATTTGGATTTTTTACCGCTGTGGATTAATACAGTTTCAGTCGGTGAAAATACGTCGTAGTCAGGAGATTAAAATGACACAGCCGCGTATCGGCGTCGGAGTATTACTCTTCCGTGATGGCAAAGTATTATTAGGTAAACGTCTGGGCAGCCACGGCGCAGGCGAATGGGCAACGCCTGGAGGTCATCTGGAGTTTGGGGAAACGCCACAGCAATGCGCGCAGCGAGAAGTGGCTGAAGAAACCGGACTTTCTCTGGGGGAATGTGTTCAGGGGCCCTTCACTAATAACATTTTCTGTTCAGAGCAGAAACATTACGTCACGCTTTTTATGCTCGCCTGGCATGCCAGCGGCACACCCGAACGCTGTGAACCGCACAAATGTGAAGGCTGGCAGTGGTTCGATAAGACGGCGCTACCGCAGCCGCTGTTCGCCCCACTGCAATCTTTGCTGGATCAAAGTGATCTTCTCGATCTCAGTCAGGAAACGCGCTGATTTAGTGGGTGATATGCGCCGCCAGCCAGTCTGCATCCAGCAGGCGTGCGGCGGCCGCGTCGAGATAGAGCGTGCAGTTGGCATGGCGCTGCAATACAGAAGCAGGCAACGCTTCCACGGGGGGCTCCATCAGCATCCGCCGGACTATCTCGGCTTTATTCTCACCGTTGATCAGCACCCTGATATGCCTCGCCTGCATAATAGTGTGAATGCCAAAGCTCAGGTAGCTGTCGGGAACATTTTCCTCCGATCCCACTTCCTGCACTAAAGCCGCCATCAGTACACCGTGGCAGCGATCGACCTCAATTTCACGCGTCAGCGTGTCGAACGGCGTGCCCGGCAGGTTCGCGGCAATATGTCCATCCTGCCCCACCCCCAGCAGCAGCAGATCCAGCCCGCCGTCAGCGGCAATCGCGGCATCCTGCTGCGCAACGTTGGCCAGGGTTAACGGATGGATGCGTTGTAGCGGGATGCCCGCCGGGGTCAGCAGATGTCGGTCAATATGCTGATAAATCACCCCTGGCTGCTGCTCACGACCGCGCAGCGGAACATCATCCTGCAGATAATAGTGCACCTGCTGTCCGGCGTTTTCTGCCTGTAACCGTGCGACCAGATGCTGATACAGCCGCAGCGGCGATGAACCGCCTGTCGGGGCGAAATTACAACGTCCTCCCTGATTCAGCTCAGTAAAAATATCTGCCGCGGCCTGCTGGCTCAGGGCTTCATGATCGTCGAATAACCGTATTTTCATTTTTTCATTCCCTTGTTACGGACCGGATGACAATAAGATGAATGCTTCTGATAACCACTGCAACAATAATAACTAAAGGGATAATTCTCTTGGGTTTTTATCGCTAAAAAGTCCGAGAAATCAGTAGTAGAGCGCGCAACGGCATCGTACAGTGAATAACCTGCTTTTCTGCCAACGAGACCCTGATGAATCCTCTTGCTTCCCTGCTTAACCTGAGTGCTCACCCGATTACCGATGCCGGTTACACAGCAACATGCCAGCAGCAGCTAGCTGCCAGCGGCGCGCTGGTACTGCGAGGTTTTTTAACCCCTGCCGCGCTGGCCGCAATCAAGCAGGAAGGGGACGATAACCAGCATCTGGCGTTTTATGCCAGCAGCCAGCATAACGTCTATTTGCAGAAACCGGACGATGCCTTTGCCGCCGATCACCCGCGTAACCGCCAGGTGGTTTCCTCGAAAGGCTGTATTACCGATGAAGAGATCCCGGCGGCCTCGGCCCTGCGTACGTTGTACGACTCGGACGCGTTCAAGGCGTTTCTATGCGGCGTGCTGCAAGAGCAACAGTTGTTCCCGTATGCCGACAACCTGTCGTCGATTAACCTGCACTATGCACATGCCGGGCAGGAGCTGGGCTGGCACTTTGACAACTCCTCCTTCGCTATCACACTGCTGATTCAGAAACCCGAAGCGGGCGGCGTATTTGAATACGTCAGCCATCTGCGTAATGCGGAAGCCGGAGAGATGAACTACAGCGGTGTGGGTGCCGTGCTGGACGGTGAGCATCCGGTAGAGAAACTGGCCATTGAGCCGGGGGATCTGGTGCTGTTCAGGGGGCGGAATGCCCTGCACCGCGTGACGCCAACGGAAGGAGATACGACACGTATGCTGGTGGTGCTGGCGTACAATGCCCAGCCGGATGTGTCGTTGTCAGAAAGCGCCCGCATGACCTTCTACGGGCGCCTGTGATCTCACTGCTGTAATGCTTCCCAGCCGCGCTGGAAAATCTGTCGGGTGCGCAGTGCAACCAGCGCCCGCCAGTCCGGATCGGCCGGGTAAAACCCTTCAAACAGCTGCTGTTTCACCTGTAATGCCTGCTCGCTGTCCAGGTCACCGTACAGATGCAGCCAGTGGTCGTCGCGCACGCGACGGTGCATATCACGACCGTCGTAAGTTCCGCACTCCACCACCAGTTGAAGCAGTTCAGTCTCCGGCAGCTGATCCAGCATAAACTGTGACAAATAACCGGTGGCTGTGGCGGTCACACCGGTGTCACTCTCCCCACTGTCCCCGGTGATGATCACCGTCAGCCACTCGCCAAACAGACGTTTCGCTTCATCGAGCGCCGGGTAAGGGCGCTGCGCAATCGCCAGCAGCATGGGATGGCCGTAAGCCCCGGCCCCGGTATGCAGATCGAAGCTGATAATACGCCGTGCCATTTGCAGATGATTGGCGATAATCTGCCGCAGGATCTGCTGAGACCAGCTGGCCTCGCTGCCGCCGTAAAAGATGCCGTCAGCAAACTGATACTGCCCGGCTTCCACAATACGTTTTACGCCACCCCAGCCGATCTCCGCGCACTTCAGTGCCATCTGCACATCGGCTGCCGCACGCTCTGATCCGTCCAGGTCACGGCAGGTATAAATACTGTGCAGCGCCGGGTACGCCGGATTGGGCGGTACCGCTCCCGAGAAGTCGATAAAGTTACGGTTCAGGTCGGCGTTGTCTTCATTCACCCGCCGCAGCCAGGCGGTACCCCACGGATTGATCAGATGCACCAGCACCAGCGCGACATCCTGCGGCAGGGTGCTGCCATCCAGCGCTTCCAGCCAGGCGATCTGGCTGTCGGAGCCGTAATACCCTTCCACGCCGTGGGTGCCAGAAACCACCAGCATCACCTGCGGGGCATCCGCGCGGCCAATCACCGCCACATCGGTCGACAGCGGCTCGCCCTGCGGGCCGCTCAGCGGGTGTGGGTAGCAGGTAACAGCGCCTCCCAGCGCCCCCACTGCTGCCAGAAAGCGTGCGCGCTGCTGGCGAAAGTCAGGCAGTGTCGTTAACGTCATCGCTTACTCCGGGCGGTGATAAACATCAAAGCTGAAATACTGCTTCGCCAGACGATCGTAGGTGCCATTTTTGTGCAGTTCAGCCATCGCTTCATTAATTTTGGCAATGCGCGCACCGTCATCTTTACGCAAGCCGATCCCGACACCTTCACCGAAGTATTTTGGGTCATACAGCGGTTTCCCGGCGATATGATACTCCGCACCCTGCGGCGTTTTCAGGAAGCCGGACTCAGCCGCTGCTGCACTGGTGAAAGTGGCATCAAGACGCCCTGACGCCAGGTCCGGATAAATTTCCGACTGGTTTGGATAGCTCACCACCTGAACACCCTGGCTGCCCCAGACGCTTTTCGCAAAGCCTTCCTGCGTGGTGCCCTGCGCCACGCCAACGGTCTTGCCTTTCAGCGATGCCAGTTCCGGCATCAGCTTGCTGTCTTTACGTGTCAGCAACGCGCTCGGGGTGTTATAGAGCATGTCGGTGAACGCCACCTGCTCACGACGTTTTTCAGTCATCGCCATGGCTGACAGGATGGCATCAAACTTGCGCGCCTGTAATGCCGGAATAATGCCGTCATAACCGGTCTGTACCCAGACACATTTCACTTTCATCTGCTGGCAGATGGCGTTACCCATATCAATATCAAATCCCTGCAACGATCCGTCAGCAGCCTTGGATTCAAAGGGGGGGAACGTCGGGTCAACGCCAAAACGCAGCTCTTCTGCGGCCAGGGCAGAAGCACTAAACCCCGCCAGCAAAGCCAGCGCGGTCAGGGTCAGTTTTTTCATTTCAGGATCTCCGGGATCATCATGCGGGTTATCCCCAAGTAATAGCATGATTTTTCATGGAGAAATAAGGCTTTTGTCTTATGGCAGGCGGGGGTTAATAAGCCAGTTTTATAATACGAGGTGTTGTCGGGTAAACGTCGATGAGGGTGGCCGGGCGGCCACCCTCTGATCTCAGCTGCGTGGGTACAACTCAAGCAGACGGCGCGTCACACCGTTAGTCCAGCCGAAGCCGTCCTGCAACGGGTATTCGCCACCGCCACCGAGCAGCGCGGCATCACCGCTGATGTTGTATTTCTCCACCAGCTTGTGATGCTGCTGCCAGGTGGTATCGACGGTCGTCAGCCAACGGGTGGCAATCTCCTTCGCCAGCTCTTCTTCGCCATAACTGCTGAAGCCTTTTACCGCCAGCCACTGCATGGGTGCCCAGCCGTTCGGGCTGTCCCACTGCTCACCGGTCACTTCCATGCTGCACAGCATACCGCCCGGTGCCAGAAGATAGTCACGCACCGCTTTCGCCGTACGCGTGGCCTGCTCATAGCTGGACATTCCCACATACACCGGGGTGACCGCCGCGGCGGAGAACGCGGCTTTCTCCCCTTCACGCCAGTTGTAATCCCGGTACAGACCGGTTTCCTCTTCCCACAGATACTTATCTACGACCTCACGGCGACGCAGCGCCAGCTGCTGGTAGCGGTCTGCGGTCTCCTGCTCGCCTTTGCTGGCCGACAATCGGGCGATGGTGGTTTCCAGCTTGTAGAGGAACGCATTCAGGTCGATCGGCACAATACTGGTGGTCTGGATGCTTTCCAGACGGCCTGGCTCAGCCAGCCAGCGCGAGGTAAAGTCCCAACCGGATGCCGCGCCGGCACGCAGGTCACGGTACACTTCGCTGGACGGACGCGATGACTGGCGTGCCGTTTCCACGTCTTCCAGCCAGGACTCGTCACGCGGCGTATCACGGTCATCCCAGTAACGGTTCAGCACCGAACCATCGGGCAGCATCACCACGTGGCGATACGCCTGATTCGGGGAGAGATCGTCCTGGCCATCCATCCAGAACGCATACTCGCTTTTCAACTGCGGCAGGTAATGCTGTGCTTCATGGATATCATTCTTTTCGAACAACTCCACCATCATGGCAAACACCGGCGGCTGCGAACGGCTGAGGTAATAAGTACGGTTACCGTTAGGAATATGGCCGTATTTATCAATCATCCACGCAAAGTTGTCGGCCATGTTATGCATCAGATCGCCACGCCCGGCGGCGGCAAAGCCCAGCATGCTGAAATAGGAATCCCAGTAGTAGGTTTCACCAAATCGCCCGCCCGGCACCACATAGGGTTTCGGCAGCGGCAGCAGCGATGAAAACTCGCAATGCTTTTCCGGCTGGCGGGTTAATACCGGCCACAGCGCATCAATATGTTGTTCGATGCTGTTTTCCGGGTCGGAAACATAGCGGCTGTCATGGACACGTGGCAGCTCGAAATTTTCCAGCACGAATTCCAGCAGGTTAAAATCATCCCGCTCACGCGCCATATAATAACGAAAGAGAATACGTTCCGGTTCAAACCTTGGCGCACAGTCAGCAAAGGTTTTACTGTCGGAAAAAATACGCGACATCTGCACCACTTCGAACAGCTCCTGATAGCGGTCTGAAGGGGTGAGAATATCGGACGCGGGTAGCCCACGGATCGGCTCCGGCTGAGGCTCGACCGCGGAATCAGGCCCAGCCTCATAATCATCGTACCAGGCTTCATATTCAGTAGGGTTATTGTCAATCATCGCTTCATTTTGGTTGAAAGTGATAAGAACCTCCTGATGCCTAAATATTATGGCAAAGTCGCTGGTGGATTAAGAGACTTATTATAGTACCGTAGTCTCAGCACGCAACCCGATGTTTCCATTACTCTTAATGAAGAAATATTTCAAAAAATAAACAGAAAGAAAAATAAGCCAAATTCATTGACAATAAAAATGAAAATTGCCGTTTTCCCCTTCATTTCTGACTGCCTATTTATTTTTTAAAATAGTGTTCATTAATCGCGAAATTACAGCAGCTTAACGACGCTGGTGGCAAAAAAAGGCAAAAATGATTTCTCTGGCGTTTTTAACAGTATTCTTCAACGCTTACAGAAGATTAGCGTATTTTTCCGCTTACCCATGACGTGTGGCTGTGCCTGTTGAGCCCGCGCTGCAATGTTACGGGCTTGTAAAAGTTAAGTATGGGGGCATTTTTTGTCTAATTCAGACAATACCCAGAGAGAGCCCTGATGGAAAATGCTTTATCCACGGTGACTGCACAGGCTCGCACGCAGTGGATAGATCGGCTGGAGGCCGTTGCGGTGTTTATCCCACTCAACGGCCGCTTTCGCCTGAAACCCGGGGTTCGGGGAGCTTGTACTGAATCGCTGACAGGCCTCGTCACAGGAATATTTCCCGACTGTGATTTACTTCTCATTGCCGGGAAAATAAACTATTGCACCTTCGTAATTTGACGAAAAGAACAGACCCGGCGCCCTCAGGCTGAGGGTGATAACCAGAAAGGATTATGTAATGACGCTTCAACTCTGGCTGGCGTATACCGGTGTGATTGCCGCACTGATTGCCATCCCCGGCCCTTCGGCCCTGATCAGCATGACCCACGGACTGCGCTATGGCCGTAAACAGGCACTGGCAACGGTGACGGGCGGCGTGCTGGCCGCCATGATGCTGATGACCGCTTCTGCGCTGGGGCTGGGTGCCATCCTGGCGGCGTCTACCACCGCCTTTACCGTGCTAAAAGTGGTCGGTGCCGCGTATCTGATCTGGCTGGGCATTGCGGCCTGGCGTGATAACAGCGAGCCTGCTGCGGTGAATGCCGTGGAGCTGGAAGAGGCGCCGGGCGCATTACGCCTGTTCCGCAAAGGCTTTATGGTCGGTATCAGTAACCCGAAAGATCTGCTGTTCTTCGCGGCACTGTTCCCGAACTTTGTTGATGCCAGCCAGCCACATGCTGCGCAGTTTGCCACGCTGGCCATCACCTGGGCGGTGCTGGATCTCAGCATTATGTTCAGCTATGCCTGCGCCGGACGCCGCCTGTCAGGGGTGTTCTCCAATGCACGTCGTCTGCGCATCCTCAACCGTTCTACCGGCAGCCTGTTTGTCTTTGCCGGTGGCGCGCTGGCGATTTCAGCGAAATAATCCTGCCAGCTCCCGGGTGAAGCCGCTGTGCAGGCTTCGCCCGTTGCTCTGCTCCGTTACCCTGTACGAATGCGCCCACTGGCGCGCGCATAGGCAAACAACCCGCCCGCATCAATGATATTCGCCAGCTCCCCCACCGGATCAATCGCCAGCTGTTCGCCCGTTGCCAGCACGGTCACCGTCTGACTGCGGGTATCAATACTCACCCGGTCGCCAGTTTGCAGCTGCTGATACAGCGCTGCGGTGGTCGCAACGGGCAGCAACTCTCCGGTCGCGACACAGTTGCGGAAAAAGATGCGCGCATAAGACCGGGCAATCACGGCCTGCACCCCGGCGGCCCCCAGCGCCATCACGGCATGCTCACGCGATGAACCACAGCCAAAATTTTTCCCCGCCACAATAATCGGGTAAGCCGAGCGCCCACTCTGCACATCGATAAACGGTAGTGCGCCTTCCGGCAGACCGCACATCGCCAGTGAGGCCAGCTGGGCATAGCCCTCCGGCGTCGAAGGATTCACTTTGAGATACTCGGCAGTCAGAATCTGGTCGGTATCAATATTGTCGCCCAGCACGTATACCGCGCCGCTGATGATCGATTCCATGCTTACACTCCGAATTCAACAGGGTTGGTGATCATGCCGGTCACCGCCGCCGCCGCCACGGCATAAGGGGAGGCCAGATAGATAGTGGCGCGCTTGTGCCCCATGCGGCCAACAAAGTTACGGTTGGTGGTGGAGATCACTGAAATCGGCTGATGCACGCGACCAAAGGTATCGGCAGGGCCGCCGCAACAGGCCGCGCAGCCCGCTTCTGACGACAGCTGCACGCCGGCATCGGTGAGGATCTGATACACCGACTGCCCCGCAATTTGCGTGGTGATCAGGCGATGAAACACCTCTTTAGTGGCCGGAACGGCAAAGGTCGGGATCGACACTTTACGCCCCTTCATCACCTGTGCAGCAGCGACAAAGTCCGCCAGCTTGCCGCCCGTACAGGAACCAATATAGGCCTGAGAGATGGCGACATTTTTCAGCGTATCAATCGACACCACGTTATCCGGTGAGTGCGGTTTTGCCACCAGCGGCTGCATGGACGTCACATCGAACTCGACCACCCGGCTATAGTCCGCATCCGCATCGGCCGTCACCACACTAAACGGGATATCGGTGCGTTCCGCCAGATAAGCCAGCGTGGCTGCGTTCGGCACCATAATGCCGTTCTTTCCACCGCACTCCACGACCATATTGCACATCGTCATACGCTCTTCCACCGACAGGGCATCAATGACACTGCCGCCGAACTCAATCGCTTCATAGGTTGCCCCTTCCACCGTCAGCTCAGCCAGCAGCGCCAGGATCAGGTCTTTTGCCTGCACATGCGCCGGCAGCGTGCCGTGATAGTTAACCCGGATGGTGGTGGGCACTTTCAGTGGGATTTCGCCGGTCCCCAGCGCATAGGCCGCATCGGTGATCCCCAGCCCGACAGCAAAACAGCCAAAAGCCCCGGCGGTGACCGTATGGGAATCGGTGCCGAGTAACACCTCGCCGGGCCGGGTATGCCCGCCTTCGGCCAGGCCAATATGGCAAACGCCCTTATACTGTGGCGTGCCGGCATCGTAGAAGTATTTAATCTTCTGCTCCTGAGCGAACTCGCGCATCACACGAATATTGTGATTAGCCTGCGGGTCAGCCGAATAAACAAAGTGATCCGGAATCAGAATAAAACGGTCGGCATCCCATATTTTCGCCTGTTCACCAAATTCTTTTTTAAATACGCTGGCGACACCCGGCGTACAGGGATCGTGCGACATTAATATATCCACTTTTGCCCAGACTATTTCTCCAGGCGTAACGGTTTCCCGCCCGCTGGCACGAGCGAGTATTTTCTGACTGATTGTCTGCCCCATGCTATTTATCTCTGCGTGATATTTCGGCCATTGAAAGTAAATAAATTTTAATCACCTTACCGTTTTTCTCTGCGCGGTAAACGGGGAATATGCTAATATCCTCTATTGTTTCCGCCTCAGAACAATCCGGGATAATAATGAGCGATTTTGAAAACCTGCACGGGATGATTATTTTTGCCAAAGTGGTGGAAACGTTAAGCTATACCGAAGCCGCGAAAGCGCTGGGGCTGGCAAAATCCTCGGTGAGTAAAGAGATCTCGGCGCTGGAAGTGCGCCTCGGGGCAAAACTGTTGCAACGCACCACCCGGCGGATTCAGGTCACCGAAGTCGGGATGACGTACTATCACTACTGTTACCGCATCCTGCATGAGGTGAAAAGCGCCGATCTTTTTATCCGCCAGTTCCACGAAGAGCCGACCGGCAGCCTGCGCGTGGTGGCCCCGGTCACCTTTGGCTGTCAGTGTATTGTTCCGGCGCTGAACAGTTTTGTCGCCAGCAATATCCACGTCAGTGTCGATCTCGACCTGACCGATCGCGCGGTCAATCTGGAGGATGATGGCTGTGATATCGCCATTGCCATCACGCGCGAATTACCCGACCACCGCCATTATCGTCCGCTGATGGACATCGCCTGGGGGCTGTATGCCGCCCCGGATTACCTGAAAAATATCGAGCCTATCGCCAGCCCGGACGATCTGCCGCGCCATGACTTTATTCTTTTTCGTGGCCCGGCCCATACGATTTCATTACCGTTCCGTAAAGAGAAGCAGAAGAAAGACATTGAAGTCCGCAGCCGTTTTCGCGCTAATAACAGCATCGCTTTATTAAACTCAGCCGTGGCACAAACCGGCATCGCCTATCTGCCTAATTATATTGCACAGGAAGCGGTTTCCCGTGGGGAACTGGTGCAGTTATTACCCGACTGGGAAATGGATATTTATAAGTCATACGTTCTGGTGAAAAGTGATAATTTTATTTCACCGCGCGTGAGACTGTTTATTGAGGATTTGCAGAAGGCGTTAAAGAAATAACAATAGCAGACGGAAAGCAATAGAATATACCGAGGATATTATTTTACCCTAAATAATTGGCGTTACAGCAAGGCGGCAAGCTTGCTTATCCCCAGGAGCATAGATAACTATGTGACTGGGGTAAGTGAGCGCCGCCAACGCTGCTGTAGCGTCAAGTATGACGGATAAATTACCCTAAATAATTGGCGTTATAGCAAGGCGGCGAATGTGTTAATCCCCGGGAGCTTACTGGAGTAAGTGACCGGGGTGAGCACATGAAGCCAACGCCGCTGTAGCGTCAGGTATGACGGATAAATTACCCTAAATAATTGGCGTTATAGCAAGGCGGCGAATGCGTGAATCCCCGGGAGCTTACTGGAGTAAGTGACCGGGGTGAGCACATGAAGCCAACGCTGCTGTAGCGTCAATTATGACGGGTAAAATTAATAATAGTTGCCGTGACGGTAATCCCAGGTAGTAAAGATGTCAGACATGATCGACATAATCTTATCCACATCCAGACCTTTACGGATCAGCACCGGGCATGGCGTGATGTTACGCTCGCCTTTCTGCTCTGGCACCAGTTTGCCGTTATCGTCAACCATCGCAACCATCACACCCTGCTCGTAGCGAGTCTTTTCAGACTCGTTTGGCTGGATGGATTTCACGTAGTCGTTGGCAGCAATAATCAGGTCTGCATGCGCTTCGATGCGCTCGCCAATGCCTTCTACCAGGCCACGGTTTCCTTTACCTGATGGGTTCGCGGAGCTGGCGAAGGAGAATTTACCGTGGTTTTCCCACAGCTCTTTCGCCAGATTCTCGCCAGGTACGCCAAACTTAATCACAAAGCAGCTGGTCTGGCGGCGGTCCATCATCAGCTCTTTAGAGCCGTCATCCGGGATACGTGCCACCGCTTCTTCTTTCCACGGCAGGATGCAGCCCAGCAGAACATCCTGGTCCCAGTGCTGCTGATACAGCGCTTCGATTTCAGGGTTTAACTGGGCCAGTTCTTTCAGCTGTTCCAGAGAACCACACAGCACCACGCCTGGCTTGTTACGGTTACGCTGCTTGGCGTCAAACTTGCGCTCCAGACCTTTGGCATCAGACGTCATGATGATGTAGCCCACTTTGGTCGGGCAGACGATCATGCCGCCGTTAGCAGACAGGATCTTCACGGCTTCCGGCTGTAAGCCACCATTCCAGTTAACCACTTTATCGTTCATAACAGCACCTTTGCGTTCAGATTCGGTTCAAATTAAGTGGGTAATCACCCGTTGAAACCATCCTGCCACAGCCAGTTTTTAGCGCAACAATAAACATCAAAAAGCCATGATTGTTTCCCGGAGGAAACAACCGTTGCCTGTTAGCGTGGGATTAACTGCTCTGCTTTCAGCCGGTCAAACAGCTCAAAGAAGGCTTCGCGCGTTGGCTGATACCCATTGAACCCGGCTTTGCGGCTTTTGCTGACGTCGGTAAACACTTCCATCGGGCGACCGAGATCGGCATCGGTATGCCACCAGGAGGCCAGCTTGGTGACGTCGCTCTCTTTCAGGTTGTGCTGTTGGGCAATCTCCTGCCACTGCTGAGCGGCGTCGTTCATACGTCCTTCCAGCGGCTGCTCGCCGTTGAATGGCGCGGCTTCAAGACCAAAGTATCCGGCGATTTCGCCCCACATCCACTGCCAGCGGAACACATCACCGTTGACCACATTGTAGTCCTGGTTTTGCGCCGAAGGCGTGGTGGCGGCCCAAATCAGCTGGTCGGCCAGCAGGCGGGCATCCGTCATATCGCTAACGCCCTGCCACTGCGCCTGTGAACCCGGGAAGACAAACGGCTGACCGCTCGCTTTACACAACGTGGCGTACACCGCCAGCGTCTGCCCCATATTCATGGCATTACCCACCGCGAAACCAATCACCGTATGCGGGCGATGAACGCTCCAGGTGCAGCCATATTTTTCTGCGGCGGCAAAGACTTCATCTTCCTGCGCGTAGTAGAAGTTCTCTACCGGCTGACGTCCCTGCTCCTCACGGAACGGGGTCACCGGCACACTGCCTTTACCGTAGGCATCAAACGGACCCAGGTAGTGCTTCAGCCCGGTGATCAGCGCCACATGGCCCCCTTTCAGGGTGTCGCCCAGTGCATCCAGGACATGACGCACCATGCCACCGTTGACGCGGATATTCTCTTTCTCATTTTCCTGACGTGCCCAGGCGCTGAAGAACACCTTATCGACCACCACCTCTTTCAGTGCGGCCTGGACGGATGCGCTGTCCGTCAAATCGGCGGTCAGCGAAGTGACCCCGGCGGTGACCGGCGTGCGGCCGCGTGATAACCCATAAACCTGCCAACCCTGCGCCAGAAGGCGTTCTGCCAGGGCACTTCCGGTGACGCCGCTGACGCCGACAATCAAAGCTCGTTGTTGCATAATTTCTCTCCTGTTCAGTAATGCCTCCAGCTTAATAGAGAATTAAATTCTCATCTCAGGTATAAATTCACAGTATTCATGAACAGGAGGAACGAATGGCCTCATCTGAAGATCGCCTGAAAGGCATCACCGCCTTTGTTGCCACGGTGGAGAGCGGCAGTTTTACCGCCGCCGCCGAACGGCTGCATCTGACCAGTTCTGCCGTAAGTAAAAGCGTGGCACGGCTGGAAGCGCGCCTCGGTTCACGGCTGTTTGAGCGCACCACCCGCAGCCTGGCACTGACCGATGCCGGGCAGGCCTATTACGACACCTGTACCCGCGTGCTGGGGGAGCTGAGCGAAGCCGAATCGGTGCTGGCGGCTCAGCGTACCATTCCTGTGGGCCGTCTGCGCGTTGCCGTCCCCCATACCTTTGGCCGGCTGCATGTCATGCCGCTGCTCAATCACTTCTGCCAGCAACACCCGGACATGCAGCTTAACCTGTCGTTCTCGGACCGTTTTGTTGACTTGTTTGAAGAGGGCGTGGATGTCGCGGTACGCATCGGCGGGCCAGGCAGTTATCCCCCTTCGCTGGCGGTGCGTTATCTCGGCTGCGAGCAGTTGATCTTTTGCGCCTCACCTGACTATCTGGCGCAGCACGGTACACCGCAGTCGTTAGAGGCGCTGGAGCAGCACCGGGCGATTGTGTATGACCGCATCGACGGCAGTACCAGCCCGTGGCATGTCACCTCGCCGGATGGCCGCATTACCACACGCACCGTGCCACACCGGATGGCGCTGGGGGATGGCGAAGCGCAGCGTTCAGCAGTGATGGCCGGGCTGGGCGTGGCACAGATGGCGACCTGGCTGATGGAAGAACAACTGGCACGCGGTGAACTGGTGGCATTCCTGCCGGAACTGACGGTGCCGGGCCTGCCGCTGTATGTGGTGTGGCCACGCAGAAAACAGCTCACGCCGAAGGTCGATGCGCTGCTGAGTGCGCTGGAGACGTTGAGAATTGGATAACCAGGGATGGCCTGGGCCGCTGCGCACGCAGCGGTCACACTGTGACAGTCAACGTAAGAACATTTACGCATCGCACTATCATTATTTATCTTTTTTAACGCTGTCCTTTTCTAAACTGAATATTTTTTTCCAGTCAGCCAGGAACAGAATATAAAAAATGAAAAATAGCACAGCAGAATATCGAATAATGCTGTCATCCCATGCGGCGTAATTAAAAAACCGATAGAGTGGCCCGGCACCAAACCTGGCAATACCAAACTGGCAGCTCCCCACTATCAAAACAATCACCAGGTTAAGCAACTTTTTGCGCCGTAAGGTAAAAATTTTTTCTGAGCTAAGCAGATAAAGTGGGATCATCAATAATAGTGAAACTAATTCATATCCTATTATGACTAACCATGAGCTATCCGTTATGACCACATCCCTGTACATTTCATTCTCTCCTGATGAATAAAAGTGTCCTGAAGTATCCCGATGACCCGTTGTGGCCGACCTTCTGTTTCGGTCGGCCAGTAACACGGATCCAGCCTGTCGTGCACACCATCAACACAGATCGATCGGAAACGATGATCGCCCCCTACAAGAGATCGTCCTGTCGTGGCAGTGTTAAAACCACAGCGAGCACTCTGCCATTGGGGATGAGGCCCGTTTGAGGTAAGCCGGACGTCACGCGCCAGGGATGGCGCGAGCCGAGGCCCGCATGGATGCGGCTTTTGCCGATCCGGCGTGCTCAAACGGGCCTTAGCCCTGTCACACCGTCTCTAGCGAAGAAATGGGGGATACCTCCCCGACGAGAGATCGCCCTGTCGTGGCAGTGTTAAAACCACAGCGGCACAATTTTTGTGCCCACATTACCCGTTTAATTACTCGTGAAAACCCAGCTCGGCGGAGATCGCTTTCGCGGTGGCTACCACAGGAGCCATCAGCTTTTTCACCCCAATCTGCTGGAGTTTCGCCGTCGGCAGGGACACGGATACCGCATACGGCACCCGCTGCTGAATATCAAACACCGGAGCGGCAATACAGGAGACACCCAGCTCGTTCTCTTCGCGGTCCATCGCCGTCTGCTGCTGGCGAATATTTTTCAGCTCTTCCAGCATTTCCGGCAGCGTGATGATGGTGTTTTTTGTCAGGGGCTGAATGGTGTCCTGATGGCTCTGCCAGTAGTGCGCCGGATACTCTTCGCTGCCCCAGGCCATAAAGATTTTGCCCATCGCCGAACAGTACAACGGCATATGCTGGCCGATATAAGCACGGGTACGCATCATTCCGGTGGTCGGCTCCAGCTTATAAATCAGGATCACATGATCATCTTCCCGACTGGAGAAATTCACCGTTTCCCCTACCTCAAGATTGAGTTTTTCCAGATGCGGCGCCGCCACGTGGATCACATTGAGCGATGAAAGTGCCTTCTGCCCGACAGAGATAAATTTGGTGGTCAACCGGTAGCTGCCCGGCGACGGTGCCTGTGTCACATAGCCGCTGCTGTGCAGCCCCTGCAACAGTCGGTGCACGGTACTTTTGTTCATCCCGGAGAGCTCCGAGAGATGGGCCAGCGGGCAACCGTTAGGGTAGTTGCTTAAGAGTTCAATCAACTGAAGGCCACGAAACAGGCTCTGCGTCCCCAGCGGCTTGTCTTTCTTATCATCCTTCACGCTATCCGCTTTTACGCTCATCCACGCTTCCTCTAAGTTTCCCGCGCCCCGTCCGGGGAGTTGCCAGATGGTAACCCATGCATCCCGTACTGTGAATATGGAACGACGTTTCAGTGCATTTTCTGAGGGACAAATCTGCCAAAAAACGCCCATCCAGAAGTGAGCTATTCATCACAATTCCACAACATTAAAAACAACGCATTGTTTTTAAACAATAAATAAAACCGTCACATCTTTGCTTTCCGTTCCAACAGAGAATAGTATTTTTGAAACTTGATTTCGCATATTGAAATATTGCGGTGTTTTTTCTTGCTGTCGCCGCTGTTGATGCTCACCAGGAGTTGCAGGAGGCTGTAATGCAGCATACACCCGGTACACCGGTTCTTACGCTGAGCCATATCACCAAACGGTTCGGTGGCAATATTGCCGTCAACGATGTCAGTCTGGAGGTTTTCCCCGGCGAAGTGGTCGCCCTGTTGGGGGAAAACGGTGCCGGAAAATCCACCCTGATCAAAGTGCTGGCGGGCGTCTATGGTCGTGACAGCGGTGATATTCGCTTTCAAAACGCCAGTATCGCCTCTGCCGCCAGTTTAAAAACGGCCCGCCAGCAACCCATCGCCTTTATCCATCAGGATCTCGGGCTGATTGAGTGGATGACGGTGGCCGAAAATATGGCACTGGTGATGGGGTTTACCCGTCGTCTGGGGTTGATTGACTGGCGGGCGGTGCGCGAACGTTCACGTGCTGCGCTGGATGAAGTCGGCATCGCTCTGGACCCGGACGCCCGCGTGTTTGAGCTGTCGCGCACTGAGAAATCCCTGCTGGCGATTGCCCGCGCCGTGGCGGTCAATGCCGAAGTGCTGGTGCTGGATGAACCCACCGCCTCATTGCCCGCCAACGATGTGCGCCATCTGTTCAGCGTGATCAACCGCCTGAAAAGTAAAAAAGTCGGGATGATTTACGTCACCCACCGCCTGGATGAAGTGATTGAGATTGCCGACCGCGTCTGCGTGATGCGCGACGGCAAACGCGTGGCGGGCGGCATGACGGCGCAATATACCCTGCGCAACCTCGTCGAAATGATCGTCGGGGAAGCCATCGACGGCGATCAGCGCGAAGCGCTGCCTGAAGGGCAACCTCCAGTGCTGACGCTCAACCAGCTGCGCATTGATGAGGTCGGCCCGGTGTCCTTCAGCCTGCAACCCGGTGAAATGCTGGCACTGGCCGGGCTGCGCGGTGCCGGACAGGAAGAAATTGGCCGCCTGCTGTTCGGCCTGCGCCAGCGCAGCGGTGGCACCATGACGTTTCGCGATAAAGACTATCACGCCCAGTCACCACAGCAGGCCATGGCCGCGGGTGTCTCACTGGTGGCGGGCGACCGCACCGGAGAAAGCCTGGTGATGTCGATGAGCGTGCGTGAAAACCTGTTTCTTAACCCCTGTGCCAGCGGCCACCCGCTGCTGTCACGTTACGGTCGCCGGGCTGAAATCGGCGCCAGCTGGTGGAAAGTGCAGTTATTTGATGTACGTCCGAAAGACGTCAACCTGGATATCAGCGCCCTCTCCGGCGGTAACCAGCAAAAAGTCGTCATGGCACGCTGGATGCACCTCAATGCCCCGCTGCTGATCCTCGAAGACCCCACCGCAGGCGTCGATGTCGGCGCACGCGAAGAGATCTATCACCTGCTGAACAAAGCGCTGGCCGACGGCATTGCGGTGCTGGTGATTTCCAATGACTTTGAAGAGATCGCCCATATCTGCAACCGCGCACTGGTGTTTAACCGTGGTCAGGTGGTCGGCGAACTGAAAAATGACCAGGTCACGTTTGCCAACCTGCTCGAACTGGCTTCGGCCAGTCACGAAACCCCTGTCGCCACCGTCTGAATTGTCAACGCCACCCTTCGACGGTGGCAGGAGAAGCTGTTATGTCCAAAACATCCGTGAAATCGACCGCGCTGGAACAGCGGGTCAGCCTTGGCGAGCATGGTGCCGCTGCATGGTCGATGCAAATCGTCACCCGCTACGGTCTGCTACTGCTGTGCATCCTGCTTACTCTGCTGTTTTCCGTGCTCTCGCCGTCATTCGCCAGCATGCTGACGTTGCAGGCGATCCTCGCCAGTAAAGCCAAAATCGCCCTGCTGGCACTGGCGGCCACCATCCCGATGATTGTCGGCAAAATCGACCTTAACGTCGGCTTTGGTATTGTGCTGTGGCATATCCTCGCCATCACCTTACAGGTGGAATATGGCTTCTCCTGGCAGATGGCGGTGCTGACCGTGCTGGCGATTTCCGCGCTCTACGGGCTGCTGAACGGCATTCTGGTAGCGCTGGCCGATATCGACAGCTTCGTTGCCACCCTCGGTTCCGGCACCGTGCTGTATGCCGTGGCACTGTGGCACTCCGGCGGCCGCCAGATTGTCGGCGATCTGCCGGATGCCTTCACCGCCCTGCACCATACCGAAATCTTCGGTATTCCGGTGGGTGCCTTCTACGTGCTGGCGGTAGCCATCATCCTGTGGCTGATCACCGAACACACCCCGCTCGGACGCTGCATGTATGCCGTCGGCGGCAACCCTGCTGCGGCACGGCTCAACGGCATTGCCGTCAACAAATTTACTATCGGTGCCTTTATCGCCTCCAGCGTACTGACCGGGTTTAGCGGGGTGCTGATCGCTGCTGAACAGGGTGTCGGCCAGGCCAGCGTGGGTATGGATTACCTGCTGCCCGCCCTGGTGGGCGCGTTCCTCGGCAGCACCACCATCCGTCCGGGCCGCGTCAACGTCTGGGGCACCGTGGTGGGGATTGCTATCCTGGCGATCGGCATCGCCGGTATCCAGCAGTTCGGCGGCGATTTCTGGGTAGAGCCGCTGTTTAACGGTGCCACTTTACTGCTCTCCATTACCCTCGCCGGTTACGCCCAGCGCCGCCGGATGCTGAACCAAAAGGCCGTGGTGCGCAGTCAAAGCACCCCGGCTACCACTCCTGACAATAACCAGAAAACCATCACTCCAGGGAGTACCCTATGAAACGTCATCTTCTTGCTCTGACCCTTGGCACCCTGCTGGCAGGTTCGCTGCCCGCCTGGGCCGACAGCTACCTCGATCAGGCCACCGCCGCCATTACTAAAGCCACGGCCAGCGTCACAGAGTGGGACGGCCCGACCACCGGGCCTGTCCTGCAAAAGAATAAGAAGGTGATTTTTATCGCCTCGGATATGAAAAATGGCGGCGTACAGGGCGTGCAGCAGGGGCTGAGTGAAGCCGCCGCTGCCGCAGGCTGGAAGCTGGAAACCCTCGACGGTGGCGGCTCGGTAAAAGACCAGTTGGCCGCGCTGAACCAGGCCATTGCTCAGCGCCCGGACGGCATCGTGATTGGCGGCTGGAATCCGAATGTTGCCAAAATTCCGCTGAAAAAAGCCCTTCAGCAAAAAATCGTGCTGATGGCCTGGCACGCGGAACCTCAGCCAGGGCCGATTGCTAAATACGGTGTGGTCGCCAACATCACTTCTGACTCCAACGAAGTGGCCCGCCTCGCCGCGCAGTATGCGGTGGTACAGTCCGGCGGCAAGGCACAGGTGCTGATCTTCACCGATTCGCTCTACCAAATCGCACTGGATAAGGCCAATGCGATGAAGCAGGAAATTGAGAAGTGCAGCGGCTGTAAAGTGGTGGAGTTTATCGATACGCCGCTGGCCGACACCGCCAACCGCATGCCCTCCATGACCTTCAGTCTGTTGCAGAAGTACGGCGATAAGTTCCAGTACGCGCTGGCAATCAACGATCTCTACTTTGACTTTATGGCCCCGGCGCTGAAAACCGCCGGTAAAGGCGGTAAAAATGCGCCGTTTAATATCTCCGCCGGGGACGGCTCAATCTCCGCCTTCCAGCGTATCCGCAGCGGTGACAGCCAGATCGGCACCGTGGCCGAGCCGCTGAAACTGCACGGCTGGCAGCTGCTGGATGAGTTTAACCGCGCCTTTGCCGGGCAGCCGCCGTCAGGTTACGTCACCCCGGCGCACCTGATCACCAAAGAAAATATTGGCAGTGACGGCGGTCCGCAGAACCATTACGACCCGCAGAACGACTATCAGGGACACTACAAAACCATCTGGGGCGTGAAGTAACGGAGGCGTTATGCAGACCGATAATCTCAGGCTGGAAACGCTCTGCTCCCCGGCGATATGGGCAGAGGGACCGGTGTGGCTGCCAGAGCAGGACGCCGTGGTGTTCAGCGATGTGAAAGGCAACCGCATGTTCCGCTGGCAGCGTAGCGGTGAGGTGAGTCTCTGGCGTTCACCCTCGCACTATGCCAACGGCAACGCCCGCGATAATGAGGGCCGGGTGGTCAGCTGCGAGCATGGCCGCCGTGCTATCAGCCGTACCGAGCATGATGGCAGCGTCACACTGCTGGTGGAGAAGGTCGAGGGTAAACGCTTTAACTCGCCGAACGACGTGGTGGTGCGATCCGACGGGACGATCTGGTTCACCGATCCCCCTTACGGCATCGTCAGTGACGACGAGGGTTATCACGCGCACAGCCAGGTGATCGGCTGTTACCTCTACTGCTTCGACCCGGCCAGCGGACAACTGACTATCGCCGCCAGCGATCTGCAACGCCCCAACGGGCTGGCCTTTTCGCCCGACGAGCGTCTGTTGTATGTGGCGGATATGTCCATCGTCGACTTCCCGACGCTGGGCCGCCGTCAGCTGCGGGTCTATCCGGTCGAGGGACGGGAGCTGGGCGCCGGGCGGTGGTTTGCCGAGGTCGCCCCCGGTTTCCCGGATGGCTTCTGCGTGGATAACCGCGGCAACCTTTATTGCAGCTGCGCCAATGGGGTGATTATTTTCGACAGCCTGGGCCAGACGCAAGGCAAGATCCCCGTGCCGGAACGGGTGTCGAACTGCACCCTCGGCGGCCCGGACGGTAACGAGCTGTATATCACTGCGACCACCTCGCTGTACCGGGTGATCATCGGTTAACGGCCGGGCGAGGCATGCCTCGCCCCTGGGGTGACGGGGATCGGTTCGGGCCGGGCGAGGCGTGCCTCGCCCCTACGGTGACGGGGATCGGTTCGGGCCGGGCGAGGCATGCCTCGCCCCTACGGTGACGGGGATCGGTTCGGGCCGGGCGAGGCGTGCCTCGCCCCTGGGGTGACGGGGATCGGTTCGGGCCGGGCGAGGCGTGCCTCGCCCCTACGGTGACGGGGATCGGTTCGGGATGGGCGAGGCGTGCCTCGCCCCTGGGGTGACGGTGCCGGCGGTTTTTTAATATGTAGGGGTCAGGCATGCCTGACCCGGTTTCCCCACGCCTCAATTTCACCCAATGTGTTGGCGATCACATAACCCAACACTATTTTTATCTCACTGTTTTATAACGATTAAATTCCACTCCGTTTCTTTGACTTGTTCCCACCAGGCGCATAGGATTTATTTGGAACGATATTCCACATATTGAAATAAAGCCACCTCCGGGGAGAGACAGCAGTATGAGAATCAGCTATCAGCAGTTGAAACAAGAGTTCCTGCGGGTGTTACTGGCACGCGGCGTGGCGGCAGATAAAGCCGAAAGCTGCGCCACCCTGTTCGCCGACACCAGCGAGAACGGCGTTTACTCCCACGGGGTGAATCGTTTCCCCCGCTTTATCCAGCAGCTGGATGCCGGGCACATCGTGCCGCACGCCGAAGCGGAAAAAATCCTCTCGCTGGGCGCTATCGAACAGTGGGATGCCCACCGCGCCATCGGTAACCTCACCGCCCAAAGCATGATGGATCGCGCCATTGCGCTGGCCGACGACCACGGTATTGGGCTGGTGGCGCTGCGTAATGCCAACCACTGGATGCGCGGCGGCAGCTACGGCTGGCAGGCAGCGGAAAAAGGCTATATCGGCGTCTGCTGGACCAACTCCATCGCGGTGATGCCGCCGTGGGGGGCAAAAAACTGCGCCATCGGTACCAACCCGCTGATCGTCGCCGTGCCGGGTGAACCGATCACCATGGTCGATATGTCGATGTCGATGTTCTCCTACGGCATGCTGGAAGTGAATCGCCTGGCGGGCAAAACGCTGCCGGTCGACGGCGGTTTTGACAATGACGGGGAATACACCCGCGATCCCGCCACGATTGAAGAAAATCGCCGCATTTTACCCATGGGTTACTGGAAAGGCTCCGCCCTGTCCATCGTACTGGATATGGTCGCCACCCTGCTCTCCAACGGTGCCTCCGTCACCGAAGTCACCGAAGACAACGGCGACGAATTCGGTATCTCCCAGGTGTTTATCGCCATTGACGTTGACCGTCTGATCGACGGCGCCACCCGCGACAGCAAGCTGGCACGCATCCGCGAGTCCATCACCGGAGCCGAGCGCGCCGATAGCCAGCAGGCCATCCGTCTGCCTGGCCATAAATTCCCCGGTATCCGTGCTGAGAACCAGCGCCTCGGCATTCCGGTGGATGAACGCGTCTGGGCACGCATCCAGGCACTGTAAGGGAGGAAACCGCATGATTTTTGGCCATATCAACAACACCGATGCCCACCACTATCCGCCGACGATTGCACACGCCATCGACTGGTTAGCCCGCCACGATCTGGCCAGCATGGCAGCCGGGCGCTATCAGGACGATCACACCGGCTGGCAGATACAGGTGCTGGATCTGCACACCGCTCCGCACGGCGATAACTACCCTGAGGCGCACCGCCGTTTTATCGATGTGCAGTACCTGGTGTCCGGTAATGAGCTGATGGGCGTGGCAACGGAGAAGTGTGAACCCGCTATCCACCAGCCCTATGACGACGAACGCGACATCATCTTTTACCAGGATGCCCCGCATGAAACCCTGGTGCTGATGCAGCCAGGCCATTTTGCGGTGTTCTTCCCGCAGGATATTCACCGTCCGAACTGTGCGGTGAATGCTCCCGAAGCCATTCGCAAGGTGGTGGTGAAGATCCCCACGGCCGATCTCGCTGACTAAAAGAGGATCACTATGAGCCTGACTTCCACATCGATCTCACGCGAAGGGATCCCTTCGCTGCGCTGGCTGCGGATCATTCCACCGATCCTGATCACCTGCATTATTTCCTATATGGACCGGGTCAATATCGCCTTCGCCATGCCCGGCGGGATGGACGCCGACCTCGGCATCAGCGCCTCGATGGCCGGGCTGGCTGGGGGGATCTTCTTTATCGGTTACCTGTTCTTGCAGGTGCCCGGCGGAAAGCTGGCGGTCTACGGCAACGGTAAACGCTTTATTGGCTGGTCGCTGCTGGCCTGGGCGGTGATCTCTCTGCTGACCGGGCTGGCGACGAATCAGTATCAACTGCTGGCGCTGCGCTTTGCGCTGGGGGTTTCCGAAGGTGGGATGTTGCCGGTGGTGCTGACCATGATCGGCAACTGGTTCCCCGATGCCGAACGCGGCCGTGCCAACGCCATTGTGATCATGTTTGTGCCGATCGCCGGGATCCTCACCGCCCCACTTTCCGGCTGGATCATTACCGCCTGGGACTGGCGCATGCTGTTCTTTGTGGAAGGCGTGCTGTCGCTGTTTGTCATGGGGCTGTGGCATTTCACCATCAGCAACCGCCCGCAAGAGGCGAAGTGGATCTCGCCCGCTGAAAAACAGTATCTGATCAAAACCCTGCACGACGAACAGCTGCTGATCAAAGGCAAAAACACCCGTAAAGCCTCGCTACGCCAGGTGATGAAAGAGCCGGTGATGTGGCGACTGATCATGGTGAATTTCTTCTACCAGACCGGGATCTACGGTTACACGCTGTGGCTACCCACCATCCTGAAAGGGCTGACCAACGGTAACCTGGAGCAGGTCGGTTTTCTGGCGATCCTTCCCTATGTCGGGGCGATCTTCGGTATGTTCCTGTTCTCATCGCTGTCCGATGCTACCGGGCGGCGCAAGCTGTTCGTCGCCCTGCCGCTGGCCGGGTTTGCCCTCTGCATGGCGCTGTCAGTCCTGCTGAAATCTCATATCTGGTGGTCGTACGCCGCGCTGTGCGGCTGCGGGTTCTTTATTCAGTCGGCAGCAGGGGTGTTCTGGAGTATCCCTCCCCGCCTGTTTAATGCCGAAGTGGCAGGCGGTGCGCGCGGCGTGATTAACGCGCTGGGTAACCTCGGCGGCTTCTGTGGTCCTTATATGGTCGGCGTGCTGATTGTCGCTTACAGCAAAGATGCCGGGGTTTACAGCCTGGCAATCTCACTGACGATTGCCTCGCTGCTGGCGCTGACGCTGCCTGCGCGTTGCGATGCACAAAACAGGGAGGCAGCATGAACTACTGGCTAGGGCTGGACTGCGGCGGCACCTTCATTAAGGCCGGATTGTATGACGCTGAAGGGCGTGAACGCGCGGTGGCACGGCAGACTCTGCCAGTGCTGGTGCCGGAGCCGGGGCGTGCAGAACGCGATATGCCGCTGCTGTGGCAGCAGGCTGCCCGCGTGATTGCTGAGGTGCTGCAAAACAGCGGGCTGGAGGCTACTCAGGTGGCAGGCGTGGGCATTTCCGCGCAGGGTAAGGGGCTGTTTTTGCTGGATAAACAGCAGCAACCGCTGGGCAACGGCATCCTCTCGTCCGATCGCCGGGCGCTGGCGCTGGTGCAACAGTGGCAGCGCGAAGGGATGCCGCAGACGCTCTACCCGGTGACGCGGCAAACGCTGTGGACCGGGCACCCGGTGTCGCTGCTGCGCTGGTTAAAAGAGCATGAGCCGCAGCGCTATGCGGCCATTGGCAGCGTGCTGATGGCCCATGACTATCTGCGCTATTGCCTGACCGGAAAACTGGCCTGCGAAGAGACCAATATTTCTGAATCCAATCTCTACGATATGGAGAAAGGTGACTGGTCTGCCGCCCTGGCGGACACCCTCGGCCTCGGCGATATTCTGCCTGCCCTGCCTCCAATTGTCGGCCCGACGGCCATCGCCGGAGAGGTGACAGCGGAAGCCGCAGCATTGTGCGGGCTGCGTGCAGGTACGCCTGTGGTCGGCGGGTTGTTTGATGTGGTGTCTGCCGCGCTGTGCGCCGGGCTGCATGACGATACCCGACTGAACGCGGTGATGGGCACCTGGTCGGTCACCAGCGGCATTACCGACCGCATCAGCGATGAAAGTGGCCATCCGTTCGTGTACGGGCGCTACGCCATTGAGGGGCAGTACATCATTCACGAAGCCAGCCCGACCTCGGCGGCCAATCTGGAGTGGTTCTGCCAGCAGTGGGGGATTGACGACTATGCACAGCTGAATCAGTGGGTCGCCGCTCTGCCACCGGCACAAAGCTCGCTGTTGTTCCTGCCGTTCCTTTACGGCTGCAACGCCGGGGCCGACCTGCACGGCAGCTTCTTTGGTTTGCAGGCAGGCCACCAGCGCGGCCACCTGGTGCAGGCGATCTACGAGGGCGTGGTGTTCTCGCACCTCACCCATCTCAACCGCATTCTTACCCGCTTCCCGCAGGTCAGCGCCCTGCGCCTGAGCGGCGGGCCAACACGTTCCGCAGAGTGGATGCAGATGTTTGCCGATGCCAGCGGGCTGCCCGTCGAGATCCCACAGATTGAAGAGAGTGGTTGCCTAGGTGCGGCGCTGGCGGCGATGACGGGCACCGGAGCCTGGACCTCTCTGCAGCAGGCTCAGCAGGCGCTGGCACCCGCCATCATCAGCTATCAGCCGGACGCACAACGTCATGCGTTGTATCAGAAAAAATACCAGCGTTATCAGCAGCTACTCACGGCGCTGATCGCCGCACAAGGAGTCACACCATGAGTCATTCACGGGTTCCCCAGCTGCAGCTGGCGCTCGATCACACCCAGCTGGATGCCGCGCTGGAGACGGCGCAGCGCCTGCATCAGCAGGTCGATATCGTGGAAGCGGGCACCATTCTCTGCTTCAGCGCCGGAATTGACGCCGTACGTCAGCTGCGCCAGCAGCTACCGGGGAAAACGCTGGTGGCCGATTTTAAAGTGGCGGATGCCGGGGCCACGCTGGCAAAACTGGCGTTTGAAGCCGGGGCCAACTGGATGACGGTGATCTGTGCGGCACCGCTGGCGACCTTTGCCAGCGCGCTGGAGGTGGCGCATCTGCACCAGGGCGATATCCAGATTGAGCTGTTCGGCAACTGGACGCTGGAAGAGGCTAAGCGCTGGCGTGAACTGGGGCTGACGCAGGCCATCTACCATCGTGGGCGCGACGCCCAGGCCAGCGGCCAGCAGTGGAGCCCGCAGGATCTGGACGCGATGAAAGCGCTCTCCGACCTGGGTTTTGCCCTGTCGGTCACCGGGGGGATCACCCCGGACGAGTTGCCGCAGTTTAAACAAATTGATGTGAAAGCCTTTATCGTCGGCCGGGCGCTCAGCGAAAGTGCCGACGGGCTGGCCACCGCCGCCGAGTTTCATCAGGCGATTGCCAACATCTGGGGACACTAACCATGCGCCAACACCCGCTGGGAATTTATGAAAAAGCCCTGCCTTCTCATCTGAGCTGGCCGGAACGCCTTGCCCTGGCGAAAGCCTGCGGCTTCGACTTCGTCGAGATGTCGGTGGATGAAACCGACCTGCGCCTGTCGCGCTTACAGTGGAGCAAGGAGCAGCGCCTGTCGCTGGTCAACGCGATGATGGAAACCGGGGTGACCATTCCCTCGATGTGCCTGTCCGGTCATCGCCGTTTTCCGTTCGGCAGCCGCGACCCGGCCATCCGTGAGCAGGCCTATAAGCTGATGGAGCAGGCGATCCAGCTGGCAAAAGACGTCGGCATCCGCACCATCCAGCTGGCGGGCTACGACGTCTACTACGAACCGCACGATGAAGGCACGGTGGCACGCTTTGCCGAAGGGCTGGCGTGGGCGGTGGATCGCGCCGCGGCGGCGCAGGTGATGCTGGCCGTCGAAATCATGGATACCGAATTTATGAACGCCATCAGCAAATGGAAACACTGGGATAAGCAGCAGGCCTCGCCGTGGTTCACCGTCTACCCTGATGTCGGCAACCTGACGGCCTGGGGCAACGACGTCGCCGCCGAACTGGCGCTGGGCATTGACCGCATTGCCGCTATCCATTTGAAGGATACCCAGCCTGTCACCGCGAGTTCGCCGGGGCAGTTTCGTGACGTGCCGTTTGGCGAGGGTTGCGTCGATTTTGTCGGCGTGTTCCGCACGCTGAAGCAGCTTAACTATCGTGGCGCATTCCTGATTGAGATGTGGACAGAAAAAGCCGAGGAGCCGGTGGCCGAGATCGTGCAGGCCCGGCGCTGGATTGAACAAAAAATGCAGGAAGGAGGCTTACAATGAGCTTATCAACGCTGAAACAGCAGGTTTTCGAGGCCAATCTGGCCCTGCCGCGCCACCATCTGGTGACTTTTACTTGGGGCAACGTCAGCGCCATTGACCGCAGTCGCGGGCTGGTGGCGATCAAGCCTTCCGGCGTGGAGTATGACGGCATGACCGTTGACGATATTGTGGTGGTGGAGCTGGAAAGCGGCCGCACGGTGGAAGGCAGTAAGAAGCCCTCTTCCGATACCGCCACCCACCTGGCGCTGTACCGGGCGTTTACTGATATCGGCGGCATCGTGCACACCCATTCGCGCCATGCCACCATCTGGGCGCAGGCCGGGCTGGATCTGCCTGCCTGGGGCACCACCCACGCGGATTATTTCTACGGCACCATCCCCTGCACGCGCCTGATGACGCCACAGGAGATCGCTGAGGATTACGAACACAACACCGGTGAAGTGATTATCGATACGTTCCGCTCACGCGACATCAGCCCGACGGCGATCCCGGCGGTGCTGGTCAACGCCCACGGGCCGTTCGCCTGGGGTAGTAACGCGGATAACGCCGTACATAACGCGGTGGTGCTGGAAGAGATTGCCTATATGGGAATTTTCTCGCGTCAGCTGACGCCGGGGATGCGTGATATGCAGCAGGTGCTGCTGGATAAACATTATTTGCGTAAGCACGGGGCGGGGGCGTATTACGGGCAATAATGGCCTGCAATGGGCAGACCGGTAGTCCAGGGCGAGGCATGCCTCGCCCCTACGAGTTCCGGTAGTCCAGGGCGAAGCGTGCCTCGCCCCTACGAGTTCCGGTAGCCCCGGGCGAAGCGTGCCTCGCCCCACGAAAGCATGATGTGTCGCTCAGCCCGTTACGGCGTCAACTTCTCCACATCAACACTCCCCTGCTGATGCACCACGGCCTCATCCTTACGCACCTTCGCCACATCGCCGGCCGACACCACAGACGTTGCGGTATTGCCCCAGCTGGTGCGGATAAAGTTCACCACATCGGCGACCTGCTGGTCGTTCAGACGCCAGCCAAACGCCGGCATGGTGATGGTGGTCGGTGCATCTTTCATACCCGGCAGCTGTGCGCCACTCAGCACGATATGGATCAGCGACGTGGGATCTTCTGCCAGCACCACCGGATTCCCGCGCAGTTCCGGGAAGAAGCGTTTATAGCCGCTGCCATCGGTCTTATGACAGGCCGCGCAGCTGTCGACATATACCGACGCCCCGGTCTTGCTGTCATCGCCCTTCCACAGCGCTTTCGCAACGGTGTCATCCGGTGTGAAGCCCACCTGATTCGGATCTTTTGCGCCCAGCGACTTCAGATAGCGAGCAATCGCCGTCGCATCCTCTGGCGTCAGGTGTTGCAGGCTGTGCTGCACGACATCGGTCATGCCGCCGAACACCGCCGTATGATCGTTGCGCCCCATACGCAGGAACTGCACCAGATCATCTTCGCTCCAGCGGCCCAGGCCATCACGCCCGTCACCTCTGAGATTGCTCGCCGTCCAGCCGTCAATCGGTGCATTGCTGCCGGAAAGGAAGTCGCTGCCCTCATCATTGTTCAGCGCTTTTTCCTGCATGGTAATACTACGCGGCGTGTGGCAGGCACCACAGTGTCCCAGCCCTTCCACCAGATACTGGCCGCGCGCCAGCACCGCATCCTGCCCTTTGATCGGCTGGAACGCCTTCACATCCGGGGCAAATATTCCACGCCAGATCGCCAGCGGCCAGCGCATCGACAGCGGCCACGGAATGTCGCTCTCCTGATTCGCCTGTGCCACCGGCTTTACGCCGTGCATAAAGTAAGTGTACAGCGCCTGCATATCGTCGTCGCTGACCACCGCATAAGAGGGATACGGCATCGCCGGGTACAGCGTATCGCCGTTTTTCGCCACGCCATGACGTACCGCTTTCTGGAAATCGTCGTAGCTGTAACCCCCAATCCCACTCTGCTTATCCGGGGTGATATTGGTGGAGTAAATCGTGCCGATCGGCGTTGCCATCGGCAGCCCACCCGCGAACGGCTCGCCGCCCGCTTTGGTGTGGCAGGCCACGCAGTCCCCGGCACGGGCGAGGTAATCACCGCGTTGAATCAGGGCATCGTTGTTGTCGTCTGCCAGTGCGCTAAACGCCACCATGCCCGGCAACAGGGCAATAAGAAGTAACTTTTTCATCTGCTTATCCTTATGCCTGCACCAGTGGACCCGGGTTTTTCAGGTACTGTTCGCGAATCGCTTTCGCCGACCAGTAGGTCAGCGCTGCCACCATGCCGGTCGGGTTGTAGCCCAGCCCCTGCGGAAACGCCGAGGCACCGGGAACAAATACGTTCGGGACATCCCAGCTCTGGAGATAGCGGTTAATGGCACTGGTTTTCGGATCTTCACCCATGATCGCGCCACCGTTCATATGGGTGGTTTGATACACGGTGGTATCGAAGTGGGTTCCCGCCGCTTTCGGCGCACCACTGATCAGCTTAGGATTCATCGCTTCTGCAATCTTGTGCATCCGGCCATGCATAAACTGTGACATCTTGATGTCGTTGTCCTGCCAGTCAAAGGTCATACGCAGCAGCGGCTGGCCGTGCACATCCTTGTAGTTCGGATCAAGATCGAGGTAGTTATTGCGATAAGACTGATGTGCACCGTGGGCATCCATCGACACGTGGTGGGTATAGTGATCCGCCACCGCCGCCTTCCACTTGCTGCCCCAGTTCGGCGTGCCCGGAGGCGTTGGCAGGCCAGAAATCGGCTTCACGCCCGCCTGGTTAACCCACATTGGTGAACCGCCGACAAAGCCATATTTGGCATGGTCAAAGTTATCCGCATTGAAGTCATCCACGCCGACCCCCGCGCCACCGGCACCGATAAAGTTATTGGTGAAGACGTCTTTATCGAAGAACGCCTTAATGGTGGAGATGTTCTGGTAGGCAAAGTTGCGCCCGACGGTGCCTTCGTTAGTCACCGGATCGTACGGCTTGCCGATGCCGGACAGCAGCATCAAATGCACGTTATGGAACTGGAAGGCGGAGAGGATCACCAGATCCGCGGGTTGAACGTTCTCACGCCCCAGACCATCCACATAGGTCACCCCTGTGGCATGTTTCTTATCGTCGGTCAGATTCACACGCAACACATAGGCATTGTTGCGCAGCTCAAACTTCGGCTCCTGGCGCAGCGCAGGCAGAATATTCACGTTCGGTGAGGCTTTGGAATACATGTAGCAGGCATAACCGCTGCAATAGCCGCAAAAGTTGCACGGCCCCATCTGCGCACCGTAAGTATTGGTATAAGGGCCAGAGGTATTCGCCGAGGGCAGATCGTAAGGATGGTAGCCAATGCTTTCTGCCGCCTGGGCGAACAGCTGCGCGGAGTAAGTGCGCTTCTGCGCGGGCAGCGGGAAATCAGCAGAGCGGTCCGGGGCAAACGGGTTACCTTTGCCGCCCTGGCCAACCACTTTGCCCTTCACACTCCACGCCGAACCGGACGTGCCAAACACGCGTTCGGCCTGATCGAAGAACGGTTCCAGCTCATCGTAAGTGACGCCGAAATCCTGAATGGTCATGCCATCCGGGATAAAGCTTTTGCCGTAACGCTCCTCATAATGGCTACGCATGCGCAGTTCCATCGGGTCGACGCGGAAATGCACGCCGGACCAGTGCAAACCCGCGCCGCCGGTGCCGGTGCCGGGCAAAAAGGCCGCCAGCTGACGGTACGGCTGGGCAGTCTGCGCAGCATTGTGACGAATGGTGACAGTGCTTTTTGACAGATCCTGGAACAGCTTTTTACGGATGTTATAGGTCAGTTCGTCAATCACCTGCGGATAGGCGCCATCAGGGTAGGTATCACGATGCGGGCCGCGCTCCAGCGCCACCACGTTCAGACCGGCTTCGGTCAGCTCTTTCGCCATAATCGCCCCGGCCCAGCCGAACCCAACGATCACTGCATCCACTTTTTTCTGTTCGTTTGCCATGGTTATGCTCTTTCCCCGCGAATTGATACCGGCGGCAGCGTGTAGCGCTCGCCGCGTTCTACCCAGTCCATAAAGTCGGCGCGTGCGCCTGGGAAGTTAATCAGCTGCCAGCCGACCAGGCCCTGATTACCGCCGTGGATCGGGTCGCTGAAGAAGCCTTCGCGGGTGTTTTGTAACAGGAAGGAGAAGAAGGTTTTGGCCGGGACCTGGGGCAGTTCAACGCTGCCCGCTTCCAGCGCCTGTAACAACGCATCCTGCTGCTCGCCGCTCAACTGCGCGAACACGTTGCCGTGCTGCTGTTTCGCCAGCGCATCGGCGTCGGCCAGGCCAAGACGGTAGATCTCACGCGGCGTCAGCGGCAGCTGATAGCCCAGCGTTTTATCGGCATCCGGATGGAACGGTCCCTGCATATACCAGTTGCTGCCCGTGGCGTACGGGGTGTTCATCTGGCGGTCAATGTACTCGGGAACACCCGCTTCCAGCGCTCCGGGGCCACGCTCATCTGCCGGGATCAGTCGTGCGGCCGCCGCCTGAAGGAAAGCGTACTCTTCCGGGGTAAACCAGGTGGGCTGATAGTCGCGTGCTTTATGTGGCCCGGTGGCGGCGGCTTCTTTCGCCACCGCAGGAGCGACGGCGGCCAGTGACCCCAGCCCTGCGGTGCCAATCGCCATCGCCGGGGCGAGGGTAATGGTTTTCAGCAGAAAATCCCTGCGTGTACTGCCTGTTTTTTGCTCTGACATGACATTGCCTTCTCAAACGCTCGCATCGGCGATCGTAAAAATGGGGGTCGGATGATTTCTTAGTCACATGTAGTGTAGGGGTATTCTACTGTCCCGGCGGTTTAGGCTGTTATTGTTACCGGTAACAACACTACCTACTTTAACAGTAATACGCACAAGGTGTGAGGGGATAGAAACAAAAAGGCACAATTTCATTAACAAATTACGTAGCAGGCAGAGGGCGAGGCATGCCTCGCCCCTACGGAGAATGACGTTGTGGACAGGGTTATGCCGGGCGTGGCGTGCCTCGCCCCTACGGAGAATGACGTTGTAAACGGGGTTATGCCGGGCGTGGCGTGCCTCGCCCCTACGGAGAATGACGTTGTGAACAGGGTTATGCCGGGCGTGGCGTGCCTCGCCCCTACGGAGAATGACGTTGTGGACAGGGTTATGCCGGGCGAGGCATGCCTCGCCCCTACAGGGGAAGTCGTTGTGGACAGGGTTATGCCGGGCGGGAATGACGTTGTGAACAGGATGATGTAGGGGTCGGGCATGCCCGACCCGGGGAGGTTAAAACTCTTGCAGGCGGCTTTCCGACGGCTGTGGTCGGCCAAAGTAGTACCCCTGGAACAGGGTACAACCTTCTGCTTTCAGGCGTTCAAACTGCTCGTTGCTTTCCACACCTTCCGCCGTGATCTGAATATCCAAACTGCGGCTCATGCCGGTGATAGCACGGATAATCGCCAGTGCTTCACGACTGTCATGCATATCGTTAATAAACGACTTGTCGATTTTGATTTTGTCGAACGGGAACGATCGCAGATAGCTGAGCGATGAATAGCCGGTACCAAAGTCATCCAGCGCGATACGCACGCCTAAGGCCTTCAGCTTCTGCAAGATATGGATATTCACCAGGGTGTTATCCAGCAGTACGGATTCGGTGATCTCCACTTCCAGCCGATGCGGTGCCAGACCGGAGTCCTTCAGCGCGGCTTCCACTACCGAGACCAGCGCGCTGTTTTTAAACTGCAATGGTGACAGGTTTACCGCCACGCTTTGCTCACCCGGCCAGGTGGCGGCCTCACGGCAGGCCTCATACAGGGCATAGGCTCCCAGGCTGTGGATCAGCCCGGTCTCTTCGGCAATCGGGATAAAGTCCATCGGCATAATCATGCCTCTTTCCGGATGATGCCAGCGCATCAGCGCTTCATAGCCGATGATCTCGCGGTGCAGGTTGTTCGTGATCGGCTGGTAATAGAGCCTGAGCTGGCGGCAGGTGATGGCCTCACGCAGGTCGCTTTCAATCACACGGCGCTTCTGCGCCATATCACTCATGGCCACGGTGAAGTGCTCAAAGCGGTTACGGCCGTTACGCTTGGCTTCGTACAGCGCCATATCCGCACAGCGCAGCAGTTCATCCGGCGTGGTCATGCCGCTGTCGGCAATCGCAATCCCTACACTCAGCCCGACGGAGAGATTGTGCCCATCCACGCTGAACGGCGGACGAATGGTATCAATCAGACGGCTGGCGACCACTTCGGCTTCCTGCTGATGCGTCAGCCCTGGCAACACAATCGAGAACTCGTCGCCACCGCTGCGTGCCAGCGTGTCCTGCTCGCGCAATACTGCGCGCAGCCGCACCGCCACCGAACGCAGCAGATCATCACCCACCTGATGACCCAGCGCATCGTTAACGTTTTTAAAATTATCCAGATCAAGCCCTAGCGTTGCCGTCTTGCGCCGCGCATCACGGTCTTCACGCAGCGCCTCGGTCAGGCGCTGGCTGAACAGAACGCGGTTGGGCAGGCTGGTGAGGTTATCGTGATGCGCCATATGGTGAATACGGGCATCCGCAGCGCGCTGATCGGTTACATCATCCGCGATCAGCAGCACATAGTTATGGTGCTCATCGTTACCACGAATGATCGATGCGCTGCCGTTGATAATACGGTCACCGCCCGGCGTGGTCAGCAGCCGCTCGTTGCGCTGCATCCCCTCTTTACGCTGTGCGGTATCAGAGAGTTGCATAAAGTACTCCCCCATCTCTGCCGTCATACAGTCCGGCGCACGTTTGCCGATAAAGTCCCGCTGCGTGCCGCCCAGCAGTTTTTCTGCCTTGCTGTTGATCAACAGGATCTCGCGAGAAACTACATCTTCAACGATGACGCAGGAGGGGATGTTAGCAATGATGGTATCGAGAAATTTTGACAGTGAGGCCATTTTTTCACTGTTCTGCTCGGCCAGATCTTTCGAGCGCAGGATCTGCTGTTCGTACTCACGAACTTCGGTGCAGTCGCGGGTGATCTTGGCAAAGCCTATCAGCTGATCGTCATCATTACGGATCGCGTCGATCACCACATGGGCCCAGAAGGCGCTGCCATCTTTGCGATAACGCCAACCATAATCTTCGAAACGCCCGCTGGTGGCGGCTATTTTCAAATTGGTATCTGGCAGTTGCAGCAGGCGATCCTGAGCGCTGTAGAAGCAGGAGAAGTGCTTACCGACGATTTCTTCCGAGGTGTAGCCTTTGGCACGGCGTGCACCGGTATTCCAGTTCATCACCATGCCACGCGGGTCCAGCATATAGATGGCGTAATCTTTCACCCCTTCCACCAACACGCGGAATGTCTGCTCACGTTCGGTTTGTTCGCGCTGCATACGGCGCTGCTCGGTACAGTCGCGGGTAATTTTGGCGTAGCCAAGCAGCTTACCGTCATCGTCATGTACTGCATCAATAACCACGTGTGCCCAGAACGCGCTACCGTCTTTACGGTAACGCCAGCCCTGCTCTTCAAAACGCCCGGTGCGATAGGCCGTTTTCAGATTCTGTTCCGGCAATTTATTCAACCGATCCTGCGAACTGTAGAAACAGGAGAAGTGCTTACCGATGATCTCTTCAGCGGTATAGCCTTTAGAACGGCGGGCCCCGGCATTCCAGTTCACCACCAGGCCTTCCGCATCCAGCATGTAAATGGCGTAGTCGGTGACGCCTTCCACCAGCAGGCGGAAACGTTGTTCATGTGCACGCTGCTCGCTCAGCAGCCGTTGCTGTTCAGTGCAATCGCGGGTGATTTTGGCGAAACCGATTAACTCGCCACTCTCGCTGCGGATGGCATCAATGACCACATGAGCCCAGAAGGCGCTGCCATCTTTGCGATAGCGCCAGCCCTCCGTCTCATAGCGGCCACTCTCACGCGCGGTCCGCAACCCAAATTCCGGCAGGCCTTTTTGGCGATCTTCATAGCTGTAAAAGCAGCTAAAGTGCTTCCCGACGATCTCGGCAGGCAGGTAACCTTTGGCACGCTGTGCCCCCGGATTCCAGTTGGCGACGGTACCATCAGGCGTGAGCATATAGATCGCATAATCGACCACGCTTTGTACCAGCAGTCGGTACATAACATCTGAGTTTTCATTCATTATTATTTTCGCCTGGGCGCTGATGGTCATTTTCCCCTCTGAGGAAAACACTGTCAGCGCTGCAATACGCCGTTCGCTGGCGTAAAATATACCGCCCCCGCCCCCCGTAGGCAGCAGGATTCTTGTCTTTCAGTGTGCTCAATCCACACGGGTATAAACCGAAAACATCAGCCAATTCAAGCTAATTCAATCTATTGATAGCAGTTCATTGATCGTTATCGGCTTTGATTAAAAAACATTCAGCATTAATTTTCAGGCGACCACGCTATATAACGTGAATTTAAAGGTAAATTTGTTGTTTCTCTTCCACAAAATAAAGATTACGGGGCAATTAACGGCATAAATAACCAAAGGAAATAAAGTATTTTCGTCACGGACATTAATAGATACAACCGTAACGAGATTACTCACAGGCAATCGCGGTATAACCACCAGACATTGACAGCGGAGTGCCTATGTTTAAATCCTTTTTCCCCAGGCCAGGGCTGTTTTTCAGCAGCGTAGTGATCTGGAGCCTGCTGGCCGTTTTGTTCTGGTTTGGCTATGCCGACAGCAAGTTCGCTCACCTGATGATCCATTTGACATGGATTCCCCCCGGCACGTTGCCCAACAACGCACTGCGTTTCATCTCCCCCGGCGAACTGGGTTTCTACAGCTATTACCTGCTGGTCACGCTGCTGTTTGCCGGAGGCTGGTTTGTTTTCAGCCCCCACCCCTGGCAGCGCTGGTCCATCCTCGGCAGTGCGCTGATTATCTTTGTCACCTGGTTTTCCGTGCAGGTGGGCGTAGCGATCAACAGCTGGTATGAGCCGTTCTATGACCTGATACAAAAGGCCATGGCACACCCGAACACTATTCAGATCTCGGCGTTTTATACCCAGATAAACGGCTTTCTCAGTATCGCGTTTATTGCCGTGGTGATTGATGTGCTGAATTTGTTTTTTATCAGCCACTTCGTGTTCCGCTGGCGCACCGCGATGAACAGTTACTACATGGAATACTGGCCGCGCCTGCGCCATATAGAAGGGGCCGCCCAGCGCGTGCAGGAAGATACCATGCGTTTCGCGTCCACGCTGGAGGATATGGGCGTCAGGTTGATTGATGCGGTGATGACGTTGATCGCCTTTTTACCGGTGCTGGTGGCGCTGTCAGTGCATGTGAAAACCGTGCCGATCCTGGGCCAGATTCCCTATGCGCTGGTGATAGCTGCGGTAGTCTGGTCACTGTTCGGTACCGGGCTACTGGCGGTAGTGGGGATTAAGCTGCCGGGGCTGTCGTTTCGTAATCAGCGGGTGGAAGCCGCTTACCGTAAAGAGCTGGTGTACGGTGAGGATGACGCGCAGCGCGCCAGCCCTCCGCTGGTACGCGATCTGTTCAGCCACGTACGTAAAAACTATTTTCGACTCTACTTTCACTATCTCTACTTCAATATCGCCCGCATTTTTTATCTGCAACTGGATGCGGTATTCAGCATCTTTGTGCTGTTTCCCTCGATCATCACTGGGGCGATCACCCTTGGCCTGCTGACACAGATCACCAATGTGTTCGATCAAGTGCGCAACGCGTTCCAGTATCTGATCAATGCCTGGACTACTTTGGTGGAGCTGATGTCGATCTACAAGCGTCTGCGCAGCTTCGAGCGCGCACTGGATTAAGGAGGGCGGGCTGACCGAAGAAGAAGGTCAGCCCGCGAAGATTAGCCTGCCAGCGCGGCAAACACTTTTTCTACCGCACAGGCTCCCGGATCTTTCACCCCGTCCAGGCTCTCCTGGTTGAGGTAAGAGGAGCGTCCGGCACGTGCGCTGCGCATGGTGCTGGTGCTGTCGGCCCCCTTTTTAGCCGCCGTGGCCGCTGCAGTCAGACCGTCGCCGTTAAGCAGTGCAGCAAAGGCAGGCTGTAAGGCATCAATCATCGTGCGATCCCCGACCTGCGCCCCGCCGTAGTGCTGCATACGCTCCAGACCGGCGGTGAATGCCTGTGCCAGCGATGCGCCCTGGGCGAGCTGCTGTCCGGCTGCGGTAAACATGATCGACATCAGCACCCCACTGGAGCCGCCCATCACCGTGGCCAGCTTCTCACCCACCACCGTCAGCAGCGCCTCTGGCTGATTCAGCGGTAATTCCCCGGCTTCGCTCGCCTTCAGAACGCTACGCGCGCCGGCTGCAAAAGTTGACCCGGTATCCCCGTCACCCACCTTCGCATCCAGCTGATTCAGCTCACTTTCCAGCCCGATCAGTGTCTGACAAATCGTCGTGACGATGGACGCTGTCGCCGGGTTGTCTGAAGGGGTAAACGACTGTAGCGAGTCGGCCAGTTTGGCCGGGATCTCCGCCAGCGTTGCAGGCGCGATAGCCGGGCTCCAGCCGCTGACTTCCACCGGTGCCAGCAGCGCGGTTTCCAGCGAGGGATCAAGCTGCATCACTGAGAGTGAAAAGCCTTTCATATCCAGCGCACTGACCAGCGTGGCGGGGCCAACCAGCAGCTTAACCTGCTTGCCCAGCGCCGAATGAAGCGTCTCACGCACCAACACCGCCATTTCCAGCGCCGAGAAGCCGCCCAGATTGTTCACCAGCAGGGCGAGCGGTCGATCAGTCTTTTTCGCCGTCAGCTGTTGCACCAGTTCAGCGACGATCTCGCGGCTGTTCTGTGTTTTTAACGTTGAGGCCCCCGGTTCGCCGTGGATCCCCATCCCCAGTTCGCTGCACCCTTCCGGTACGCGGTGATCGTCACGCGCCTCGCCCGGCACATGGCAGGTGGTGAAAGCCAGCCCGATGGAGGCAGTAGCGTCACAGGCCTGCTGCGCCAGCGCGGCCACCTCCGTCAGCGACTGGCCCTGTTCGGCGGCATAGCCCGCCACTTTATGCACCAGCGCGGTCCCGGCGATACCGCGCGGCTGCGGGTTATCCGGCAGCGCAATGTCGTCGCGCACCATCACCATTTCCACCTGGTAGCCCATGCCACGGGCCTTTTCTGCCGCCAGCCCGAAGTTAAGACGATCGCCAGTGTAGTTTTTGACGATCAGCAGACAGCCCGCCTCCCCGGTCACATTGATAATGGCGTGCAGAACGGCATCGACGCTGGGGGAAGCGAAGATATCGCCGCACACCGCTGCCGTCAGCATCCCTTTACCCACAAAGCCAATATGAGCAGGTTCATGACCCGAACCGCCACCGGAGATCAGCGCAACGCGTGACTTGTCCCAGTCATTGCGCACGACCACACGCATCTGGGAGCCCAGCGCCAGGCGGCCAAGATTATGATGGGGAGTACTGAGCAGTACCCCTTCAATCGCGTCGTTCACCACCTGCTGTTTCTGATTCATGAAAAACTGACTCATTGCGCACTCCTTGTTAAATGAAGAATATTAATTACCCTTTCAACTAATAAACAATACCCTACGTTAAGAGAGATAGCCCGGGGATATTTACCTGTTCCCGCCAAAGATTAAAACCAGGTTCACATACAACGTTTCACCATATAAAGATGCCATCAAAAATAAGCACACAATTAATTGATAACACTCACCTTTAATTCCCTGTTAATATTTTAATACATATTTAACACAAAGGTGATATGACAATGAAACTTCAGTATCAATCACACTTTGCTATTAAATGTAATGCATTCCACAGACATTGCGTATATAACTGTCCTCGGCTAACCACAACATAACAATACGCCGTTTAGCCAATGATATAAAAATCCAATGAGGTGCCGCGCGGCAGGCCATCAAACACAATTACAGGCAAATCACTGCCCGCATCACATCTCAGCAGTCACGCCAACACCAGGGCGTCAAAAGGAGCAGGCTTAATCCCCTGCTCCTTTTTTTTCATCGTTGATTGTCACTTTTTCATCCGCTGTTGTCAGTTTTGCGCCAGCCAGCCAGCGCATTTTCACCGCAGAATAGTCACTCACCCAACAAGGAGCCTGACTATGCTGCACCAACCTGCCGACAAATATCACGCCTTTCCTCCCGTCACATTGACCGATCGCCAGTGGCCTGCCCGCACGCTGACCGCCGCCCCGCGCTGGCTCTCTACCGACCTGCGTGATGGCAATCAGTCACTGGCCGAGCCAATGGATGGCGCACGTAAAAAAGCGTTCTGGCAGTTGCTGATACAGTGTGGTTTCAAAGAGATCGAAGTGGCGTTTCCTTCAGCGTCACAGACCGACTTCAATTTCGTTCGTGAACTGATCGAAGAGCGGATGATCCCGGATGATGTGACGATCCAGGTTCTGACCCAGGCAAGAGCCGATCTGATCGATCGCACGTTTGTCTCTCTGGAAGGGGCAAAGCAGGCCTGCGTGCATTTGTACAATGCCACCGCACCGGTGTTTCGCCGCCTGGTGTTTCGCCAGAGCCGTGAGCAGATTATCGAACTGGCCGTGAACGCCACACGTCTGATCCGACAACGCTGTGAGGAGCAGACGCAGACGCACTGGACCTTTGAATACTCACCGGAAACCTTCTGCTTCACCGAGGCCGATTTTGCACTGGAAATCTGTGAAGCGGTGGCCGCCGTCTGGCAGCCCTGTGCACAGCGGCCGATGATCATCAACTTGCCTGCCACGGTGGAGGTCAGCACACCTAACGTGTATGCCGACCAGATCGAATACTTCTGCCGTCACTTTTCTCAGCGCCCGCAGGTGTGTATCAGCGTGCATCCGCATAACGATCGCGGCACCGGGATTGCCGCCGCAGAGCTGGCACTGCTGGCCGGGGCCGATCGGGTTGAAGGCTGCCTGTTTGGTAACGGCGAACGCACGGGGAATGTGGATCTGGTGACGATGGCACTGAACTTCTATACCCAGGGCATTCATCCGCAGCTCGACTTCAGCCAGATGAAACAGGTGGTCGATGTGGTGGAGCAGTGCAACCAACTGCCGGTGCATCCGCGCCATCCCTACGCCGGGGAACTGGTGTTTACGGCCTTTTCAGGCTCCCATCAGGATGCGATTAAAAAGGGCTTTGCAGCCCGTCAGCAGCAGGAGCGCTGGGAAGTGCCTTACCTGCCACTCGACCCGGCGGATATTGGCTGTAGTTACGAAGCGGTGATCCGCGTCAACAGTCAGTCCGGGAAAAGTGGGGCGGCATGGATGATCGAGCAGAATCATGGACTGGCTCTGCCACGCGCCCTGCAACAGGACTTCAGTCAGCAGGTGCAGCAGGTTGCCGATCGGGAAAGCCGTGAAATGACTCAGGCCGCCATCTGGCAGCTGTTTCGCCGGGTATACGGTCTGGAAGCGACACATTTACAGCTGGGTGAGTACCGCAGCGAAAGCGACAGCCAGGGGCAGTTGCGTTTCGACGCGGGCATTCAGCAGGGCGACAAACATTACAGCATCAGCGGGCGGGGGAACGGCCTGCTGTCTGCGGCAGCCGATGCGTTGCGCCAGGCGCTGGATGTCTCCTTTACCATTCAGGATTATCATGAACATACGCTCGGCCAGCGCAGTGACAGCCGCTCCGTCACCTATCTGCGCTGCATCTTCCCTGGCAACCGCAGCGCCTGGGGCGTGGGTATTGACAGCGATGTATCGCGAGCCTCGTTGCAGGCGCTGCTGAATGCCGTGGCGCAGGATCAACTGGGCGGGAAGTAGTCGCTGGGAGCAACGCCGAGGATACGGCGGAACATGGCGCTGAAAGCGCTCTGGCTCTCATAACCCAGCTCCAGTGATACCGTCAGCACCGAGTCGCCCCGAGCCAGGCGCGTCAGGGCTTCCATCAGGCGGGCGCGCCGCACCCAGTCGCTGAATTGCAACCCCGTCTCCTGATGAAAATGCCGCGCCAGCGTACGGCTGCTGACATTAATGCGTTGGGCGCTGTTTTCCAGCGTCCAGCGCTCGCCCGGTGCCGCCCTCAGCGCCTGGCAAAGCCCGACCAGGGCTGCACTCTGCGGTTCCGGCAGGTTGAAAGGCAGCACGCTCATCACCCGAATTTCATCAAGGATCAGTTCATAAATACGTTCAGCGCGGCTGGCGGGAGCATAATGTTCAGGCAGGTCGAGAGCGCTAACAATCAACTCGCGCAGCAGGGGCGACACCTGCACCACCTGGCAACTGGCAGGCAGATCGGCGCGCGCCAGGGGGTCGATAAACAACGTGCGTGCCGCAACGTCTCCGGTCATCTGCAACGCATGTTTCACCCCGGCAGGCAGCCAGACACCGCGCCCCGGCGGTACAACCCAGTGCCCGAGCGGCGTCTCAATCCGTACCACGCCCGTCAGCGTATGTACCAGCTGCGCGCAGTTGTGATGATGCAATGGCTCAACATCGCCATGTTGATAGTCGTGTGCATAGGGGATCAGCGGGCGGTGGGCAAAGGAGAAATCGACGGTAGCTGACATGGGAGTCTCGCAGGTTAACGGAGAGTCAGCATAACAAATGTTAAGCGGGTCGGGCATGCCCGACCCCTACAGATTTTCCCTGATGGGTTAACGGAACACGCTGATAGCTTCGACCAGACGCGTAGCCTGCCGCGTCATACGCCCGGAAGCCTGTGCGCCCTCTTCCACTTTTGCCGCATTCTGATGAGTAATGTTATCCAGATCTTCCACCGCCAGGCTGATCTCGCCGATGGCCGTGGACTGTTCGGCGGTTGCCGCGCTGATCTGCGCGATCAACGACGTTACGTTCTGCACCTGAGACACAATACTTTCCATCGTTTTCCCCGCTTCATTGACATGCAACGTGCCGGATTTCACTTTGTCAGCGCTGCTCTCCACCAGCATTTTGATCTCACTCGCGGCCTTGGCGCTGCGCTGGGCCAGGCTGCGCACTTCCCCGGCGACCACGGCAAAACCTTTACCCTGCTCACCGGCGCGAGCGGCTTCCACCGCAGCATTCAGCGCCAGAATATTGGTCTGGAAGGCAATGCCGTCAATCACGCTGGTGATGTTGGCAATTTTCTTCGAACTGTCGGTGATCTCCGCCATCATCTTGACCATATCATTCATCGCTTCACCGCCCTGTACAGCGGCGCTGCTGGTGCTGATCGACAGGCTTTTCACTTCGGCTGCAGTTTCCGTATTGCTCTTCACCGTGGCCGTCATTTCATTCATGGTGGCCGCGGTTTGCTGGACGTTGGCGGCGGCCTGTTCGGTGCGGCGGCTCAGTTCGCTGTTACCCTGCGCAATCGAGTCACTGGCGCTCAGCACATTAATTGCCTGGCCGCTGACATCATCCACTAACCAGCGGAACATCAGCCCAAGCTGACCTATAGCTCGCAGTGTGGTGCCGACCTCATCAACCCGGTCTATCTGCTCCACTTTATGATCGGCCCCGGTGGCCACGCGCAGCGCCTGCTGGCAAACGCGTTCAATCGGTCGTGAAATCTGCTGCTCCAGCCAGGCTGACGCCAGCAGCAACAGCACCGCCATGCCCGCAGCAAAAATACCCAGCGCAGCATGACTCAGCCCGAGTGCCCAGACGCCCAGCGTCGCCAGCGGCAGCAGCGCCAGCAACGCGCTGCGAATACGCCAGCGCAGCGGCAGGGTTTTAAAGACGGATCGCCAGGCCATCAGACCGGTACGAACAATCAGCCCTTTATGGAAGCACTTTCCTTTCGCCCGTCCGGTACGGAAATCCTGGTACAAACGCTCGGTGTCACGGATCTCCTGCTGGCTCGGTTTGGTGCGCACCGACATATAGCCCTGTACGTTGCCGTTACGTACCACCGGAATGGCATTGGCACGTACCCAATAATGGTCACCATCTTTGCGGCGGTTTTTCACCAGTGCGGTCCAGGGTTCCCCCTTTTTCAGCGTCGCCCACATATCGGCAAAGGCTTCCGGCGGCATATCCGGATGACGCACCATATTATGGGGCTGGCCGTTAATCTCTTCCGGCGTAAAACCACTCACCTCCATAAAGGCATCGTTGGCATAAGTGATATGGCTGTTGGTATCGGTGGTCGACATGAGTGTGGCATCATCGCCAAACGCATATTCTTGCTGTGTAACGGGCAAATTATTGCGCATGAGTTAAATCCTTGAATGGATCAACGGGAGTTGGACCAGGAAAAATTAGTAACGTTTTTTTATATTTTCGGCGCGAAATAGGGGATCTTTAGCAGGGTTTTTATAAATTTCGTGATCCGGGCGACAAAGCTTGTAACATCGACGCACGGACGCTGACCCACAAAAAATCACGGCCTGGAAACAACAAAAAACCATGATTTTAGTAAGTCATTATTCTTCAGGGAAAATTTATGATATTGCCAATGCATCTTTACCAGGCGGATAGGTGATGTAGGGGAATGCCCACAGATACCCCAGATAAAATGATAGCGATAAAGGAAGAAGTGCGCAGGGAGAGCTTATTCGGGCTGGCGATCAGTGCCACCAGCCCGTGGAGTTATCAGACTGAAGTCTGCGTTTTTAGCTGCGCTTCATAGGCTACGGCCTGTTTGGCATCAAACTGATCTTCCCACTTGGCAATCACCAGCACCGCCAGCGCATTACCCACCACGTTCAGCGCCGTACGCGCCATATCGAGGATACGGTCAACACCGGCAATAAACGCCAGCCCTTCCAGCGGAATACCCACGCTTCCTAGCGTTGCCAACAGCACCACAAAGGACACGCCCGGCACGCCCGCAATACCTTTCGACGTCACCATCAGCGTCAGCACCAGCACGATTTCCTGCCCCAGGGAGAGGTCAATGCCGTACAGCTGGGCAATAAAGATTGCCGCAATGCTCTGATAGAGGGTGGAGCCGTCAAGATTAAACGAGTAGCCCGTCGGTACCACAAAGCTGGTGATCGACTTAGGTGCACCGTAGGCTTCCATCTTCTCCATGATACGCGGCAGCACGGTTTCCGAACTGGCGGTAGAGTAAGAGAGGATCAGCTCATCTTTCAGGATGCGTATTAACGTTGTAATACGCAGCTTACAGAAGCGCGCCACCGCACCCAGTACCACCAGTGCGAAGAACAGGATCGCCACATACACCAGTATCACCAGCTTAGCCAGCGGCCACAGTGAAGCGAAACCGAAGTTTGCAACGGTGACGGAGATCAGCGCAAACACCCCAATCGGCGCATAGCGCATGATCATATTGGTGACTTTGAACATCGCTTCTGAGGTCGAACGGAACACTTTCACCAGCGGGTCACGGTGTTCAGACGGCAGCGAAGAGAGGCCCAGGCCGAACAGCACCGAGAAGAAGATAATGGGCAGCATGTCGCCTTTCGCAATCGCCGCAAAAATATTCTGCGGGATCAGCGACAGGATAGTGGTTACCAGACTGTGTGGCTGCCCCTGAACCTGCGCCGTTGTGGCTTCATACTTAGAGATGTCCACCGTTGCCAGCGTCGACATATCAATGCCGGAGCCGGGTTGAAACACGTTCGCCAGAGTAATTCCTGTCACAATGGCAATGGTGGTAATCACTTCGAAATAGACGATGGTTTTCACACCAATACGTCCGAGTTTTTTAGCATCACCGACACCGGCAATGCCGACAATCAGTGTAGAAATCACAATCGGTACAACGATCATTTTGATCAGATGGATAAAGATATCACCGGCAGGACTGAGAACGTTGGTGACTAACCATTCACGATTTTCTGGCTGATTATGCAATATCGCCCCAGCGGCGATCCCCAGCACCAGCGCAATCAATATTTGCCAGGCAAGGCTGAACTTTACGGCTTTCATAACGCGTCATTTCCTTAACAAAACCTGCTTTCCGCGTGGTGCATGCGGAGTGAATAACACTCAAAGGAGGCTGACCGGGATCGGGCAATTCGCAGGTAGTGGATAGTTGAAACCTGATTGACAGGCGCGTAATCAGTACCATTTTCAACGGACTAAATGCAACCCTGCGAGAGATGTGGCTACTTTACTATCTATTAACAGGATAAAGCGCTACCGTTAACATGAAGAAATAAGTCTTTGTAATAATTAGAAATATTCAGAATAAAAACAGCATAGCTATGCATAACCCCGCCATTCCCCGCAGAAACAAAATGGTCTATATGCGCTTTTTTTGCACGACATGTCGTGCGCATCTCAGCGGTTCTGACGGTAAATGAATATCTTTAGAGCAGGCAGTTCCCCCGATTCCATCACATTCTGTTATGACGTGATCTGCCGCGCAAAAAGAAAACAAAGCCAAACCAGCGTCTTCACTTAACCTTTGATTGACATATTATTAACAATCTTCAAGGAGGCCAGCTATGAGCCAATCACATACCTACCCGGTTCCCGCGAACATTGCGGAAAATACCCAGATCAATGCTCAGCAGTACGCGTCAATGTATCAGCAGTCGGTACAGGACCCCGATGCGTTTTGGGGTGAACAAGGCAAAATCCTCGACTGGATTAAGCCTTACACGTTGGTGAAGAACACCTCCTTTGCTCCCGGCAATGTCTCTATCCGCTGGTTTGAGGACGGCACGCTAAACCTGGCGGCCAACTGCCTTGACCGCCATCTGCAAACGCGTGGCGACCATCCGGCAATCATCTGGGAAGGCGATGACAGCAGTGAAAGCAAGACGATCACCTATCGCGAGCTGCACCAGGACGTCTGCCGCTTTGCTAACACCTTAAAAGCGCTGGGCATCAACAAAGGCGATGTCGTGGCTATCTATATGCCGATGGTGCCGGAAGCCGCCGTTGCCATGCTGGCCTGCGCACGTATTGGCGCTGTGCATTCGGTGATCTTCGGTGGATTCTCGCCAGAAGCGGTCGCCGGACGCATTATCGACTGTAACGCCCGGCTGGTGATCACCGCCGATGAGGGCGTACGTGCCGGGCGAACTATCCCACTGAAGAAAAACGTGGATGATGCGCTGAACAATCCCAACGTCACCAGCGTGGGGAACGTGGTGGTGTTTCGCCGTACCGGTAAAGAGGTTGGCTGGAACAGCGATCGCGACCTGTGGTGGCACGAGCTGGCGAACAACGCCAGCACCCATCACGAGCCGGAAGAGGTGGCTGCAGAAGACCCGCTGTTTATCCTTTATACCTCCGGTTCGACCGGAAAGCCGAAAGGCGTGCTGCACACCACGGGCGGCTACCTGGTGTATGCCGCCGCCACCTTTAAGTATGTGTTTGACTACCAAGCGGATGATATCTACTGGTGTACCGCCGATGTCGGCTGGGTGACCGGCCACAGCTACCTGCTGTATGGCCCACTGGCCTGCGGTGCCACCACGCTGATGTTTGAAGGCGTGCCGAACTGGCCAAAACCGAGCCGTATGGCGGAAGTGGTCGACAAGCATAAGGTGACGATCCTGTATACTGCCCCGACCGCCGTGCGTGCGTTGATGGCCGAAGGGGATAAAGCGATTGAAGGGACCGATCGTTCGAGCCTGCGCATCCTCGGGTCCGTTGGTGAGCCGATCAACCCGGAAGCCTGGGAGTGGTTCCACAAAAAAATCGGCAATGGCCGCTGCCCGATCGTGGATACCTGGTGGCAGACGGAAACCGGCGGTTTTATGATCACCCCGCTGCCGGGCGCGACTGCACTGAAACCGGGGTCGGCCTCCAACCCGTTCTTTGGCGTGCAGCCTGCACTGGTGGATAACGAAGGCAATGCGCTGGAGGGGGCCACTGAAGGCAACCTGGTGATCGTCGACTCCTGGCCGGGCCAGGCGCGTACGCTGTATGGCGATCACGAACGCTTCGAGCAGACCTATTTTTCCACCTTTAAAAATCAGTATTTTAGCGGTGACGGCGCACGTCGTGATGAGGATGGCTATTACTGGATCACCGGGCGCGTGGATGACGTGCTGAACGTCTCCGGCCATCGACTGGGGACGGCAGAAATCGAATCTGCACTGGTGTCTCATCCCTTAATCGCCGAAGCGGCGGTGGTAGGTATTCCGCATGGTCTGAAAGGTCAGGCAATTTATGCCTATATCACTCTGAATCATGGCGAAGAACCTTCACCCGAGCTGTATACCGAAGTGCGCAATTGGGTACGTAAAGAGATTGGCCCGATTGCCACCCCGGATGTATTGCACTGGACAGATTCATTACCGAAAACCCGTTCCGGTAAAATAATGCGTCGTATCCTGCGCAAAATTGCTGCCGGTGATACCAGTAATCTCGGTGATACCTCTACTCTGGCCGATCCTGGCGTAGTGGAGAAATTACTCGAAGAGAAACAGTCCATTAAAATGCCATAACCCACAGGGGCCACCGTGCCCCTGCTTTTCATATTGACATCATAAACCTGCCGCAGAGCAGATCTGATTGCTTCACGTCTTAATATTGTCCGTACCAGGATATAAAAAAAATATATTCCCCCGATCTTGACGTTAATGCTTCAAGGATCAAAGGAATAACCCTGTCTCTGGAGATATTACAATGAGCAATGTCCTCTACGAAAGAATAGAACGAAGTGCGAAATTTAAAGAGCTGGTGAGAAAACGCCAGAGCTTTGCCACCCTGCTGTCCGTGATTATGTTAGTGCTGTATGTCGGGTTTATTTTGCTGATTGCTTTTGCCCCTGGCTGGCTCGGTACGCCGCTTTATGAAGGGACCAACGTGACGCGCGGTATTCCGATTGGCGTGGGCTTAATTGTGATTTCTTTTCTGCTGACCGGAGTTTACGTCTGGCGTGCTAATGGCGAGTTCGACCGTCTGACCCGCGAACTGCTGAATGAGGTGAAAGGATGAAATCACGCCATCTGTTCTTTGCGCTGGCGGCACTGTTGCCGTGTGGTGTACTGGCCGCCGATGCTATCAGCGGCGCGGTAGAGCGCCAGCCGACTAACGTCGAAGCGATTATCATGTTCCTGATTTTCGTCGCTTTTACGCTGGGGATCACTTACTGGGCCTCCAAACGCACCCGTTCACGCAGCGACTACTACACGGCAGGCGGCAATATCACCGGCTTCCAGAACGGTCTGGCGATGGCCGGGGACTTTATGTCTGCCGCCTCATTCCTCGGAATTTCCGCGCTGGTGTACACCTCCGGTTATGACGGGCTGATTTACTCGCTTGGTTTCCTGGTGGGCTGGCCGATCATTCTGTTCCTGATTGCCGAACGCCTGCGTAACCTCGGCCGCTATACCTTTGCAGATGTGGCCTCTTATCGTCTTAAGCAGAAGCCAATCCGCACCCTCTCCGCCTGCGGTTCTCTGGTGGTGGTGGCGCTGTATCTGATTGCGCAAATGGTGGGGGCAGGCAAGCTTATCCAGCTGCTGTTTGGCCTGGACTACCATGTGGCAGTGGTGTTGGTCGGGATCCTGATGGTGATGTACGTGCTGTTTGGCGGCATGCTGGCCACTACCTGGGTGCAGATTATTAAAGCCGTGCTGCTGCTGTTCGGCGCCAGCTTTATGGCGATTATGGTGATGAAAACCGTTGGCTTCAGCTTCAATACGCTGTTTACCGAAGCGATGAAGGTGCACCCGAAAGGCATCGCCATTATGAGCCCCGGCGGGCTGGTGCATGACCCGATATCGGCGCTGTCACTCGGACTGGGCCTGATGTTTGGTACCGCCGGGTTGCCGCATATTTTGATGCGCTTCTTTACCGTAAGCGATGCGCGTGAAGCGCGTAAGAGCGTGTTCTGGGCCACCGGCTTTATGGGTTATTTCTACTTCCTGACCTTTATTATCGGGTTTGGTGCCATTCTGCTGGTCGGGGCTAATCCGGCGTTTAAGGATGCGACCGGGGCACTGATTGGCGGCAATAATATGGCGGCGGTGCATTTGGCCGACGCGGTGGGCGGCAGTCTGTTCTTAGGCTTTATCTCTGCTGTGGCCTTCGCCACCATTCTGGCGGTGGTTGCGGGTCTGACGCTGGCCGGCGCCTCGGCGGTGTCACACGATTTGTATGCCAGCGTGTTCCGTAAGGGCCAGGCGAGCGAACGTGATGAGCTGCGGGTGTCGAAGATCACCGTGGTGCTGCTGGGGATTGTGGCGATCCTGCTGGGCATTATGTTTGAGAAACAGAATATTGCGTTTATGGTCGGGCTGGCGTTCTCGATTGCGGCCAGCTGTAACTTCCCGATTATTTTGCTGTCGATGTACTGGTCGAAACTGACCACGCGCGGGGCAATGATTGGCGGTTGGCTGGGTCTGCTGACGGCGGTGCTGCTGATGATCCTCGGCCCGACGGTGTGGGTGCAGGTGCTGGGACATGCCAAAGCCGTGTTCCCGTATGAGTATCCGGCGCTGTTCTCCATGCTGGCAGCATTTATCGGTACGTGGCTGTTCTCGGTGACCGACAACTCGGCATCGGGTGCGGAAGAGCGTCAACGCTTCCAGGCGCAGTTTGTGCGATCGCAAACAGGTGTCGGGATTGAGGGTGGGAAAGGGCATTAACACGGAACCCGTACGGGCGAGGCACGCCTCGTCCGTATCAAACAGGGTGGCAGGGCGTTAGAAGTGCAGTGCGGCGCCCACGTATGGACCATCAGCAACGACATTATCTTTACGGCCATCTTTGCCGTTCAGCGTCATATACTTGTAACCCACGCTCACATCCACCAGAGAGATTGGCTGGAAGCTCACGCCTGCAGATGCTTCCTGGTAGTTATCGATGTGGCTGGAAAACGAATCAGGAGAGTAGAAATACTCACCGTACACGTTAAACATTTTGGTCACAGGGACTTTCACGCCGCCACCAATGGCAATCGCGTAGCCATCTTTCGTGTCTTTCGGGTTAGTCGACAGCGCTTTAACGGTCGGAGACAGGAACACATCGCCAATCGCGACGTTGTAACCCAGACCCAGGCTCTCTACATTGCCATCATGATCGCTGCGCAGCCAGTCACCGGAAAGCGCAAAACCAGGGGTTGTTGTCCCCAGGCCAACGTGAACATCAGTGTAATCCTTACCCACACTCACGCCACCTTCGATAGCCTGAGCAGAGCCTGCCAGCGCCAGCAGCGCCAGTGCGCCGGTTGTCATTGCCACTCTTTTCATTTTATTCTCCTGATTAATTTTTACTCACGCCATGATGCGGCGGGCTTGCAGAGTAAACCAACCGCCCCTGAAATTATATGAGAAACAAACTAATCACGTTGAATTTGAGTAACCTTACAAACGCACTGAATCCAGTCCTGTTAGCCAACCGCCCACATGACATGCCCGATAGCAGGCGCTATCACCACGGTAACGACACCGGATAACATCATCACTAAGCTTGAAACCACGCCCTCCTGCTGACCCAGCTCATACGCGCGTGCCGTCCCGGCGCCGTGAGATGCCGCACCGAATCCGGCCCCTCGCGCCAGGCCTTGTTTGATGGCCAGACGCAGGAACAACAGGTCACCCACCGCCATGCCAAACACCCCGGTGATCACCACAAACAACGCCACCAGATCCGGCTGCCCGCCCAGCTGTTTCGCTGCCGCAAGCGCAAACGGCGTGGTGATGGAACGCACTGCCAGGCTGCGCTGAATGCTCTCCGGCAACGCCAGCATCTGCGCCAGCCACACTGAACTGCATACCGCTACCGCCGTGGCGGTGATCACCCCGGCACTGAGCGACATCCAGTGACGACGAATGATCGCCATGTTCTCATACACCGGTACAGCAAACGCCAGTGTGGCCGGGCCAAGCAGCCACAAGAGCCAGCGGCTTTCACTGATGTAGTCCTGCCAGGAGATATGGGCCACCACCAGCAGCGCCACCAGCACCATCGGTGTCATCACCAGGGGCATCAGCAGCAGGCGGTGCCAGCGGCGATACAGCCGTTTATTGCAGAAGTAGACGGCCAGTGTGGCCAACAGACATAACACGCTGAGGATAAAATCATTCATCGCCCTTCCCCTGTTTACGCGCCGCCAGCCACAGCTCGAAGCGATACACGCGATCCACCACCAGCGAGGTGGCGCCCAGCACCAGCAGCGTACTGACACCAATCACCAGCAGAATTCGCCAGCCCTCAAGGCGCAACAGATCGCCATAGTTAACCACCGCGACAACGGCCGGAACAAAGAACAACAGCATTTCAGCCAGCAACCAGCTGGCACCGGCTTTGACCCACCCCAGCGGCATTACGCGCAGCATAATCATCGACAACAGCAACAACATCCCAACGATGTTGGCGGGAAGGGGTAAATGCAGCCAGCTCACCAGCTGTTCTGAGATTAAAAACAGCCCGACATAAAGCGCCACCTGTAGCGGAACCTGAACCCGATGCAGCCAGGCAGAACCCTGTGGACGAAGTGCCAATGCCATGCTGTTTTCCCCTTTGTGAATGTTTTTATAGGAAAGAGTATAAAGCGGTAACAAAGGGTGAAAAAAATGACTTAATATTATCCCAACTATGCCAGACAGGAATGATTATGGACGTTCGCGCCCTGCGCTACTTTGTGGAAGTGGTTCGTCAGCAAAGCTTCACCCGTGCTGCCGAACAGCTCTACGTCACACAGCCGACCATTAGCAAGATGTTGCGCCAGCTGGAGGATGAGCTGGGCTGCACCTTATTGATCCGTGAGGGGCGTAAACTGCATCTGACGGATACCGGGCAGGCGGTGTACCAGCGCGGCGTGACTATCCTGCAAGAGTTTAAACAGCTGGAAGCGGAGATCAGCGATATCAACGAGCTGAAAACCGGCGAGCTGCGCCTGGGTATTCCCCCGATGGTGGGGATGCAAATTGCGGGTTCGATCTCCGCATTTCGTCAGCGTTATCCGGGCGTGGAGCTGAAAATATCTGAGTTTGGCGGCCTGACCGTGCAGCAGGCCGTGCTGTCCGGCAGTCTGGATATTGCCATGACCGCCCTGCCGGTCGCTGATGATTTGCCGCTGAATTCGCTGTCACTGATGAGCCACCCGCTGTGCGTGCTGGTGCCCCGTACCGAGGCCTGGTTGCGCCGCAGCCATATGCCGATCAGTGAGCTGGCCGGGCACCCGATCCTGATCTATAACGAAGAATTTTCCCTTAATCGCCAGCTGATGCGGGCGTTTCAGGCCAGTGGTTTTACTCCGCAGATTGCGGTGCGCAGCGGGCAGTGGGATTTTCTGGCCGCGATGGTGCAGGCGGGTATGGGCGTGGCGATTCTGCCGGAGCCTATCTGTCAGCGTCTGGATAAAAGCCAGCTTCTGTGGCTGCCGCTGGAGTCGGATCTGGTGTGGAGTCTGGGATTAATCTGGCGCGAGGGGAGCTATCTGTCGCGCAGCGCACAGGCATGGATTACCTGCTGTCGCGAGTTCTGGCCGGGCGAAACACCGCGCATTTCATTGTAAACCCGCCGGGCGAGGCATGCCTCGCCCCTACACGCAATTTACAATGCCGGATTATCGCAGGAGCCGGACATGTCCGCCCACCAAAACCACACGAAATAGACACCGTCGGATTATCGTAGGGGTCGGGCATGCCCGCCCACCAAAAACACACGAAATAGACACCGCGGATTATCGTAGGGGACCGGGCATGCCCGGCCCACCAAAAACACACGAAATAGACACCGTCGGATTATCGTAGGGGTCGGGCATGCCCGACCCACAAACGCACGGGACCGCCGATGCGCAGTTATTCCTCTTTCTCGATCAACAGCGTTTCCAGCAGGTCGAGATCGTGCAACAGCTTCTGCATCGTCTCATTACTGATTTGCTGCGTGGCTCGCAGGTGATACAACTCCGCGCGCTCAGAACGCAGAGCGCTCAGACGGAAACGTCGCTCAAGGTTTTCGGCAAACAGCGCACGTTCCATATCCTCTTTGCCATCCACACGACGACGCAGATTGCCCATCACCCTTGAACTGACTTCTTTCAACAGCTCGGGGTCGATGTTCTCTTCCGTGTCGACCATCAGACGTTCTTCCATCTTATGCAGACTGTCGATGGCAACACTCGCCATCGTCGCACGCGCCATCTGTAGCTCACGGCGGTGGCCCGCTTTATCGATCCCTTCAACGCCTCGCAGCAGCAGCGGCAGCATGACCACCCCCACCAACAGCGAGAACAGGATCACCCCGGTCGCCAGGAACACCAGCTCATAACGCGCCGGGAAATCATTTCCGTTACTCAGCAACAGCGGAATCGACAACACACCGGCCAGGGTAATCGCGCCGCGTACCCCGGCGAAGGAAGCAATCAGCAGCTCACGCGTCGAGTAGCTGGAAAACTCCATCGGACGTTTTTTTAACGCCGTACGGCTGATAAAGCGCATGGTCCACAGCCAGCCAAAACGCACGACCATCAACGCCATATAGATCAGCACCACCGAGGCAAACAGCACCCACAGCTCAACATTCGGGTCAGCATCCGCCTGACGCACGGAGATTTCCAGAATGCCTGGCAGTTGCAGGCCCAGCATCAGGAAGACCATGCCGTTAAACACGAATTCCAGCATCTGCCAGACGCTGTTAGCACGCAGGCGCATAGCCAGCGGCGCCTGACGGATAATCCCGGAGCGTGAAATGGTCATCCCGGCGGCAACCGCCGCAAGAATGCCGGACACACCGATATGTTCGGCAATCAGATAAGACGCAAACGGCAGCAGCAGCAGCAGCACGGTCTGCGTGGCCGGATCATCGCCACTCCAGCGGCTGAACAGGCGCAGTGATTTACCGTATAACCAGCAGATCGCGATACCTGCCAGCAGGCCACCTATCGCCACTTTGGCGAATTCCAGCGAGGCCCCGGACACGGTAAACACCATCGTGCCCATCGCCACGGCGACGGCGAACTTCAGCGACACCAGGCCGGATGCGTCGTTCATCAACGCTTCGCCTTGCAGTATCCCCATAATTTTTTTCGGAATGCGCCCCTCGCCGACAATACCGGAGAGCGCCACGGCATCGGTCGGTGACAACACGGCCGCCAGTGCAAAGGCAGACAGCAGCGGAATACCCGGCACCAGCCAGTAAATCAGGTAGCCAATCCCGACAACGGTAATCAGCACCAGCACCAGCGCCAGGCCAAGGATCTCGCGCCCGTGGCGCAGAAACTCACTGGTCGGGGTTTTCCAGCCGTCAGCAAACAGCAGCGGTGGGATAAACAGCACTAAAAACAGCTCCGGATCAAAATCGACATGCAGACCAAACGTTGGCCAGGCGAGCAACGCGCCCATAGCGATTTGCACCAGAGGCAAAGGAATTTGAAAGGGAATAATACGCGCGGCGACGCCTGACAGCGACACAACCAGCGTCAAAATGAGAATGGTAAAGAAAATTTCCATGCGATCCTTTTTATACGTCTTCCGATAGGCTTTAAACACAGGCAGACATTGATAGCGAATACCCTGGTAGATAGTAAAGCAAATTAGGGAGACGATGAAAAACAGGATGTGCGTTAGGAAGGGAAAATCAGTGTCATCTTAAGGTGGGGCCAGCGATCCCGGCCCCGAAACAGAATTATATCGCCCAACCGCAGGCATAGAAAGCGACCAGCGCTACCGCAATAAGCACGGTGCCCACATTCAGCTTGCGCCATTCACCGGCAAAGATACGGCCAATCACCAGTGAACCGAAACCGAGCATAATACCGGTAACGATGTTACAGGTCAGAACGATAAAGACGGCTGCCAGCAGGCCAGACATTGCATCAACAAAATCACTGAAATCGATTTTGGACACGTTGCTTAACATCAGCAGGCCGACATACATCAGCGCAGGTGCGGTGGCATAACCCGGAACCAGGTACGCCAGCGGCGACAGGAACAGGATCATCAGGAACAGCACACCGACCACGATGGCTGTCAGACCCGTTTTACCGCCTGCTGCCGTTCCGGCTGCCGACTCAATGTAAACGGCTGCCGGGGCCGCACCGACCAGACCTGAGAAAATGCTGCTCAGTGAGTCCGTGGTCAGGGCCTTGCCGCCATTGATAATCTGGTTGTCTTTATCCAGCAGGTTCGCCTGCCCGGCGACTGCACGGATGGTGCCGGTGGCATCAAATACCGCCGTCATCACCAGCGCCAGCACGCTTGGCAGCACCGCCGGTTTTAATGCCCCAAGGATATCCAGGCTAAACACCAGCGAGTTACCCTGCGCATCGCTCAGGCTTGGCATCGCGAACAACCCCTGATAGGTCACCGCCGGGTCGAAGATCAGGCCAAGCACCGAGATGGCAATAATCGTCAGCAGGATGCCACCAGGCACACGCAGCTTCTCCAGACCAAAAATCACCGCCAGCCCGACCAGCGTCATCACCACCGGGAAAGAGGGGAAGTGACCCAACGCAACCGGCAGGCCAGGCCCCGGGTTTTTCACCACCAGGCCCACACCGTCAGCGGCAATCAGCAGCAGGAACAGGCCGATGCCCACGCCCGTGCCGTGCGCCACGCCCATCGGCAGGTTACGCAATATCCAGGCTCGAATGCCGGTTGCAGAGATCAGGGTAAACAGGACGCCCATCAGGAACACCGCACCCAGCGCAACAGGTACGCTGATCTGCTGGCCCAGCACCAGGCTAAAGGCGGTGAATGCCGTCAGCGAGATCGCGCAGCCAATCGCCAGCGGCAGATTGGCCCACAACCCCATCAGCAGTGAACCAAAACCGGCCACCAGGCAGGTCGCCACAAAGACCGCCGTCGGCGGGAAACCTGCTTTGCCCAGCATCGAGGGCACCACAATCACGGAATAGACCATCGCCAGGAAGGTCGTAAGACCGGCCAGGATTTCCTGACGGACGCTACTACCGCGCGCAGAAATTTTGAACCAGGCGTCTAAAGAGCCGCTGGCCGGTTGAGAAGGAGCTGACATCGTAATCCCCTGAGATTTCTTATGAGTTATCGCTGCGTGGTACCCCTGTTTCCCAGCGGTAGTCGACGTTTGCATCCCTGGCGCAATATACGCGGTACAAAAACCTCAGGGCGAGGCGCAGACCGGATAAAGGCAAACGTTTACTATTCCACGCAAAAAACCGCCTAATTGCTGTGCTGATACTCGATATCATTCGCGTCGCAGGCGGGCAACGCCAACGCATCTGCGGCTTGAAGTATGACGAGTATTCCTGCGCAAACGATTATCCTGTGTTTAATGGTGCATTTTCAACACTTCTTCACGCATAAATTTGCATAATTATTGATTTGCACACACGTCTGCTATCAACGCTTATGAGGGTAACGGCAGTGCCGTGCGCACTCTAATAGCGCTTTCTTATGACGGCCTGCAATAGCGCTTTCTTATGACGGCCTGCCGACGGTTGCGAGTTGAAACGTTTGTCACTCAAGAAAAGAAAAGCATTCAGTCGAGACGGACCTCACCGCCCTGTTGTAGCGCACGCTGCCAGGCAGCACGGCTTTGCACCTTCTGCAACCAGGCCTGAATCGCCGGGCTGTCGGCCGCGCCACCGCGCGCGGTGAGCGCCTGCAGCGGAAAACTCATCTGCACATCCGCAATACTGAAGCGGCTACCGGCGAACCATTCATTTTGGGCAAGATGCTGTTCGATGAACTGGCGATGGGTGGTGATCTGCGGGTCGAGGTAGCCCTTCTGAACCCCTTGACCAAAGGCGCTGCCGATGGGACGTAACAGCCAGGGCACCGGGGCTTTGCCCATCCGGCTAAAAATCAGTTTCATTACCAGCAGCGGCATCAGTGACCCTTCCGCATAGTGCAGCCAGTAGCGCGACTGAATCACCTCTTCTTCATCGAAAAGTTTCAGCAGACCTTCAGCGTCATACTGCGCTTCCAGATACTCCAGGATCGCGCCGGATTCGGCCACCACACGATTGCCATCGGTAATTACCGGAGATTTACCTAGCGGATGGACTTTTTTCAGGGCCTCAGGTGCCAGCATGCTCGCTTCACGCTGATAACGTTTGATCTGATAGGGCACGTTCAACTCTTCCAGCAACCACAGCACGCGCTGCGATCGCGAATTGTTCAGATGGTGTACGGTGATCATATTCGCTCCTTAAAGCCTGAGTATAGTCAAACGCTCTTCACATCCAACAGTATCGCCCCAGTGCCCTGCTCGCTCAGGCGGTCGTTCGGGTTACGCAGCGGGCAGTCTTCCATCGACAAACAACCACAGCCGATGCAGCCGTCCAGATCGTCGCGCAGGTGCGTCAACGTTTCAATGCGTCTGTCCAGTTCGTCACGCCACTGTTGCGACAGCACCGCCCACTCTTTTGTCGTCATGCGCTTGCCCGGGGAATACTGCATCAGGCTGTCGCTGATAGTCGCAAGTGGGATGCCGATACGCTGGGCAATCTTGATCACCGCCACACGCCTCAGCACATCACGGGTGTAGCGCCGTTGATTTCCGGGGTTGCGGAAACTGCTAATTAATCCTTTGCTTTCATAAAAATGAAGCGTCGAAACCGCCACACCGCAACGCCGTGCCACATCGCCGGGGGTTAGTTCGCGCTTGCTGGCGTTACTCATACTTTTTTTCATTTAGCGCTTTACCTCAAGTTAACTTGAGGAATTATACTCAGCCTCCATTGAGTTCGCGACCTATTGACGCAGAGACCTGGGAGAAAAAGTGTATGCATGACGACATCATCAGCACCCTGACTGACTGGATCGACAACAATCTGGAAAAGACTCTGTCGATTGATGAAGTGGCGGCAAAATCAGGCTATTCGAAGTGGCATTTGCAGCGTATGTTCCGTTCCGTGACGAAACAGACGCTGGGTGGATACATTCGTGAACGCCGTCTGACGCTGGCCGCCGAAGCGCTGCGCCTGACGCAACGTCCGGTGTTCGATATTGCTATGCAGTACGGTTATGACTCCCAGCAGACGTTTTCACGCGTGTTTCGCCGCCAGTTTTCACAGACACCGACCGCCTATCGTCACACCATGCGCCATGCATCCCTGAAGCGCAGCAGCTGGACATTCGACTGTAGCGACTATGCCACCAGCAGCTTCAGCCAGCGGGTCAGTGAAAAATCCTGCCCGACCTGCGGCTAACGCGGCTAATGACGACCCGTTGCCACCGCCACCTGCGGTGGCAAGCCGGGTATTTCCTGCCCCCAGTAAGACGGTGATAAGTACCAGCCGCCGCCCAGCTCTTTAATGTGATACATCGCCGCATCAGCCTGCGCAATCAGTGCTTCCGGGGAGCTGTGGTTTTTTGCCAGCGCCACACCCACGCTTAACGACTGCACCACCCGCGCGCCTTCCGGCAGCACGATGGGCGGCTGCATTGCTTCAATAATATCGCGCGCCACCTGAGCCACCTGCTCCTCCCGTTCGACCGTCGATAGCACCACAGCAAACTCATCGCCGCCCAGGCGTGCCACCAGATCGCCTTTACGCAGGCGCTCACGCAGACGCTGGGCTGTGACCATGAGCACATGATCGCCGGCGGCGTGACCGTAGCAGTCATTCACCTGCTTAAAACGGTCACCGTCGATAAACAGCACACTGGCCTGCTGGCGGGTTTCCGGGTCGTCCATCAGCGCCTGTAAATGTTGCTCAAAGGCTTTACGGTTAGGCAGCCCGGTCAACGTGTCATGCAGCGTCTGGTGTGTCAGCGAGTCATTCTCACTGGTCAGATGCCGCTGCCACTGGTCCAGCTCATCGAGCAGGCTGTTGAAATCACCGCTCAGTTTATCCAGCTCGGCAATCGAGGACGACGGTACGCGCAGGGAGAAAGCACGCCGTTTGCGCACATCATGTGCGACGGAGGCAATATTTTGCAGCCCCTGTAAAATGCCGGCATGCATCCGCCGCGCCAGGTAGATCGCCAGCATGGCGGTAATCAACAGACTGCCGCCCAGCCACAGCAGCGCCTGCCCCAGATAATGTAGAACGCGTGAGGCATCACCGCTGATCCACACCCGGCCGACTTCCTGATTATTATGCATCACGGGTGCGCTCACCGGCTGAGGGAACAGCCAGCGAGCCACAACGGCACCGGCGCCGCGGGGATCTTCGCCGCCCGGTGCCTGCCATTGGGCCAGCAGCTGCTGATCAGCACGATATACGCGCCCGACCGCAAACTCCGTACGCGTCCCCATGTCACGCAGAATACTCTCTGCGGTTGCTGAATCGTTCTGTAGCACCGCTGTCCGGGCGCTGTAACTAACGCTGGCCGCGACCAGCTGGATATTGTTTTCCGCATAGCTGCGCAGCACATACATCGACAGCGCAGAAAGCGACAACCCGCTGAACAGCAGCGACACCACGATAATCACCAGATGAATGCGTTGAAATGACTGGCGCATGGTCGGTAATTCACGCGCCACTGTCACCGCCTCGTTTTGCCTGATCTTCATGCTTACTCCCCCTCCGCCGTTCAGCGGACAACGTGCCCGGCATCCACACGGGTGATTTGCCCGTCACGATCATGTTTGATGTGAAAGACCCGAAAGCCAGGAGTGACCAATAGACGACACGCAGGCTCCTTTATTATTTTCTGCTGTTTGCAGATGTATTATTAGTTAATGTTTTTTGGGCATGATTTACGGGAATAGAAAACCCTCCCTGGATTAATTCCGGGAAATAATAAACAGGGAGAAATGTTTGGCAAAATCCTACAGATCATCGATAGTCTGTACAACTTCAAATAGCGTAAGATTCATCTTAAACCGTTTGATTTGACTTAGATTTAACGGAGAGACCAGAAAATAACATCATGATATAAAACAACTTTTACTTAAAAATACATTCAATAATTGCAGATAAAATGGGTTATCACAGCACGTAACAATACGCAATTAGAATTAATCTTACCCTAAGTTAAATTAGATATTCGATGGCACAAAAGGTCAGAAAAAAGATCGGTCACATGGCATAGAAATAATATTATGCATACGGATTAATCTGTATTTTTCGATATCAGCGATAATATATTTATCACCTGCCCTCCTGGCGAGTCAGTGTAAACCCACCTGGATTGACCGAAAAAAACTACCATACCAGGTATAAATTTTGTTCAGTTTTGAAAAACGGGTGATATAATGTGATCGCCGTCACACTTCCATGACCAGAGCGTCAGACCGGAAAGGAGCAAGCCTGGCAGCTCCCGTTCCGTTCCGGGTGATGTTGCATCCCGTTTGTCAGGACCGATCACCCCGGAGTTTTCAATATGGCTACGATTACCACCAGCGTTATTCTCATGAGATGGGAGCTGCTCAGTGCAGTGATGATGTTCCTTGCCAGCACCTTTAATGTGCAGTGCCGCAAAGCCAGCCGCAACGTGATGGCGTTCGCGTTTACCGGTATTGGTATCGGTATGTCATGCTGGTTTGTCACCGGGCTGCTGGGCATTACGTTGAGCATGGATAATCTGCATAACTTCTGGACGATAACCAAGGATGTATTTGTCGAAGTGATGAGCCGCACACCTCCCGACTGGCCGATGCCGTAAGCGACATCTGCCCGGAGAGCTGACCTGACTCACCGGGCAGAAGGTTATTTGTCACTTTTTATATCTTTTTTAGCACCGCCGAGGTCGGCAAAGGGACATCGCTGGACGCTTTGACTTCCGGCAACGCTGCCGTTTTACGATCCTGCAACCACATATCCCCCATGATCTGATTCAGACCATTTTCCAGTCCGGTCACCATACCTGCGCCTGGCGTAAACGTCAGCTCACCGAAGTAGATATGCCCTTCATGGATGTACCAATCAACACGCACATAGTCGAAATCCGTTGCCAGCGTCTTACTCAGTTCCAGCGCACGTTCCAGCGTCTCGCTGTCTGCACTGATGTCAAAACCGGTATCCCGGATTTTATAAAAGCTCTGCTTCAGGTTGTTGACGTAGAAGCTCATCGACAACGCAGCACTGCCCACCCGGTTGTAAATCACCTGCAATACGTACTCGAAGTTGCCATCTTTCTTGTTGAACATATGAAACTTGTAGTCAACGGCGGCAAACTTGCCATCACCAACGTACTGTTCAACCAGAATGCAGGGCTTAATGTAGCGGTAGTGAATCTCACGCGCGTGGTGCGAGAAGTCCTTATGCAACCATTCATCGCAGCGCTTGATCAGCAGTTGTTTCTGGATGCAATCGGGTTCTTCCAGCACAATTTCCACCATGCCTGAGCCGTGATTCGGCTTGATCACCGTGTTTTTCAGGGACGGCAAACTCAGTAACGAAATCGGGTCATCGGTCTGATGAATCAGCGGAATCAGATAATCTTCCCCGATAGTGTCGGCAATATATTCTCTGACCAGTAATTTATCGGACAAATTGGCATAGCGCACATGGTCACCAGTGACATATTTACGATACAGAATCTTCTCATTGAACAACTTGGGTTCCCGGATATTGGGAATACGTTTGAATTTCTGAAAGTAATAAATTTTATCCTGGTAAGACCAAGGCATTTTCTTGAGCAGGTAAACAAAACCCTTTCTCAACTCTGCTTTGAGCTTCAACATGATTTACCTCATCTGTAGGTTTTGTAGTTGAGTGAGGAAAGCTGTATTTTAAGAATGACGCCATTCTTAAAGAAATAATTCATTATCGTCAGGGACAGGAGTTCGGTGATAAACACGCTCCAGGCTGCGCCTGTTAATCCCCAGGAATGGATAAAGAAGTAAGAAGTTGCCAGACCAATAACTACCAGCAGAATCACTTTCACCAGTAAGTAATTGAAACCACCCTCTTTCACCATGTAGCGATACGCTACGGTTCCCATTGCCGAAAAGCAGGTTGCTAACGACAACAACGTAATGAGGTTTCCCGATTGTGTGTAATCTTGCCCATACAGGCTGTTAATGATCCTGTCACCAAACAGCGTGACAACGGAGAGCATCAAAAGTGAAACTGCCATAACATAGCCATTAAGCCGTGAAGCCAGTTTTACTGCCACATCCGCACGCTCCCTGAAAATTTCAGAGAAGCAGGATGTAATGATCGCCACCGGAATAAAAATCCACGAGGCGGAAATGGTATTCGCTGCGGTAAACAGGCCAAGATCCTGGGCCGAACTCACCCCAACAAGAAAGAACTGTGCGGTCTTCACCTGAACGGCGATAAAGACGCTGGAAATCGCCAGCGGCAGCCCCGCATGCAGTAAATAACGCAGATAATTCTTACGCTTATGTCGCGGCGGTGGGCTGATAGTGTTGGTCTGATAAAAGCGACTGCGCTTGATCAGATAGGGCACCAGCGTGACGGCGACAATGGACAGGGACAACCACAGCGGGCTGAGCTTGCACCAGGCAACAGTAAAGCTGATGGCAAAGCTCAATATCATGCCGGTGGCATTTGCAACCGTATTCATTCGCGATTCCAGACGGGCGTTATTGTAAACGCTAAAAATATCCTGGGTCACAAACATAGCGGAGAGAAATGATGCCACGGCAAACACAATAAAGTTCTCGCGCATCGTCAGCCACACATAGAGCAATACGGGCAATGACAGCACCAGTAATAATGTCAGGCGCAATGATTTTGCCACCCCCATCAGGCGCATTCCTTTTGGCGTGCTTTTACTGATGCTTTTAAAAAGAATTGTTTCTGTGCCAAAAATGGCAATAGTCTGAATAATTGAAAACAGTGAGGCAGAAAATGCTATTTGCCCGAATATAACCGGGCCGAAAGATTTAGCCACATAAGAGGTGACAAAAATTACGCCAAAAACTGACACCACTTTTTCGGACATCATCCAGGCGGCATTAGACATCACACTGTATTTCATCGAAGCATCCTTTGTGTTTCCAACCAGCTAAAACCTCAAACCAACACATCCGTGTCCACAACTGATTCAATAACGCACAGTAGACCCCTGGCGAGAACGCAGAAAAAGAAAATAATATTTTTCAGGCATCGTTGTGCCTTTTATTTTTAAGAGACTGTTTTTTAACCTGAACAGACAATCCTGCCAGCATTTATGGTTAAATCTGGTCTTAATTTAAGTGTGATCTAATTCACATACCCTTTTGACCGGGATTAAAGTTAGCACACTTTTTTTACCTTTCCCGTTGGAGTTATCCTAATTACAACGTGGCCTTGAACTGGCATGAGACGAATCTATATCAAAAAAACCAATATCGAAAGCTATCAAAACCCTTTTGAAATAAAATAGGAGAAATCCCATGATGTTATTTCTTCATAATCCCTTAACTTAAAGCTTGCCATTCCAATCGCGTACTTTGAAACACTGCGCTAATATCTGTACAAAACAGATCCATTGATTAATGCAGTCATTCTCATCCCATTATTGTTAAGAAAGGTAATAGCATTCATGAGAAAGTCACGATATACCGAAGAGCAAATCACCAGCGCCATTAAAGCTTCTGAAAATGGTATCAAGGTGAAAGAAATCTGTGACGAACTGGGCATTTCTGAAGCAACTTTCTACAGTTGGAAAAAGAAATACGCCGGATTGTCCTCAGAAGAAGGGAGGAAAATCAAAGAATTAGAGGAGAAGGTCCACCATATGGAACGTGAGCTCCAGTCGCTATCATCAGACAAAGAGATGCTGCAAAGCGTGCTGAAAAACTTTTTCACCACGAATGACAAACGGCAAGCCGTTAATTTCTTACAGGATACGTTCGACATTGGAACGCGCCGTAGCTGCCGTCTGCTGGATATCAGCCGCAGTGTTTACCATTATCCTTACAATCTTGAAAATCAGTAATTGCTCATCGGCAGTCAATGTCAGGTGTAATAGTACCAAAATAAAATATTCTCAACGCTTATTGAAAAGTTCAGATCGATTTTTTGATGCGGAATTTGACTGATGAGTTAATTGTCATCCCGCTCTATTATTTGGCTGTAACTTATCCAGGCACCAGCTAAAATCTCAATAGCATCAAGGCTTTCAATGCGCGTTTATCTTTGCAGACAAAGATAAACGCGCCTTAAGTTAACGTGTCCTTTGCAAACCCCACCCTCAAGAATTTAGAAAAATCGTTAGCTTTGGTGATCATTCTCTTTTTTATAATGGCTTCTTATTCTCATCGATCACTAATGAATAGCCGGAGAGTGCTACATGGCGACACCCGCGCTCAGCGCGCCACAAAGCGCAATAAGTCAGCAGCAGCACAGATGTTCCCACGGTAAACAGATTAAACTCATTTATCATTTATCAGGATACCCCCCCACCTGTGACCGTTAAATGACGCTTCAACTTATCATTAGCGCCTCTTTCTCTTTCGTCTCCCTACCATAATCGATGATTTTTTATTCATATCATTCGAGTTAATACTGGTCTGATCTGGGAAAAGTCGTCTCAAAAATGAAGGTTTTTGCATTGAGTAGGGAGGGTTTACTGTACAAAAAAAGGCGATATGTGGATTAGCGATAATTCTCATAGCCGAACAATCCCTGCTTATGGCAGGCGATCCGCTGAGTTGATGATAAATAAAGCAGGGAGGATGTGAGTGAAAAGGTGATTTTGATCACATTATTGCGATGAAATCACGGACTGTCGGGCCAGCCGGGGCCCTGAACGGCGCCTGACTGAACATCGCCGCGGTCAGTCAGGCTGCGCGCATTTTTATCCGCGAATATTCAATGGCTTTACTACCGCTTCTGGCTTGATACGCATAGCACTGATTACCCCGACCATCAGGCACAAGATGCCGCATAGCGTCAGCAGTGGCGGCCATGACTGCCGTAACAGGAAGGTGTAAGCCAACCCGGCGAGTATCTCAAACACGATCAACGGACCCACTAAGACCGTGGGTAATCTCTGGCTGGCTTCATTCCAGCACAGCGTCCCCAGCCAGGAACAGAACAGCGCAATCGCCAACATCAGCGCAATAAAGACCGCCGGCCGCGGGCCAAACGGGAGGGCAAACGAAACATCGCTAAAATGCAGTTGCCCCATGACCAGCAAATACCCGACCAGCGCCAGCGGCAACGTCACCAGCCCCTGCGCAGTGGCCCAGGTGGCAGGACGAATCGCATGCTGGCGTAACCAGCGGGCATTGCGCAGCGGATACCATGTCCAGCACACCACCGCAGTAAAGGCCAGCGCCATCCCACTCAGATAGCGCCACACGTCGACCGGATGCGTGGCGCCCGTCAGTTCCGCCACATTCACGCACACCAGCCCGACGACGATCAATAACAGGGCCGGAAATAACTTACCCCAGCGCAGATGCCCTTCATCGCGGCCGTAAAACAGATTGGCACTGACCGAGATCACCACTGGCAACGTACCGATAATCATGGTCGATATCGGTGCGCCAGTACGCTGGATCGCTGTTGCCAGACAAACGTAATAGAGCAGGTTGCCGACCAGCGTCAGTTTGAAAGCCTCCCGCCAGTCATGGCGGGTCAGCGCCGCCAGACGATGGCGATCCTGCCAGGCCAGAGGCAGCGCAATCAGCCCAAAGGCCAGATAGCGGCCCATCGACTGCAGGGTGCCAGGATAGTCAGGCACCAATAGCGGCCCGACAAAAATCAGCCCCCACATCAACCCGGCGCTCAGTGCAAATAAAATACCCGTTAACATCGTCCACTCCGGACAGAGAAAACACCATTATGGGAAAAAGGGAGGTCGGGAGATTGTAGCAAATTGCGGTCAGCGCAACGCGGCACGTACCTGTTTCTGATAGCGCGACGGCGTGATGCCATAGCGCCCGGCAAAACTGCGCGTCAGATGCGCCTGGTCGGTCAGCCCCACAGCCGCGGCCACCTCTGCCGCAGGCAGCCCGGCCCTCAGCAGTTGGCTGGCCTGGTACAACCGGAACGCCATCAGCATCTGATGCGGGGTAACATGATAGTGTGCTTTGAACTGCCGCTGGAAATGGTAAGGGCTGAGAGACACCAGCGCCGCCAGTGTGTCCAGGGTGATACGTTCGTTGAAATGGGCACGCAGATAGTCGCGTACCTGATCGAAACGGTGGCGGGGTTCAGCCGCTAAGGGCCGGGCAATGCGGGCATGAGGACGTAGCAGATCGCACAGCGTGAGCAGCAGGCCATCCGTCGCCAGCGGATCGTCGGCCTGCCACAGGTTTTCCAGCAACCTTGAGAGCTGTGCTGCGCGCTGCGGATCATGGCAGACCGCCTGCTCAAACCACCAGCCCGTTTCTCCGGTTAAGGCAGCAAGACGCTTAGGTTCAATATAGATCATGCGGTATTGCCAGCCGCCCTCCGTGGCGGATTCCCCCGTGTGTAACTCATCGGGATTCATCAATACCAGCGAGTCGACGGGCGCTACATGCTGTACCCCGCGATAACGGAAACGCTCGGCACCCCGATCGATAGTCCCGATGCCGAACGCTTCATGCGTGTGAGGTTCAAACGCGTAGCGGGTAATATGGGCGCGATACAGTTCAACGCCCTGCTGCCCGGAAAGATGACGGAAGCTGGCCCGATCCTGCTCATAGCTGAACTGCTCAGGAACCCCTTCCACAGCCGACTCCATTAAGAAAATGATGAGGGTGTCAGCTTACGATCTTTACCCGCAGCGATCCAGACGCCTTAGATCAAGCCTTCGGCTTTCAGCGCTCGCTGTACTGCAGGGCGTGCTGCCACGCGGCCTGCAAACGCCTGCAATTCAGGCCAGCTGTCGAGCGAGAAGCCAACCACTTTGCTCCAGCCCAGCACGGTAAACAGATAACCATCTGCCACGGTGAACTGCTCACCCTGGAGCCAGGTTTTCCCGGCCAGTGCGGAAGAGAGCCAATCGAGGCGTTTATTGAGTGTCGCCACGGTCGCCTGCTTCCAGTCAGGGGTCTGGGCCGGGTTAAACAACGCACCCATTGGCTTATGCAGTTCCGTTGAGATAAAGCTCAGCCACTCAAGCACTTTGTAACGTTCCGCGGTGCCCGCCGCCGGGATCAGGCCTGCTTCCGGTTTCAGGTCGGCCACATACTGCGCAATCACCGTACCTTCTGTCAGCAGGCTGCCATCATCCAGCAGCAGTGCAGGAATGTAGCCTTTGCTGTTAATGGTCGTGAAGTCAGCGCCGGTTTCGGTTTTTTTCGTTTTAAGATCAACCTTTTCCAGCGTGAACGTTGCCCCAACTTCTTCGAGCGCGATATGCGGGGAGAGCGAGCAGGCACCTGGGGTATAGAACAATTTCATCAGACTTATTCCTTGTTGATTAGAGAGCGTCAGAGTACGCGAGCCAGTCTACGCCGCCTTTAGCGGTTGATGCCACGCATGCTTACAAATCCTGAAGATTAAACGCCAGCCAAACGGCCGCATTATTACCAGAAGCTTCCCTCAGGCATTGACTCACCATTGATTATCGCCGTGGTTGAATACGTTTTTCTTACACCAGGTCGGATAACACATCATGTCAGAAACGTTGACGCTTACGCGCCCGGAGAACGGGTTATCGCTGTTCCAGCACCTGCTTAACGGCAGAATGCTCCCAGGCCCGATCTGGCACAGTACCGCCTGGCGGACCAAATTTTTACTGCGCTCACTGGCCTTTCCTCTGGCCACTCTCCAGCACATGCAGCAGATTGCCACCCTGCCCGTGATGCAGGATGCGCTGCATCTGCAGCCGACCTTGCCCAATAAGATCCACCGGCCTTATCTGCACCTCGGTCTGTCTGCGGGCCAGCGGGTGCAGGTACTGAGCCAGCACTACCGTTTTGTGCAACAGCTCCCTTCCCAGGCATTACGCCATGCCATGCTCTCATCACACCCCACCACACTGGCCAGCTTCAGTGGCAAAGAGGGCGAGCATTTTCAGCTCACGCTGACCTGTAATGGCCGCTGCGAGCGTGAGGGTGAAGTGAATATGATGCTGCATGGCGATGGGACGCTGCTGGCGATACTGACGTTCGTCATCGTTGAACGTGACAGCCTGCCGGTGCTGTTGATCGGGGGAATACAGGGCGCACACAGCGATACGCCCCATACGCTGATCCGCTCAGCAACCAAATCCTGTTATGGGCTATTCCCGAAACGTGTCCTGCTGGAAGGGGTATCACTGCTGGCACGGGGCATGGGTATCAGCGCCATTCAGGCCGTCAGCGATCGCGGCCATACGTATCGCAGCCTGCGTTATCGCTTTAAAAAGAAGGCCGTGTTTGTCGCCAGTTATGATGAGTTCTGGCAGTCACTGGATGGCACGCCGCTTTGCCGTCGCCTCTGGCAACTGCCGCTGGCATTCAGCCAGAAAACGATGGAAGAGATCCCCAGTAAAAAACGTGCGGAGTATCGTCGCCGCTATGGGCTAATGGAGAGCCTCAGCGAGCAGTTTATGCGCCTGCACTGAGTGGGATCAGCGGACAGAAGGGGCTTCCTGTTCAACGTCATCAATCTTCCAACCATCGTGATCCTGCACCAGCGTGACCAGCAGATGCTGCTGGTCAGCAGGGTCACGCCCGAGGGTGACATCGCCGGAAGCCCGGTTACCGTTTAGCGTAAATCGGCTGACGCTGACATTGTTGACCCAGCTGTCGCTGTAGTCTTGATCCTGGAGGAAATAATCATCGTCCATACCGTCCGGGCTTTTGATCAGCAGATTGATTTTTTTCAGCAGCCGCTCAGTAACATACTCATTTAATAACGGGTCGTGTTCATCAATCGGGCTTTCTTCTTTGTTCAGCGCCGCCAGATACCAGCTGTAAAAGGCCAGGCTGGTGCTCTGGGGATCGTCGTTATGCGCTGCCGCCGCTGCCTGAAAAGCAACGAAAGACACCACCAGCATCAGCAACCACTTTTTCATGCAAACCATCCCGGATAACACCGCTATTCATTTCTGCCACCTGTACGCCGACAGGGCGCCAGTGATTGTATTGAATTTATCCGGCTAAGCCAGCGTCTTCCCCCACACTTTGCCTGCTTTTTTAGTAACTGTTTATCGCAGTGATACGTTTGCACTCAGCCTGCCACACAGGCAGGCTGAGTGCAGCATTGTCATGCCCAGTGCTTCTTCTTACTTGTTTTGCCAATACCCGGGTTGCAGGTGTTGGTCGGGTCGAGCTGATGGAAGTGATGCTGATGCTCGTCGGAGGCGTGGTAGAGATGGCCAATATTGTGCTCGGCCGGGTATTTTGCCCCGCGCTGATCCAGATACGCCAGCACCGCCGCTTTAAACTGCGCGCCATCGACGCCAGGTTTCAGAATGTAGTCCTGGTGATTGACCAGACAGAAGAAGTGGCCACAGCAGGAGTCTTCCAGTACCTGCGCCTGCAACTCTGGCGGCAGGCGGATCAGCCACTGATCGTCATTACGGCGCAACGCCACATCAAAGGCAATCAGCCTGTCGTCGGTATTGATGCCAGCATAGTCGCAGTAGAACACCGTGCAGGCCCCCACGCCAAAACGCACCAGGAAGGCATCCTTCTGTTCCTCTTCAGTACAGTGGAACCATTCCCCATTGCGCGTGGCGAAGAATGCAGTCAGCAGGCGACTCATCGACGCAACTTCATCATGGGCCAGTTTTATCATCAGATGATGTTCATAGCGGCGATGATACGAGAGCAGACGCGGTGCCACGGTAGAAGGCGTGATGCGGTTACCCCACTGGATCAGCCGATCGAGGGTGTTATGCGGCAGTAGCCGGAGTTTTCTCAGCCGCGCATCCCAGCGTGCTTTTTTTGCCATCAGCCCCGGCAGCGCTGCGGGCCCGAGGCGCTTAATCGACAGGAACATATGACGCGCATAGCGCAGGGTCAGCCGGAAAGCGTTGCGGTGGATATACTCCGCCTGAATCGGCAGCGTCTCAAGATTTTCAATCAGATAGCGACGCAGGTCGAGCAGCACCTGCTCATCGTTGGTGCCAATATAGAAGGTGTCTTCCTGCGGGGTAGCGTCGAAGGTGGCAAGGCGCACGGCAAAGACGATCACTTTTCCGGCGCAGCCCGCGCTGTCATGCAGATAGTGCGGATTACCGTTAAAACGCGTCGGGGTGGTGGCATCCACATCTTTGATCACCGCCGCGTAGTCATCGGCCCAGATTTTTCCTTCCCAGTCCGGGGCTGTGCCGGTGGTGTACTCGCCTGCTTCCAGTCGGGTGATCATCTCTTCCGGGGTCTTCCCCAGCTCGATGCCCAGATGGTTGATCAGATGCAGCTGCCCGTCGTCGCTAATCTGCGCAAACAGGGATTTTTCGGTAAACGCCGGGCCGCGTTGTAACAGCGATCCCCCAGAGTTATTACAGATGCCACCGACCACCGATGCGCCGATACAGGAGGAACCGATCACGGAATGCGGTTCTTTGTTCCACGGTTTCAGGCTGGTTTCCAGCTCGGTCAGCGTGCTGCCGGGGAACGCGATAATCTGCTGTGCGTTATCAATTACCTGCACACCCTTGATTTTGCGGGTGCTGACAATCACCACCGGGCGGTCATAGTCATCACCGTGCGGCGTGGAGCCACCGGTCACCCCGGTGTTAGAGGCCTGCATCAGGATAATGATGTCATTTTGCTGGCACACCTTGAGCACCTGCCACAGTTGCAGCAGCGTTTCCGGCAGCACAACGGCCAGCGCATCACCCTGGCCCACGCGGAAGCCTTTGCAGTAATACGCTTTTTGATAACTGTCGGTGATCAGATTGTCCGGGCCGACCGGATCGCCCAGTTGTTGCAGGATCAGAGTGTGTTGCATGTTATGACTGCCTCTCCATAGCTCATTTTTTTAGCAGCGAGGATTGTACCTGAGGGGGCCGAGTCTGGGCCAGCATGAGAGGGTGAAATTCTGTCATGCTGGGATGTCCGCCCTTTATCTTTATAAAAAGCGCGCAAAACGATTTTGTCCACAACGAAGAATTTTTTACGCCCCTTCCTCACGCCCTTTGATGAATAAATAGTTAGTTTTTTTCTGGCTAATAGGAAAAATTATTTTATGCAATTAATATGCACTATTTATGCATATAGAAAACTTTTCCCCTGTTTTTCAAAAACTTGAATGTGATCAAAAAGTGAATAATTACGGACTTTGATGTGTTGACTTTGTTACAACGCAGCGCGAGCATGTGGACCACTTTCCGAATCCATCAGAACGTAACTCCCTGATAATACTATAGGGAAGGGATGGTTTTGCCTGCGACTCATCAATGTTGAGAGGATGCGATGTCTGACCAAATGGATACACAGCAAAACCTGCATCGCGGCCTCAGTTCGCGCCATATCCAGCTGATCTCGCTGGGCGGCGCAATTGGCACCGGGTTGTTTATGGGGGCAGGCAAAACCATCGCGGTCTCCGGCACCTCGATCCTGATCACCTATGTGGTGGTGGGCTTCTTTATGTATATGGTGATGCGTGCGATGGGTGAGCTGCTGCTCACCCGGCTGGATTACCGTTCATTTGCCGATTTTGTTTCCGACTACCTCGGCCCGAAGGCCAGCTTCTTTCTTGGCTGGTCTTACTGGCTCAGCTGGGTGGTGACCTGCATTGCCGACGTGGTGGTGTGCGGCGGGTATATGCAGTTCTGGCTGCCCGAGCTGTCGCCGTGGATCCCGGCGCTGTTGACCCTGGGGCTGCTGTGTCTGTTTAATTTGCTGTCGGTGAAAATGTTTGGCGAGGCCGAGTTCTGGTTTGCGATTATTAAGGTGATCGCCATTATCGCGCTGATTGTTACCGGCATCTGGATGATTGGCAGCGGCTGGACATCGCCGGATGGCGTCACCGCCTCACTGCATAATCTCAGCGACCCGGCGGTGTTTATGCCGCACGGAATCGTGGGCTTCTTTGCCGGTTTTCAGATCGCGATTTTCTCTTATACCGGCATTGAGCTGTTGGGCACCATGAGTGCCGAAACCAAATCGCCGGAAAAGGTGTTGCCGAAAGCCATCCGGGCAATCCCGCTGCGCATTATTATCTTCTATGTGCTGTCGATGGTGGTGATCATCGCCGTCACCTCCTGGCAGCATATCTCACCGGATACCAGCCCGTTCGTTACGCTGTTTGCTAAAGCCGGGCTGCCTGCCGCCGCGGCCGTGATTAACTTTGTGGCGCTGACGTCGGCGATGTCATCCGCCAACAGCGGCGTCTATTCCAGCACACGTATGCTGTACGGCCTGTCGGTGGAGCAGCACGCCCACTGGCAGTTCCGCATTCTGTCGCGCACCACCCGCATTCCGGTTCGCAGCCTGATGTTCTCCTGCTTCTGTATGTTAAGCGGTACGCTGCTGCTGTTCCTGGTGCCCAACGTGATGACGCTGTTCACCGTGGTGTCCACGCTGGCAGCGATACTGGTGATTTATACCTGGGGGATGATTCTGGTGGCGTATCTGGTGTACCGCAAACGCCGCCCGGAGCTGCACCAGCAGTCGACGTTTAAGATGCCTGCCGGGGTTCTGATGAGCTGGATCACGCTGCTGTTCTTTCTGTTTTCACTGGTGGTCATGGTGTTTGACCGCGATACGCTGATGGCGCTGTGCGCGATGCCGCTGTGGTTTATTTTGCTGGCGTGGGTCTGGCGGGTGAAGCAACGGCGGGAACAGACGGTAATGGCATAAGGGTTATGCAGGTGCAGGATTCGGGGCGACCGAAAAATGGTCACCCCCTACCAGGGACGGGACGTTACAACACGCCCTGTGCCAGCATCGCATCGGCCACTTTTACAAACCCGGCGATATTCGCGCCGTGCACGTAGTGGGTCTGCTTCCCTTCCCCGCCGTGCTCGACGCAGGCGTGATGGATATCCAGCATGATATGTTGCAGACGAATGTCCACCTTCTCGGCTTTCCAGCTCAGACGCGCTGCGTTCTGTGCCATCTCCAGACCGGAAGTTGCCACACCGCCGGCATTCGCCGCTTTCCCTGGGGCAAACAACACACCCGCATCCAGGAACGCATCGGTCGCCTGGATCGTGGTCGGCATATTGGCGCCTTCGGCCACGGCTTTCACACCATTAGCAATCAGCTGACGCGCCGCAGGCAGATCCAGCTCGTTCTGTGTAGCACAAGGTAAGGCGATATCTACCGGTACGCTCCACGGCTGCTGCCCGGCGAGGTAAACCAGCTGACGTTCGCGCGCATAGTCTTCCACGCTGCCGTAACGCACGTTTTTGATTTCAGCCAGATGAGCCAGCTTCTCAGGGGTAAACCCGGCTTCATCCACTACCGTGCCGCGAGAGTCAGACGCCGTCAGCACGCGAGCGCCCAGCTCCATCGCTTTTTCAATGGCGTACTGCGCCACGTTGCCCGCACCGGATACCGAGACCGTGCTGCCTTCAAAGCCCAGACCATGACGTTTTAACATCGCATCGGTGAAGTACACCAGACCGTAGCCGGTGGCTTCCGGGCGGATCAGGCTGCCGCCAAACGACAGACCTTTACCGGTAAACACGCAGGCCGTGTTGTTCGACAGCTTCTTCATCATCCCGGACATAAAGGCCACTTCACGGCCACCCACGCCGATATCGCCCGCAGGCACATCGGTATCCGGACCAAGGTGACGATACAGTTCGGTCATCAGCGCCTGGCAGAAACGCATCACTTCCGCGTTGCTTTTCCCTTTCGGATTGAAGTCAGAGCCGCCTTTCCCGCCGCCCATCGGCAACGTGGTCAGCGCATTTTTAAACGTCTGCTCAAACCCGAGGAATTTCAGGATCGACAGGTTGACTGACGGATGGAAACGCATCCCGCCTTTATACGGGCCAATCGATGAACTGAACTGCACGCGCCATGCGCGATTCACCTGTACCTGACCTTTGTCATCCGTCCAGGCCACGCGGAACTGGATCACACGTTCCGGTTCCACCAGGCGTTCCAGCAGGCTCTGTTCCTGATATTGCGGGTTACGCTCCAGGAATGGCCACAGTGAGGTGAATACTTCGCGTACGGCTTGCAGGTATTCAGGCTGGTGCGGATCGCGCTGCTGAACGGAGGTGAGAAACGACTCCAGAGAGTGAAAAGCTGTCATGACGAATTCCTTGTGCGTAATGGTCTGACCCTGATGTTGTTATTGTTAGGGTAATCAGAGAGATGATGTTGTGTCTCAGCGACTATATCATTGGCTTTGCGCTGTACAACAAAAAACTTATGACCTGCAAAACACAGGGTAATGAGGCCAATAAGGCGCCAGGCAGCGAAAACACTGAACGGAAGCGCAAAACCACGACGAACAGCCATAAGAAAAAGTTATTACAGGCCCGCATTTCATCAACGTTGATGATTAGAAGCGGTCAGAAGAGAGCAACGGAGAACAAAATAACCCGCTAAAACAGAAAATGAATATGACACTTTTATTACAGCCATCAATCTCCGGCTATTTCCCCCGCAGTTTTATGTTTTATTTCACGAGCGCCGTCATTATTTATGTATAAATGTAAACTTAAGAAATGTGAGTTGCCTCATCGTAATCAGCTGTGATTCCATCGACCCTCCAGAAATTGTGCTCTGACGACCTGAGAAATAATGATGAACCATGATAATGATAATATTCAGGGAAAGCCGATCGCATTGTTACTGATTAATGAACATTCCCGGAATGGCAAAGCCAATAAACAGCAGGTGTTATCCCTGCTCAGCGCAGAGGGAATTCAGGTGGTTGAACCTGAAGCCAGCGACCGTCGCGACAGCAGCGAGATCATCCTCGACTACGCTGACCGCATCGATTTGGTGATCGTTGGTGGGGGCGATGGCAGCCTGAACGCTGCCGCGAAAGGGCTGATGCGCAGCGGCCTGCCGCTGGGTGTGTTGCCACTCGGCACCGCCAATGATTTCGCCCGCACCATCGGCATCACGAACGATTTGGCTCAGGCCGTGAAGGTGATCGCCGCCGGGCACCAGCGCCCTATCGACCTGGGTGAAGTGAACGGACATTTGTTTTTTAACGTCTCCAGCATCGGGTTTTCCGCCACGCTGGCCCACCATTTGACCGCTGAATCGAAGAAGCGCTGGGGGACTTTTGGCTACGCGCTGGCGGCCTTTAAACTGCTGAAACAGAGCCGCCCGTTCAGCGCCACGCTGGAGCATGACGGCATCACCGAGAAGGTCAAAACCGTGCAGGTTTCCGTGGGTAACGGCCGCTTTTACGGCGGCGGCATGACGGTGGAACAGAGTGCGGCACCCGACGATGGTCGCCTGGATGTTTACAGCCTGGAAGTGGCGCACTGGTGGGAGATGATCGCCCTGCTGCCCGCGCTGCGGCGCGGCACACACGGGCGCTGGCGTAAAGTGCGTACGCTATCCACCACCGCCATGACGCTGAGTACGCGGCGTCCTCATGATATTAACGCCGACGGTGAACTGATTGGGCAGACGCCTGCCCGGTTTGCCATCAAGGCACATGCCATTACTGTTTTTTCTCCGTCGCAAGCGACGTCGGTTTAATAAGGGTTATTTCTATGAACAAATTTGGCATTCTCGCATTAACCACCATAATCACCTTAATTTCAGCCTGTGATGATGCAACCAAAGAAAATATTAAAGAAGAAGCCGACAAACGCACAAGCAGCCTGGTGGAATCGGCACAAACGCAGTGGGATGAAACCCGTAAACAGGCAACGGATCTGGCCGATGCAAAAGTGGCGGAACTAAACGCTGCGCAGCCATTAGAAGAGGCGAAGAAAAAAATGAATGAGCTGGGTGAGATGAAGCTGTCTGACTTTATTTCGGGCGGCGGGGAAGAGAAAGAAGGCGAGGAAGCGGAGTCGGAGAATAACTGATTTTTGTCCTTCTCTGAATTTCCTTCGTATGTTTACTTTGGCGATACAGCGGTTTTTCACTGCTGCTTTGGTGGGTTAACCCCCACCTTCTCGCCGCTCACCTGGGCACCGTGCAGCGTGGCGTCCCGCCCGCTGGTGATGCTCAGGTTGTTACCCGCGTTCACCGTGGTTTCACTGTGCGTGGCCCCGTTGCCCGTCTCGCTGCCGCGCCCCTTATTGACGCTGGCGTTGAGCGACAGCCCGTTGGCACCCTGACCAAAGTTTATCCCGACGCCGACCGACGCACCGTGGCTCTCGTTCTTCCCGTCCAGGCTCTGCGACTGGCTACCGTGAGCCGGAGGAATCGGAAGTCTTCACCACCCTGCGCCAGACCTGTAAAAAGCTGTCTGCCCGCAAGCAGCAGCAGATCGCCGAGTTTATTCAGGTGATTTCGGGGCCGCAGAAGCGGACAGCTAAGGTGTAACTGGCTGAGTATAAAGTAAAATCCCAACCGTGAGGGTTGGGATTTGTTTAATCAGAATATTTTATAATGTATTCCTATTAATTCCATGCGTAGTTATTAGGACAGCTTGAATACTTGAATCAAGTTTATCTTCATCCAGCCATGAGACATCTTTTCTTTTTAAATGAAATTTTATTGTTGGCAATAATGTTTCATCATCTAGCGATATAATGACATTTAAATAATCTAGATGATTACTATTCCATTTCTTTATTATTGAGTTACAAAAAACAATTGAATATTGAAAATATTTTTCATTTACATAGTCTTCTATATGGATAGAATTCACAAAACATTCGAAGGAAATTTCATCTTCGAAAATATCAGGAGTAACAGGGTTACAATAAGAGAGTAGTTTTCTAGATAAAAAACAACCAGATAACTCAATAAAATCTTGCTCAACAACCTCATTCAACTCATAAGGAAGGTGGAGGTTTTCTACATCATCCCAGCAAACTGATTCAAGCTGAGGACGCATAAGATAGTTAGTTATCATCTTATTTCTCTCCCAGGTATTTAGTCATACCTTTATCTACAGCGCTCTTGAAGGCAGGATCTTTCAATTTATCATTCACATTTTTAGGTGCTTCAGGGAATGTTTGTGTAACAGGATCATAATAGTACTTTTTATTACTATTATCCTGGTAATGTATTTGGCCTGCTCTTTTTCCTGGCGCAGGGTTCTCAACATCAATTCTCTCTTTCCCTTTACCCATCCACAATGTTTTACTTGGAACAGTTGGGCCATTTATGCCGAGCATAGCGCCATCTTTATTTAAGGTATAATTAGGCTTACCAGCCTTACTAATTCCCCCAAATGCCGAAGCCGCTGCACTCGCAACAATACCCGCCTGAACTTCATCCAGACCATATTCTTTCTGGAGTGCCTCAGAGACTTTATTTGTAGCAACAACGCCTTCCGCCTGCATCTGATGCGCAAAGGTCGCCGTCAGATCGTAGACCATCTTGATCGGAATATCTTCACCAAGAGCACGATCTATTGCCTGTTTCACTGCCACGCTGTCGGCCAGCACATCACCATATTTCTGCTGGCAGGTGGTCGGACTGCTTGCACAGTCGCTGATTAGCTGCTTCTGCTGGGCGGTGCTCAGTTCTTCATATTTCTTAATAATCCCGCCGCAGTCACCGCCGCCAGCCTGACAGGTTTTCATTTCAGCCGACCATGCATCTATCTGCTTACTGCTCAGGAAGTTATTCTCCACCGCATTCTTACCCGCCAGCCCGCCCGTCACCGCTCCCGCCGTGCTGTCGCTGCTCACACCGGACGCTATCCCTGACGCCAGCGTCGCCAGCGCGCTCAGGTTTTCCTTCTGCTGCGACGTCAGCTTACTGCTGTCCGCCGTACCGTACAGCGCCAGCGCTATCGCCGGCGCCGCAAGCTCTCCCGTGGCCGCTCCCGCCGCTCCCGCCGCCGCGTTGCCGCCGCTCAGCTCTGCAACCACTCCGCCCAGCAGCGCATGCGCCAGCGCATTATTCGCTTTCTCCGCCGCGCTCAGTTCGCTGTACTGCTTATCCTGCGTCGTCAGGGTCTTGACCACCCCCGCAAGATACGGCGCCGCACCCTGCGCCAGCGCGGCCCTGATGTCACCTCCCGCCAGGCCCTGCAGCGCACTCACCACCGCATTCACGCCCGTGCTCACGCTGCCCCCCATCTGCGCGCCATTTGCCGCCAGCGCATCGTCATAGGCCAGCTGCCAGGCTTTTCCGGCTACCGCCTGCGGCCCGTCATCCACCTTCGGATTGACTCTTTTCTCCTCCGAAAGCGCCTTTTTCGCCCGCTCCTCAAGCCCGGCCTGACGCGATTTATCGCCCAGTGCCGCCGTGGCCTCGCGCGTGGCTTTGGTCGCCTCGTGGGTGTTGTAGATATCCAGCGCCTGCCCGGCGATATCGCTCACCAGCTGCGCCTGCTGTAGCCGCTTCTGCTCTTTCTCTTTGTTAAAGATCGGGGTAATGCTGCCGTCGTTGGCGTGCTCCGTATCGCGGTTCAGGGTGCTGACGTCCTGCTGCTGCTTCGCCGTATCACGCACGGTGATGCTGCCTTCGCTGACCGCCGCTTTGGTGGTCCCCTCCGCGTGCCCTTCACTACCCGAACCGGATATCGGCAGGGCGCTGACGTTGCTTAAAAGGTTGGCCCCTATTGGTCCACCGCTGTTAAAGCCCACGCTCTGATGCTCGGTTTTGTAATCAGCCTGATTATGAATATCTGACCAACCCAGCGTCCCGGTATCAAGGCTGTTTTTATCCGCCGTGGCCGTTGAGGCGATCACCGCCCCGTCCAGCTGCGTGTGCTCACCTACTTTAATAGCATAGCCGCCGCTACCTGCGAACAGCCCCGTCTGCTCCTTCACCGAGTCAAAATCACTGTTCATCTTGTCGCGGTTGGCGTTGATATTCACCGATCCGGTCATGGATCCAAAGGTGAAGCTCCCACCCACGCTGACATTCTGCTGCTTTGCATCGTAGCTGTCACTGTCCTGCTGCGAGGCAAGCGTCAGGTTACGTCCGACATCAGCGGTCACGGTTTCACCGCTGACCTGTGCGCCTTTCAGCGTGGTGTCGCGCCCGCTGTTCAGGCTGACCACGCTGCCCGCGTCCAGGGTGGTTTCACTATGCGTCAGGCCCTTCCCTTTCTCATGGCCTTTACCGGCATTGACGCTCGCCGATACGCTGATGCCCCAGCCGCCAGAGCCCACTCCGATCCCGATGCCAACGCTGCCGCCCTTACTGCTGTTTTTACCGTCGGTACTTTCGGTATTCTGCGCCGACACCAGATGGATATCGCGACTGGCGTCCAGCGACAGATCTTTACCCGCCTTAAGCTGGCTACCTGCAATGTTGATATCGCCGCTGTCAGGCCCTTTACCTTTGCCAGTGGCGGTGATCGACAGGTTTTTCCCGGCGTTCAGGGTGCTACCCTGCGACTGGCTGCTTTTGATGGTCGTCTCACTCTTTGACGACTGGCTGCCATAAGAGAGATTCACCCCCACCGTATTGGTGGCGCCTTTTTCTGCCCCATCGGCGCCTTTCTCCACGCCATTTGCTGCATTTTTTGCATCGGCCGCTTCCGTTACAGCATTGTCATGATCCCAGGCCTGCGCCCCCTGCACCCCGGACAGCACCGCTTTCGTTCCCTGGAGTGCCTGCAGGCGTCCGTCGCCCTCTTTCCTTGCCTGCTGCGCGGTGCTGACGGCGGTATTCAGCGCGCTGCCCACCGCCCCGGAGAGGGCCAGGGTAAAGCCGCTCTGCTTCGATTCGAAGGTTTCGGTACTGGTGCGTTTATCGTAGCCCGGATCTATCTGCACGCTGTCACCAGTGATGGCAATATCTTTGCCCGCCACCACATCGGCACCGCCGATATGCGCCCGGTTGCCTGCGGTGATGCTGACATTGCCCTGGCTGCTGCCCACGGTGCTGACGCTCTGGCTCTGCGTGGTGCCGTTCTCATCTATCTGATGACGTGTTGACTGGCTTCCGACGGTAAAGCCGATGCCGCCGCTGCTCATCAGGCCGCTCTTTTTCTTCTCTTCCAGCAGATAATGCGACTGTGTCTCGGTGGCCGCGACGATATCCACATTGTTGCCCGCGGCGAGGGTGACATCATTATCAGCAGCGATGGCCGATCCCACTACCGCCAGGTCGCGTCCGGCAGTGATGCTGACGCTTTCCCCGCTGAGCAGCGAGCCCTGTTCAAGGGTGGAGCGATCGTCTTTTACCGTGTGGCTGCTGCTTTTTGACAGGAAGCCTTTTTTCTCGCTGCGCTCTTCGGAGAACTGCGATTCGCGATCGGTGGCGCTGTTAATCACCACGTCCCGTTTCGCCTGCAGCGCAATCGCGCCATCCTCGCTGTGCAGGGTACTGCCCGTCAGCGTAATATCATTTTCACGGGCGATCACCGTTACGCCTTTCTCGCCGCTGAAGGTGCTGCCGATGCCGCTGTCGCGCACCGTCTCCATCTCACGCTGGCTTTTGGTTTTACCCTCGCGTTTCTTTTCGCTGTCCTGGTCGATGACAACCTGGCGCGCTTCTTTGATGATCACGTCCTGCGCGCTCACGCCGATGCTGCCTTTCTCGCTGTCCACCTGCGCGCCTTCCACCCGCAGGTTTTTACCGGCCACCAGCGTCACGCCCTGATCACCGCTCAGGGTACTGAGCAACAGACGATCTTCCTGACGGGTGTTACTGACTGACGAAGTTCTGCTGTCGGCAGTCAGATGTGTGGTGTTGGTGGTCGTTTCTGCCAGCAGTTTTATCTCACCGCCCGCCTGCAGCTGGGTGGTGCCGCCCGCTTTCACCTGACTGCCCTGCAGAGTCAAGTCCTGCCCGGCATTCAGGTTGAGGTTGCCCCCGGCATTCAGTGAACTGCCCAGCGCCTGCTGCCATTCACCGCTCACCTGTGCCTTACGCGAGCCGGCGTCTTCCATACCGGCGCGCGTCCGGTTGCCCATCGCCCCGGAAATCACCTCAAGACTGGCGGTGTGGCTGCTGCGGGCCGCGCCAATCTCCAGGCTGTTTTGCGCACTCAGGCTGAGGTTCTGCGTGGCATCCAGCTTCGCCCCTTGTAGCTTCACATCGGTGCCGCTCAGGCTGATGTCACTGGCACTCATTGAGGCCTGGCGCAGGGCATCCTGAAGGTTGGTGCTTAAGGTCAGGTGAGTGGCCTGTACGTTAATACTGTCAGCACGAATATCGCCGCCCTGGTGCAGGAACTGGTCGGCATCAATCTTCAGCGCCTGGTCAGCCACCAGGTTCCCGGCATTGCTGAGGCTGTTAGCCGAGAGTTGCAGGTTGCCACCGGCGATCAGCGCCCCGTCACCGGACAGGCGCACGGTATTGTTGGCCAGATAGACTTTAGGCACCCAGACCGTCTGCGGGCCTTCTGCGCTATCGACCGTTTCACTCACCAGCCAGACGATGTCCTGTTGTAACGCGGCTATCTGTGCTGGCGTCAGCGCCACGCCAGGCACCAGGTGGAAGTCCTGTGCCACTTTGCTGCCGTTGTTCATCAGGTTCTGATACTGCGCCATGGCATCGTCTCCCTTCTCCGACGGCCGTCCGGTCAGCGCCAGCATCTGCTCACGGACCAGACGCTGCTCGTAGAAGCCATCGCCCAGGCGCTTGATCACCAGCGCCGGATCGTATCCCACCCGGTCGAGCAGGTAATCACTGCTGATAAACTTGCTGCGGCTGGTAAAGCGCTCGTCGGTCACCACCAGGAAAGGGCTGCCTTTGGCCGTATCCTGGCGGAACAGGCCGTTATTGGGAATGGAGGTCGCCACACGATCGAGCTGCTGTTGATTCGCCAGCGCCAGTTCACCCGGCGTCAGCGGCTGGGTGCCGTCCTCGTTGGCCGTCAGCGGGTTACGTTCCCACTCTTCGCGCCCGGCTTGCGCTGCTTTCTCCGCCGCTGCCACGCTGCTGATTTGCGCCTGATTGACTGTGACGTTCTCAATGCTGGCGCCCTGGATCGTCACCGAGCCATTGCCCGTCATAATGGCATCAATGGTGGTCAGCGCGGTGGTCTCATCGCGATTGAAGGTGGGATACCAGTGGTTAGTGTCACGATCGTAGTGGTCGACGATATGTTCCTGGCGGCGTTCGTTAACCGAATAGCCTTTATTGACGATATTTTTCGCGCCTGCAACATTCAGATCCCCGTTCGCGCTGAGGGTGCTGGCATCATTAAGCAGCTGCCCGGCCACACGCAGCACCATATTGCCGCCCGCCAGAATATGCGCACCGACACCCGCAGACACCAGTTTGTCACGGGTTACCGTGCCAGTGACCGTACGCTCACGCAGGTTGTTGTAATCGCTGACGTACGGTGCATCGGCAATATCAAGATGTTTGTTCGGATCCCACTGTTCCAGCCGTCCCTGGTCGTGTTCTCGCCAGACGGTGTTTTGATACGGTGTTGGCACCGTATTCTGGCGATAGCCACGCGTTTCATAGAACGTCATGGCATAGCTGCCATCCGCATTCGGCTTCAGGGCCAGGTAGTTGACCCACAGATTCGTCATCACCCCTTGACTGTTTTTCACCCGCACCTGGGCGCGTTTGGACCCGGCATCGATAGCCAGCAAGGTGCCGTAGCGATTGCTGGCAGCAGCCGCGTCATCCTTAAAGGTGAGCCGCTGGGTGGTTGGCGTCATGGTGTTTTTGTTGCGACCCACATCTGAACCATATGAGCGCCAGTAGTAGTTGTAGCGATGCCAGCTGTAGTCACTGCTGGCCGCATTACGGGCGATATTCAATCCTTCGCGCAGGTTGTTCAGGCGTTTGGCCTCCACCGTGACATCACCGTCCGCTTCGATGCTGCTGGCGCGATTTTCAATCAGATCATCACTGCCCAGGAAGAGGCTGCCGCTGCTGTAGAGCAGGCCACCATCGCGGTTCGTCAGGCGTTCCCCGCTATGCAGATCCAGACGGTCGGTCGCCGCGATTACCGCAGCATTACCGTGGTTGTCGATCACCCGGCCACGCACGGTGATGTTATCGCCGATCAGGGTCGCCGGGTTGTCCAGCGTATCCACGTTCAGCGTCATGCTGTCGGCTTCCAGTCGCCCACGGTTAAGCAGCAGGCCGGTCGTCAGGTGCAGCGTTTTACCGACCAGCGATCCCTGATTCGTGAAATCCTGGCTGTTAACGATCAGGCCGCCAGGCAGTAACCAATCCGTCAGGTTGGTCAGCACGCCCGCCACGGAAAGCGTAACAGTGCCGTTGCTGCTGAGGGTGTCGCCCGCACGGTGAGTGTAATCCTGGCGGACCGCGAGATTCAGATCCTGCTGGCTGAGCAGCGTACCGCCCTGGTTGTTGAGAGTGTGGGTCTGAACGCTTAATGTTGCGCCGCTTTGCACCACGCCGCCCTGATTGATCAGATCGAGCGCGGGAACTCCGGCACTGCGTGCGCCCGGATTGCCGCCCTGGATCGTCAGCGCCTGATTCGCCACAACACGTCCCTGGCGGTTATCCAGCGTCTCCAGCAGTGAAAGGGTGAGCGTTCCTGCACTCTGTACACTCCCGGCGCGGTTATCCAGCGTGCGGGCCGTCACATCGGTGTCCGTGGTGCCCAGCAGCAGCCCGCCGTCACGGTTATTCAACCGATCCGCCTGTACGGTCAGCGCCTGCTGGCTGCTGATTTTTCCCTGATCCTGATTATTCAACTGCGTCGTATGCACGTCCAGCGCCCGCGTTGCAACCAGCTGGCCGCCCTGGTTGTTGACCTCATTGGCCTCAATCGCCAGTGCATCGCCGCTATGAAGCTTGCCCTGCTGATTATTCAACGTGGCAACATGGTACACACCCTTGCCATAGCTGATCAGCGTGCCGTCCGGGTTATCCAGCTGCTGCGCGGTCAGTTCCAGCCCTGCGCCGCTGCTGAACAGCCCCTGGCGGTTATTAATGTGGTTGGCCACAATGCGCTGATCGTCGCTGCTCCTCACCGTGCCGCCCTGATTGTCCAGCGCGTTATTCACCGTCAGATCAAGCTGCTGGTCGCTGAAGATCAGGCCACCGCGGTTGCCCAGGCCGCCCTCGACCGCCAGCGTCAGATTACCGTTGCTACCCAGAGCGCCATGGGTGTTATCCAGCAAACCGCTGACCTGCCAGTGCTGCGCCGTATCATTGAGTGCCACCAGCCGTCCATTCTGGTTGGTCAGCGTAGCGCTGGTCAGGCTCAACTGCCGGGCTTCAATGCTGCCATCGGTATTATCCAGCTGGCCAGAAAGGGCAAAACGGCTTTCCCCTTCTCCGGTCTGCGACCAGATGCCACGCTGTACGGAGAGACTATCCGCGTTAATGTCCCAGCGGCCCGCGCTCACCTGCGCCTGCTGCGCCGCAACGCTCCCTGCGGTGTTAACGATCAGCTCGGCGCTGTCCACTTTGGCATTTTTTAATGCTACGCCTGCCGCCTGCGCACGGATGTCGGCACGGCGGGCAGCCAGCGTACTCTGGCTGAGATCAACCCGTTGCCCGCTGACCTTCACGTCCTTTTTGCTCAACAGCTTGCCGCTGGCCTGGATATCGCCCTGGCTGGTCAGCGTAAGATCCGCATCCTGCGTCAGGACACTGTTCGCATCACTGCCTGCCAGCAGGTTGCCGCTGCTGGTTATACCGCGTTTTGCTTTCAGTGTGACGTCGCCCGCCGCTGCCAGAGTGCCGGACTGTTTCACATCACCTTCGCGGCTGTCGACGGACAGCGTGCCACCGCTGTGCAGTTTGCCGTGGTGTTCAATGCTGTCCCGGGCCGCCAGCTGAATATCCCCGCCCGCTTCGGTCACCGCCTCCTGTTTGCCAGACTGCCAGGTGAGTTTACCTTCGCTGCTCACTGTCAGCGTTTTCTCAGCCTGAATGTGCCCGCCCTGGTTGCGCACGCCGACGCCCGCTTCCGTCCCGATCATGCGAATATGACCGCTGTACATGCCGCCCATCTGTCCCATGTCGATCGCCAGTTCAGGCGCCTTGCCGTCGGTGGCCAGCGCACTCACCGTTTTCGCGTCTGCGCTGATGCGGTTCCGGCCTGCGACCACGTTGAGCCCCTGTTTCGCCCACACGCCCGCATTCACGTCGACTGCACGCGCCAGCACGTCAACGTATTCCGTATCATGCCGGGCATCGCCATTCAGCCCGCCGCCTTCAATACGCACGGTGCCGCGCTCCACCTGATAACCCGCCAGGCTGCCATCGGCGTTCAACTGAGTTTTACCGGTCGTCAGCGTCATGCGCCCGGCGTTGATGGTGCCGCAGCCATTGCAGACGATCCCCGCCGGGTTGGCGACGATGACCTGTGCACGCCCGCCTGCGACTTCAAGGAAGCCGCGCAGTTCGCTGGGGTTGCTGCTGTTCACTTCGTTAAGAATCACCCGCGCCGGGGCTGAATTCAGCTTAAGATTCGGGTTACCCTGGATCATCCCCGCCAGTTGGGTCGAGGTCATCGACGCGGAGTTATTGAGGATCGCCCCGCGTTTATCAACGTCAAACTGGCGGTACTGGTTATGCGATACCCCGGAGCGGTTCGGCGCGGCGATGTTCACCTGTGGCAGTCCGTTCTGCGTGGCGATCACCTGCGGGCGCTGGCCCGCAGGTGCCGAGCCGTCGGCAACAATCCCGGCGGCGATCGTCGGCGCGGCAAACAGTGACAGGCCGAGCATCCAGACCACCCGACGTACCGTCACCCACAGACGCGGCGCGCCGATGCCACGGCTCTGGCCGGGGTCACTGCTGCAACTGCGGGCCAGTTCGGACACCACGCGCAGCTCCCCGTGAGTGCGGCTGAAGATAAGGCGATAGCAATGTTTGTTCATAGAAGTCGTCCCTGAAAGAGCACTGTCCGTTCACGTCATAGTGCAGCCGCCGCGAGGGCGGATGGCCGCGTTAAATGTCCAGGTTGAGGCTGAAACCTGCCGTCGCACCTGAAGTATGGAATTGTTCGGGTTTTTGCAGCGGTACCCCGGCAAACAGGTCGTAGCTGAGGTGGCTCAATACAGCACCGCGCACGCCGATGGCGCTCCCTGCCAGCTGGTGCCCGGCCAGATAACGGGTACCGGGGCCGTCAACTCGACCGTAGTCCAGCGCGGCGTACAGCTCATGGCCGCGTGACAGCACATTCCACGCCAGCTCATTACGCCATATCACCCCTTTCTCACCCGACAGGATCTGCTCACCGTCAAAACCGCGTACCGAGTAACGCCCCGCAATTGCTATGCGATCCTGTGGCGTCAGCGGGTTGGCGCTCCACTGGCCGCGTACGCTGGTGACATAACGCCAGGGTTCGCTGCCCAGGGTAAAGGGTTGGTTCAGGCTGATATCGGCCATGGCAATGCCGGTACGGGCGCTGCCGCTCTGGGTATCCTCTTCGGGTGCCCGCAGCGCATTGAAAGCGCCGGTGCCACGCCGCCAGTTGAGGTTGGCATCCAGCGTGGCGTTGCCAAGATAACTGCGCTGATTCAGCCCCAACTCCCAACCCGCCGTACGGCGGCGCTGCTGTTCGATCTCGACGTCCTCCACTGCGTTAGAGGAGTTTCTGCGCCAGAGGCGCATATTGAGGGTGGTTTTATGCAACTGATTGCGGAACAGCAGGCGCGAGAGCGTCAACTGTACGTTGTCGCTCTTGCCGCTGTAGCTCAACACCTCGTTGGCGTTGGCGATATTCTGGTGGTAGGTGTAATTGTTGTAGTTGGCGGCCAGCCCCCAGTAGCCCACAGGCACCGAGTAGTTCAGCGTATGCGAGCGGTTGCCAAAGGGGCCGTGCTGAAACAGATCTTTGCCGATGTTGGCATAGAACAGATCGTTTTGTGCAAAAGGTGCATCCACCGCCAGCGTGGCGGAACCGAGGTAGCGCCCGGTGCTTTTTGAACCGCTGTCGTCCAGCCCCAGGCTGAGGCGAACCGGGCGGCCCTCTTTCCAGTTCACCCGCAGGTCGCTGGTGCCATCCTGCTCACCGGGCAGGATGCTGATATCGGCAGTGGCGCTGGGCACCCGCCGGAAGTTTTCCAACCCCTGCTCAATATCGCGCAGATTCAGCACATCTCCTGAGGATGCCGGTACAGCATTCCACATACGTGCACGCCATGAGACCGGCTCTTCAAACTGCACGCGACCGATGCGTCCGGGCTGTAGCGTCAATGTCAGCACACCTTGGGTCAAATCCTGTTCCTGGGCCATCACCCGGGTGGTGACAAAGCCTTTTGCCAGGATGGCATTCTGCACCTTGTTGATCACCAGCATAATGCCCTGCCCGCCCAGACAACGGCCTTTGGCCCCCTCAGCCGCGTCCAGCGCCCACTGAAAACGGGGTGCGAGATCGCCCTGCAGACGCAGGGAGTGGATCATGAAGCAGGGTTTTTCGTCGACAGGATAGTCAGGGGTCACCGCATCGGGGCGTGCCAGACGGACATCACTGTCCGGCGCATTTTGCTGCTGGAGTGCACGCTCTCGCGCCTGCTGGCGCAGTTGCTCCTGGGCATCCAGCGTTGCGCCCGTACGGGTATCGTTATCAGGGAGTGCTGCCGCGAAGGCGATGGGTGTAGCGGTAATTGCAGCACTCATAAGTAAAGATGTAGCAAATCCCTGCTGAAAGAAACGCAAAAATAAAGTCATGCTAATGTAAGTCCATTTTAAAGGCATGTAACACAATGTAATTTTCGTGCATTATCCATTCAATAAAATGAAAATCAAGCAGGAATGTATCCGTTTTTTATTATTCACACGAAAACGCTTCTGTCTGGATAAGTTAAAATGACTTACCGTTAAAGGTTCAGCTAATTAATAATACAAATGGGTTACTTATCTATTTTAGAATTTGGGATAAGTCATTTGAATTAACGGAAAAACCGCGTTCTTAGAAGAGTTATTCAGTAAGAATGCGCAGAGCTACACATCACCCTGCACCTTTATGGTTCACATCCGTCATTAAAGACGCACTCCCTGCTCAACTCGTGCACAAAAACCCCCTAAAGAGCACATCTTCGGTGCATAAGACGTGTTGCATGCATAGCCTGTGAGTCGAGCGTAAAAATAATTAGTCTTATTTTTCATTGTGTTGAGAATATCGCTCCTTAATAAGCGCTGCCGCTGGCCCGGGAATTGCTAATTACCCTGCAACAAATATCAATACGCTGGGGAGCATACATGGATCACAATCAGTCAGAAGGTCAGCTGCACAGGGGATTGAAAAATCGCCATATTCAGCTGATTGCTTTGGGTGGCGCAATCGGTACCGGGCTGTTTCTCGGTATTGCGCAAACCATCAAAATGGCAGGCCCGTCGGTTCTGCTGGGCTATGCGATTGCCGGCATGATTGCCTTCTTTATTATGCGCCAGCTCGGCGAGATGGTGGTTCACGAACCGGTTGCAGGCTCGTTCAGTCATTTTGCCAACACCTACTGGGGCAGCTTTGCCGGTTTCGTCTCCGGCTGGAATTACTGGGTGCTTTACGTGCTGGTCAGTATGGCTGAGCTCACCGCTGTCGGGATTTACGTTCAGTACTGGTGGCCGGACATTCCGACCTGGGTTTCTGCCGGGGTGTTCTTTGTTGCGATCAACCTCATCAACATGACCAGCGTGAAAATCTACGGTGAGGTGGAGTTCTGGTTTTCCATCATCAAAGTCGTGGCGATTGTCGGCATGATAGGCTTTGGCGCCTGGCTGCTTGCCAGCGGCCATGGCGGCCCTGAGGCCAGCGTCGCTAACCTGTGGCAGTACGGCGGTTTTTTCCCTAACGGAATCAGTGGGCTGGTGATGGCGATGGCCGTGATCATGTTCTCTTTCGGTGGGCTTGAGCTGATAGGCATTACCGCCGCCGAAGCCGATGATCCTCAGAAAAGTATTCCGAAGGCTACCAATCAGGTGATTTATCGCATCCTGCTGTTCTATGTGGGGGCGCTGGCGGTGCTGCTGTCACTCTATCCGTGGCAGAAAGTGGTCGAAGGCGGGAGTCCGTTCGTTCTTATTTTCCACGCACTCGACAGCAATCTGGTCGCGACGCTGCTGAATGCCGTGGTGCTGTCTGCTGCGCTGTCCGTTTATAACAGCTGCGTGTTCAGCAACAGCCGTATGCTGTTTGGTTTGGCGAAACAGGGTAACGCTCCGGCGTCATTATTAAAGATTAATCGTCGCGGTATTCCTTTCAACGCCCTTAGCGTTTCGGCGCTGGTGACCGCCCTTTGCGTACTGCTTAATTACCTGATGCCGGGCAAAGCCTTCGAGCTGCTGATGTCACTGGTGGTTTCTGCGCTGGTGATCAACTGGGCGATGATCAGTATCACCCATCTGAAATTCCGCAGCGCCATGCGCGTTGCCGGGCAGAAAACCCGCTTCGCCAGCCTGGGCTATCCCCTGACCAATATTCTGTGCCTGCTGTTCCTGGCCGGTATTCTGGTGATTATGTTTATGACGCCGGGCATCGCGATTTCCGTCTGGCTGATCCCCGTCTGGCTGCTGGTGCTGACCGTGAGCTATCAGTTAAGAAAAAAGAAAAACACCGCGCATGTGGGCACGATTGTTGAAACCAATAACCTCTGAGACAGGGAAAAAATGAAAACATTATTACCTTTGGTATTGCTGGTTGCCGCCGGGAGCGCCAGCGCAGAATCACATCTGCAAACAGTGGTAAAGCAGGGCACGTTAACTGTCTGTACTACGGGTGATTACAAGCCTTACACCTTCCTGAAACCCGATGGCAGCTATGAAGGGATTGATATCTCGATGGCTGAATCGCTGGCGAAAAGCCTGGGGGTAAAGGTGAACATCGTGAAATCGACCTGGAAGACTCTGACGCCCGATCTGGTGGCAGGCAAATGCGATATTGCGATGGGCGGAATTTCGGTCACGCTGGCGCGTCAGCAGCAGGCTTTCTTTGCCGAGAAGATCGACGTTGACGGTAAAATCCCGCTGGTACGCTGCGTGGATGTGAAAAGGTATCAAACGATTGAGCAAATCAACAAACCCTCAGTACGCCTGATCGAGCCGGCAGGCGGCACTAACGAGGCTTTTGCCCACGCTTTCTTACCGAAAAGCACGCTGACGCTCTCTCACGATAATGCCGGCATCTTCCAGCAACTGGTCGACAAAAAGGCCGATGTGATGATAACCGAGGCATCTGAAGCGCTGTATCAGAAGAAGTCGCACCCGTCGCTTTGCGCGGTGAACCCTGATAAACCGATGCAGTATGGCGAGAAGTCTTACATGCTACCGACCGACGATATCAGCTGGAAGCTTTACGTCGACCAGTGGCTGCATCTGTCCCGCGCCACCGGTGAGTATCCCGCCATCGTCGCCCACTGGATGTGACGAATGCGCTGATTGCGTGCATAAAAAAAGAGGCCATCAGGCCTCTTTTTTTATGCTTTAAGCAACATACATTCCGTATTTAGAAAGGAATGTCGTCGTCAAAGTCCATTGGGGGTTCATTGTTGGCAGGCGCACTGTTCTGCTGTGGTGCCTGCTGCGGGCGAGACTGCTGCGCGCCGCCGCTGAACTGGTTGCCGCCCGGTGCGCCGCCCTGTGGCTGCTGTGGCTGGCCCCAGCCGTTGTTGCTGCCGCCGCCCTGACCGCCACCTGCTGGTGCGCCGCCGCCCTGAGCACGACCGCCCAGCATCTGCATGGTGCCGCCAACGTTAACCACGACTTCGGTGGTGTACTTCTCAACGCCAGCCTGGTCAGTCCATTTACGGGTCTGCAGTGCGCCTTCGATATAAACCTGAGAACCCTTACGCAGGTATTCACCCGCCACTTCGGCCAGTTTTCCGAACAGCACAACACGGTGCCACTCAGTCTTCTCTTTGGTTTCACCGGTTTGCTTGTCACGCCAGCTTTCGGAGGTGGCCAGAGTAATGTTGGCAACGGCACCGCCATTTGGCATGTAGCGAACTTCCGGGTCCTGACCCAGATTTCCGACTAAAATTACTTTGTTTACGCCTCTGCTGGCCATGTTGCTGTCTCCGGTTAAATGTTCTGACTTAAGTCTAAGCGCAAAATTCTATCATGGCATACCCCCAGATCCTACATTTAGGAGATGCCTCGAAAAACACCGCTGTTCGTTGCAGTATTACATCGCTCTGTATGGCATTCTACGCCAAAACACTGGTTATCCATTCAGGTTTTTTTGTGCCATACTAACGCGTTTCTTTCTGGCCGTGCCGGGCAGGCATGGTGAGGTTTGTGCTAATCCGGGAATTGTGAATGGATAAGATCGAAGTACGGGGTGCCCGCACCCACAATTTGAAAAACATTAACCTGACCATCCCGCGCGACAAACTGATCGTCGTTACGGGCCTGTCAGGCTCTGGCAAGTCCTCGCTGGCGTTTGATACGCTGTACGCAGAAGGGCAACGCCGCTATGTCGAGTCGCTATCGGCCTATGCGCGCCAGTTCCTTTCCTTGATGGAAAAACCAGACGTCGACCATATCGAAGGGCTGTCACCGGCGATTTCGATTGAACAAAAATCGACCTCGCACAACCCGCGTTCCACCGTCGGCACCATCACCGAAATTCATGACTATCTGCGCCTGCTGTTTGCTCGCGTGGGTGAGCCTCGCTGCCCGGACCACGATGTCACGCTGGCAGCACAAACCGTCAGTCAGATGGTCGATAATGTGCTGGCGCAGCCTGAAGGCCGCCGTCTGATGCTGCTGGCACCGATCGTGAAAGATCGTAAGGGTGAACACACCAAAACGCTGGAAAACCTGGCAAGCCAGGGCTACATCCGTGCGCGTATCGACGGTGAAGTCTGCGATCTGTCCGATCCGCCGAAGCTGGAACTGCAGAAGAAACACACCATTGAAGTGGTGGTTGACCGCTTTAAGGTGCGTGACGATCTGGCCCAGCGCCTGGCAGAGTCGTTTGAAACTGCGCTCGAACTGTCCGGTGGTAGTGCGGTCGTCGCGGATATGGATGACACCAGCGCCGAAGAACTGCTGTTCTCAGCCAACTTTGCCTGCCCGATTTGTGGCTACAGTATGAATGAGCTGGAACCGCGCCTGTTCTCCTTCAACAACCCGGCCGGGGCTTGCCCGACCTGTGACGGGCTGGGCGTTCAGCAGTATTTTGATCCTGACCGCGTGGTGCAGAACCCTGAGCTGTCACTGGCGGGTGGTGCCATTCGCGGCTGGGATCGCCGTAACTTCTACTATTTCCAGATGCTGCGCTCGCTGGCTGAGCATCTGGAATTTGATATCGAAGCGCCGTTCAGCTCGCTCAGCGACTACAACCGCAAAGTGATCCTGTACGGCTCAGGCAAAGAGAACATCGAATTTAAGTACGTCAACGACCGGGGCGATACCTCGGTGCGCCGCCATCCGTTCGAAGGCGTACTGCACAATATGGAACGCCGCTATAAAGAGACGGAATCGTCCGCGGTGCGCGAAGAACTGGCGAAATATATCAGCAACCGCTCCTGTACCAGCTGCGGCGGTACACGTCTGCGTCGTGAAGCACGCCACGTCTTCCTGGAGAACACCACGCTACCGACCATCTCAGATATGAGCATCGGCCATGCGATGGAGTTTTTCCAGAATATGAAACTCAGCGGCCAGCGCGCGCAAATCGCTGAGAAAGTGCTGAAAGAGATTGGCGACCGCCTGAAGTTCCTGGTGAACGTTGGCCTGAACTATCTGTCGATGTCGCGTTCGGCGGAAACCCTCTCCGGCGGTGAAGCGCAGCGTATCCGTCTTGCCAGCCAGATCGGTGCGGGCCTGGTGGGCGTGATGTACGTGCTGGATGAGCCCTCTATCGGCCTGCATCAGCGTGACAACGAGCGTCTGCTGGAAACCCTGGTGCATCTGCGCAATCTGGGCAATACCGTGATTGTGGTTGAGCACGATGAAGATGCCATCCGCGCGGCCGACCATGTGATTGATATCGGCCCCGGTGCCGGGGTGCATGGCGGACAGATCGTCGCAGAAGGGACGGTGGATGACATCATGGCGGTGGAGTCGTCCCTGACCGGGCAGTACCTCAGCGGCAAGCGTGGCATCGCCATCCCGAAACAGCGCGTTAAGGGCGATCCGGCGAAGGTGCTGAAGCTGACCGGCGCCAGCGGTAACAACCTGAAGGACGTCACACTGACACTGCCTGTCGGGCTGTTTACCTGCGTGACCGGCGTGTCCGGCTCCGGGAAATCGACGCTGATCAACGATACTCTGTTCCCGATTGCCCAGCGCCAGTTGAACGGCGCCACTATTGCCGAAGCTGCACCGTACCGTGATATCTCTGGGATGGAGCATTTCGATAAGGTGATCGACATCGATCAAAGCCCTATCGGGCGTACGCCGCGTTCAAACCCGGCCACCTATACCGGGATCTTCACCCCAGTGCGTGAACTGTTTGCCGGGGTGCCGGAGTCACGTACACGCGGCTATACGCCGGGGCGCTTCAGCTTTAACGTGCGCGGTGGGCGCTGTGAAGCCTGTCAGGGTGATGGCGTGATCAAGGTGGAGATGCACTTCCTGCCGGATATCTACGTGCCCTGTGACCAGTGCAAAGGCAAACGCTATAACCGTGAAACACTGGAAGTGAAATACAAGGGTAAGAGCATTCACGAAGTGCTGGAGATGACCATTGAAGAAGCCCGTGAGTTTTTCGATGCCGTTCCTGCGCTGGCGCGTAAGCTGCAAACCCTGATGGATGTCGGCCTGTCCTATATTCGTCTCGGGCAGTCGGCCACCACGCTCTCCGGTGGTGAAGCGCAGCGCGTGAAGCTGGCGCGTGAGCTGTCGAAACGCGGCACAGGTCAGACGCTGTACATCCTTGATGAACCCACCACCGGCCTGCACTTTGCCGATATAGAGCAACTGCTGGAAGTGCTGCACCAGCTGCGCGACCAGGGCAACACCATCGTGGTGATTGAGCACAACCTTGATGTGATCAAAACCGCTGACTGGATTGTTGACCTCGGGCCGGAAGGCGGCAGCGGTGGCGGCGAGATCCTCGTGTCCGGTACGCCGGAAACAGTGGCAGAGTGCGAACGTTCGCACACCGCGCGCTTCCTGAAGCCGCTGTTACAGCGTTAATTATTTGGGCGAGGCATCGGACAATGCATCGGGCGAGGCGTGCCTCGCCCCTACGATTACGATTACGATTACGGTTTTACGGTTTTACGGTTTTACGGTTTTACGGTTTTACGGTTTTACGGTTTTACGGTTGTACGGTTTTACGGTTGTACGGTTGTACGGTTGTACGGTTGTACGGTTGTACGGTTGTACGGTTGTACGGTTGTACGGTTTTCGTAGGGGTCGGGCATGCCCGACCCGCTATCACGAACGGTATTTTTCTCCGTGGTTTGCTGCATTTTTCTTACAATCGCCACAAAATCTTGCAGAAACAGGCAAGACTTAGCGAGTTTTGGATATACCCCCTTCACCATTATCTGACTATGCTTAACCTTCATCATTTTGCGGAGAAGGTGACGCTATTCCACTGCCTGCTCCCACCCTCACGGCCACTGCGCCACATCATCAATAACTGGAGAGACCAATGAATATTACGCATGCTTATGCCGCCCAGGACGCGAAATCGAAACTGGCTCCGTTTGAGTTTCAGCCACGCGAACTGCGTGAACATGATGTGCAGATCGAGGTGTTGTTCTGCGGCGTTTGCCACTCTGACCTGCACCAGGCACGCAACGAATGGCGCAACACCATTTTCCCGGTCGTGCCAGGCCATGAGATTGTGGGTCGCGTGACGGCAGTCGGCGCACACGGCCATAAATACAAGGTGGGCGATCTGGTTGGCGTGGGCTGTATGGTCGACAGTTGTCGTACCTGTGACAGCTGTAAAGAGGACCTGGAGCAGTACTGCGAAGAAGGCTTTGTTGGCACCTATAACGGCGAAGACCGCATCAACGGCGATATCACCTTTGGGGGTTATTCCACCCAAGTAGTAGTGCATGAAGACTTCGTACTGCGCGTGCCTGAAAATCTCGATCCGGCCGGTGCCGCGCCACTGCTGTGTGCCGGGATCACCACCTTCTCGCCACTGCACCACTGGGGCGTGGGCCCGGGTAAAAAAGTCGGTATCGTAGGCCTGGGCGGCCTCGGCCATATGGGCGTAAAAATTGCGCATGCCATGGGCGCGCACGTCGTACTGTTCACCACCTCGCCATCTAAAATTGAAGACGGTAAGCGCCTGGGCGCAGATGAAGTCGTGATCTCGAAAGATGCCGACCAGATGGCGCAACATGCCAACAGTTTTGACTTCATTCTTAACACGGTTGCTGCACAGCATGATCTGAACCCGTTTATCACCCTGCTGCGCCGCGATGGCACCATGACGCTGGTCGGTGCGCCGGAACATGATCATCCGTCACCGCAGGTGTTTAATCTGATCTTTAAACGCCGCAGCATTGCGGGTTCACTGATTGGCGGGATTAAAGAGACTCAGGAGATGCTGGATTTCTGCGGTAAGCACAACATCACCTCCGATATTGAGATGATCAATATTAATCAGATCAACGAAGCCTATGAGCGTATGCTGAAAAGCGATGTGAAGTACCGTTTCGTGATTGATATCGATACATTGCGCGCGTAACCAGAAGACAAAGCGGGCGGCCCTGTTCAGGGCCGCCCGCTTAATGTTGACGATTAGAAATTGTATTTCACGCCAACCATTGCGGCATTATCGTTGTAACCCGCATCGCCCATCTGCACGCCAATGTTCCCCCACAGATTCAGACGTGGGTTCACTTTCCCTTCCAGCCCAACTTTCACTTCCGCCAGGTTGGTTGCGCCGTTCTGGCTGACACGAACGTCATCCATTTTGGTCGCAAAGTTGCGTGTGTTATGCAGCCAGTTCACCTGAAGGAAAGGCTGGAACTCGCGCTGCTTATTGTTATCAATAGCACTGTGACCTTTCAGGTAGGTTTTCACCCCCAGACGCGTCAACAGGTTGCCGTCGCCCTCACCTTTCACCTTCGTACCATTCGCTTCCTGAACGTTATTTGCCTTTACACCCATCCAGACAACCTGAGCCTGAGGTTGAATAAACCATTCATTGAGCGATCCCTGGCTCCCAGAGAACTGGCCGAGTTTCCAGGTGTAGCCGCCTTCCAGTGAAGCTGAAACCCCATGGGATTTATAGCTTTCGGTCGCCAGTTCTTCACCTTTAACGTCGTTATCAAACCAGCCATACTGCAGCCAGGTATCCAGGTGCGCACCGGTATGGTTTTCAGTATTGCCATACCAGGTCGCATAACCGCCCACGCTGTAACCATTAACGGAACCTTTTGAACGGTAACCGCTGTGCTGGTTTCGGGTGGTGCTGTGGCTGTCACCATAGCCAGCCATAATGCCAACATGCCAGCGGTCTAGCCCATCCGTACTCCAGCGGGCAACATCACCACCGATCTGCGCCACATAGCGATTGCTCTGGGTTTTCAACTGTCCACTGTCGTCGTGCCATGAATTATGTCCGCCAACCTGGCGTAACCACATGCTGGTGACTTCCTTCTGGCCCGTTAGCGCATCAATGAACTGTGTTTCACCCAACCTGTCATGCAGGGTCAGAAGGAACAGGGTGTTTGCTGTTGCCAGGTTAGCCGTGTAGCTTCCACCTTCAGGGCGAATGACTGAGGGGCGCAGAGTATGACCTGGGTTTGGATCAGTTGGATCTGTTGGATCTGTTGGATCGGGAACCACTGGAGTGAGCAGACTGGTCAGATACCAGTTTTCGCCTTTCTGAACGAGGTCGTAATCATAGGCTCCTGCAACCATACGCCCCGATTTCTCGAAAGTCCCTGTCGAGGTTCCACCCACCTCAACAATTTCAATACCTTCCACGGTCTGTGCGCCCTGGCCGCCAAGGTTATTGATCGTGACGCTGGTTGTTCCTGCCAGTACATCTCCGCCGACAATCAGCTTATTGGTTTGTGAGCTGTCATCACCCAGTACGCTGTTCATCACCAGCGATCCACCGTCACCGGCGTAATCGCCCGTTATCGTCAAGGTGTCAAACTTGCTTTGATCGGAGAAAGTAATCGTACCGTTATTGGTCAACTGGCCGACATCGGAATTGTTGTTCATGTTCCATTCGCTGCTGGCATCGAGCGACAGCGAGGTGGCTTTCGTGACGGCACCGTTGAGCACAGACGCGGAGGACAGATCGACCGCCACGATATTGCCAATATTACTCACCACAATATCGCCATTTAAGGTGCTGCCTGTGGCATTGAAAGTGAGATTACTGTACGCATTATTGGCTTTATTATCTGCAACGGTTAATGCCTGCCCGTTACCGCCGGTCAGCACGGAATTTTTCACATTCATCACCGCGCTGGCGGTATCAAACTCAATTGCCTGAGCCTGCCGGGCATCGATAGTCACCGTATCCAGCAAAACAGAGTTGTCTCCAGCCCCCAAACCGCCGACATACATCCCACTCGCCAGCTCACCTGCGGTGGAAATATCGCTGTTACGGATATCCAGCGTACTTCCGCTGCTCGATATGCCGTAACTCTGCTTACCCATCGTTTTAATCTGTACATCATCAGCAGTAATTGCTGCGCCTTCGCCTACATCAATGGCTGAAGAAGAATCACCATAGGTATCAACGGTACTTCTCAGCAGCACACCTTCGGCACTCTGTTGGACATCCAACGCCACAGAAGCTTCACCCCGGGTGGTTATTGCCAGATTCTCACCCCGAATGTTGTCTTCAGTGTAAAGGGCATGACTTCCGCCCCCCTCTGTCTCAATCTTGCTATTAGTCAGAACCATGGTTCCGCTTTCAGCTTTAACGCCCATGGAAACATCACCTTTGGTGGTGATAGTCACATCATTCAGGGTAGCCGTGGGGTTTAACCCATGTATCCACACGGCAGAACTTTCCTCCTCTTCGGTGGAAAAACTTCCACCATCAGCGATGACGCTAGCCTCTGAAGTCACCTCTAACGCATAGTTATTCGTCCCCTGAGTACTGGCCGACACGTTATTCAGGGTAAGTACACCCGAGGAGGCATTGATCGCAGTGCCTTTGTTGGTGCTAATGGTACCGGTATTAATCTCCGCGCTGTTCCCCTTGAACACCAGCCCCTTCGCAGTGTCATCGCCTGTAATGTTAAGGTCTTTCAATACAACCTCTGCACCAGCGCCCAGCATCAGCCCGGTACTGCCACTCCCCGACACATTGACAATTAAGTCCTGCGCATTAAATTTGCCGTTTTGAACCGATACCCCCGAACTCCTCGCCCCCGTGCTATTAAGCGTGACACCGTTTGCCGTGAGATCTCCGCCATTCGTCACTGCAAGGATGTTTTTACTGAGGGAGCCGTTCGAATATATTTCATTCTCAATGAGGCGCGCCTCATTATTGGTCACCAGAATCGCTGTATCTTCCGCCCAAACAGGCATGCAAGGAGCAAAAATTAAAGGCACGACACACATTGGAGTTTTCAGTAACTTCCCAATATTCCATTTCTTATTCAAATCAACATCCATTATCAATTCCTTTTAAGCCAACCATTACAAATATAAAGTCGTATTGCGATGCACCACACCCCGCATAAAAATCATCATTATCAAGACCTTTGCGATTTAACACTGCAGCCAGCCCTTCGCGCCACAATAATATTTATTAATATATTGTGGTGAAAAATTGAGAGTTTTTAATGGGTTCGCTACCTTTGCCTTCAGTTTTAACCGCGATGTTTTAGCATGTTCATCGTAAAAATGATGTTAGTGTTTTTCTTATTTTTTCCTGGAAATGAAAAAAAACAATGTGTGCTCGTAGCAGAAAAATATTTTTTACAATCAATAAATGAATGAAATTAAATAGATAACAAGCCATAAAACACAATCGTCACCGCCCTTGTTAACATAATTTAACAAGGGTGAGATACGTTTTAATTTAGATATGTATTAGAAAAATAAAATAGCAATGCATTAAATTACGATATTTTTATTCCTCTGTCCTTTAATATAACGTTGATGTGTCGCTAATGAGCATCTCGTTTAGTGGAAATATTCGGTAAAGCAGGATAACGACCAGCCCGCACCAGGCATTCTGGCCGTTTCATCTTTATTTCTGCACCTGTTGATAAGACGCATCCACCAGGTAGTAAATTTGTGAATCTTTCAGTGATCCGTCCAGCAACACGGCGTTCCAGTGTGAGGGATTCAGATGCTCGCAGGGCTGCACATCACTGTGCTGCTCTCGAATAAGATCGGCCAAGGCAGGGGTGCTTTTCAGCGCCACCGCAGGACGTCCACCCACATCGTAGAGCATGGCAAACAGCACTCCTTTGGCTTTGATCTGTGTAGCCTGCCACTCATCGTGTTCACTTTGCTCTGCACCGTTTTTCGCCATGCAGTATGACAACAGCTCAGATATCTTCATGCTTAATCATCCCCCTGTAGGGTTGCCACGATACGTCGGGCACCACCGCGAATCCGGTGTTCACCCAGGTAAATTCCCTGCCATGTCCCCAGCATCAGCCGACCACGGCTGATCGGCAGCAACAGTGAGGTGCCCAGCAGCGAGGACTTAATATGGGCAGGCATATCATCCGCACCTTCATAGTCGTGCTGGTAGGGCGCATTGTCCGGCACCGAACGCAGAAAATGTTGCTCCATATCGGTTCTCACCGTGGGATCGCAGTTTTCGTTCAGCGTCAGGGAAGCAGATGTATGCTGCAACAGCAGATGCAGCAGCCCGGTCTGCACATCACTTAATCGACGTAGTTCACCGAGGATCTCATCCGTTATCAGATGAAAGCCACGCGGTTTTTCGTTCAGAGTGAGCGTTTGCTGATACCACATAGTAGGACTCCTTAACGCAATAGATGCGTTAAGTGTGCAGCAAGTGGCGAAAAGGTAAACCTGAAAAGTGAAAAAGCAGGAATAGCTGGCCGGGAGAGTCCCGGCCAGAAATGATTACATAACAGCAGCCATCGCTTCCGCAACCTGACGCACATTGTTGTGGTTCAGGCCAGCGATGCAGATACGTCCGCTGGCAATCAGGTACACGCCAAACTCATTACGCAGGCGGTCGACCTGTGCTGCGCTCAGGCCGGTGTAGCTGAACATGCCGCGCTGCTTCAGCAAGTAGTCAAAGTTTTTACCCGGGACGGCGAGGGTCAGCCCTTCCACTAGCGCCTGGCGCATTTCCAGAATACGCACGCGCATCGCTTCTACTTCTGCCAGCCAACTGGCTTTCAGCTCAGGGTTATTCAGCACGCAGGAGACGACCTGCGCACCAAAGTTTGGTGGGCTGGAGTAGTTACGGCGCACAGTCGCTTTGAGCTGGCCAAGCACACGAGCGGCTTCATCCGCATCATCACAGACGATGGACAGGCCGCCCACGCGTTCGCCATACAGGGAGAAGATTTTAGAGAATGAGTTACTGACCAGCGCAGGCAGGCCCGCCGCGGCGATAGCGCGGATAGCATAGGCATCGTCTTCCATGCCAGCACCGAAGCCCTGATAGGCGATATCCAGGAACGGGATCAGCTCGCGTGCTTTCAGCACAGCGGTCACTTCATCCCACTGTGCGTTGGTCAGATCAGCCCCGGTTGGGTTATGGCAGCACGGATGCAGCAACACAATGCTCTGGGCAGGCAAGGTGTTCAGTTTTTCCAGCAACGCAGCGAACTTCACACCATTGCTTTCATCGTCATACCACGGGTACGTATTGACCGTGAAGCCGGCACCCGCAAAGATAGCAATGTGGTTTTCCCAGGTCGGATCGCTGACCCAGACCTGTGAATTCGGGAAGTAGTATTTCAGGAAGTCAGCACCAACTTTCAGCGCACCCGATCCCCCCAGGGTCTGAATTGTGGCGATACGCCCCGCTTTCAGTACCGGATGTTCTGCGCCAAACAGCAGTGGCGCAACCGCGCTGCGGTAAGGTGGCAGGCCTTCCATCGGCAGATAGAGAGAGGCACTCTGTGGCTGTGCATTCAGCAAAGCTTCCGCTGCGGCAACCGCCCTCATCTGTGGGATCACACCCTGTGCGTCGTAATACAGGCCGATGCTCAGGTTCACCTTGTGCGCGCGGTTGTCCTGCTTGAAAGTTTCCATCAGGGAGAGAATCGGATCGCCAGCGTAGGCATCAACGTTTTGAAACACGGTGCAAGTCTCCATTAAATAATCAGTCATGTCCTGCAACGCCGCGGCGGGCGTTGCGGTAAATTCAGGCAGGGTTAAACGTAATAGCGGCCAGGGCGGTGGTTCATGGCAATAATCAGATTCAGCACTACCGCACCGGCAATAGAGGCCGCCAGCATCTCGCGCGAAACAACAAACAGCGAGGCCAACACCACGCAGGTATCCACCCCCATTTGCAGTTTTCCGGCGCGAATACCGTAACGGTCCTGCAACCACAACGCCAGGATATTGATCCCACCCAGGCTGGCCTTATGGCGAAATAACACTATAAACCCAATCCCCATGACCACGTTACCGAACAGTGTCGCATAAAAGGGATCCAGCGCGGAAAAATGGATGAATAATGGGTGCAGGTGGCTAAATGCAGAGACCAGTGCCACAGCAGAGAAGGTTTTCACAGTGAAAGCCCAACCCATGCGCTTCACGGCCAGCCAGTAAAATGGGATGTTGATCAGGAAAAATGCCAGCCCAAAGGAGGTTTTACTCAAGTAGCTGATCAGAAAGGCGATACCGGCAGTACTTCCGGTCAGCGCCCCGGCCTGTTTCAGCAGCGTGACACCAAAAGAGACCATCAACGTACCCAGCAGAATAGCCAGCACATCTTCCAGCAGGGTATGGGGGATTTTTACAGGTTGTTGCACGACGTTATCCATTGGATTGATTCTCGGGTGATTATTGCTTTATTGATTGCCCAATATATAGCAAAAATCGCACCAATCCGGCGGCCCCTGGAGCCACCGGATGGTGCCAGCGAATTAACCCATTGAATACAAGGCGCTTTGTTGCTCGTTTTTGTGCATGAAATTGCCATTTAAGCATCACATCACGCACTTAAGTTGATTTTATCGCACACATTCCGCATGAAAGATCGCTTTGATGCACAAGCATGGTGCGCGACATGCACTGTTTTAGCGCAGCAGCGTCTCACTCACCGACATCAGGCCATTCTCTTTCAGGCGGTTCAGGACCACTGACGTCTTCACATGCGAAACGCTTTGATGCCCTGCCACCAACTGGCTAATCAGCGCGCTCAGCCCGGCGAGATCGGCCACCGCCACTTTCAGCAGGTAATCAGCGTCACCCGTGGTTTTATAGGCATCCACGATAGCCGACTGCTCGGATACCATGCGGTGAAAACTCTCAACGTATTCTGTCGTGTGGCTGATCAGCCGCACTTCAATCAGACCGATCATCCCCAGGCCGACGGCATCCGGGGACAACCGCGCGTGATAGCCAAGGATCAATCCAGCCTGTTCCAGGTTAATACGGCGGCGTGAGCACTGTGAGGCGGACAGCTTCACAATATCGCTCAATTCCTGGTTAGTCAGGCGACCATTCGCTTCCAGTAAAGTCAGTATCTTAAGGTCAAAATCATCAATCTGGGTCATCGTTCATCCGTGCTGGTGTCTGGATACAGCTGACAGACAGATAACCGCATTCATTGCAGTGTTGTCCAACACTATTTTGTGATGACAGGCGTTGAAAGCGGGTCGGGCATGCCCGCCCCCTACAAGCGTCGGAAGCGAGGGATAAATCGTAGGGGTCGGGCATGCCCGACCCGAAAAGATTACTCGTCGTCGTACTGCGGACCCGCATAGTTGTCGAAGCGCGACCACTGACCATTAAAGGTCAGGCGTACAGTCCCGATGGGGCCGTTACGCTGCTTACCGATGATGATCTCAGCGATGCCTTTATGCTCGCTGTTTTCTTCATAAACCTCATCACGGTAGATAAACATGATCAAGTCGGCATCCTGCTCGATGGAGCCGGATTCACGCAGGTCGGAGTTAATCGGGCGTTTATTACTGCGTTGCTCCAGAGAGCGGTTAAGCTGCGACAGCGCCACAACCGGCACCTGAAGCTCTTTCGCGAGCGCCTTAAGCGAACGTGATATCTCAGCAATTTCCAGGGTACGGTTATCGGACAGTGCCGGTACGCGCATCAATTGCAGGTAGTCGATCATGATCAGACTTAAGCCGCCGTGCTCACGGAAAATACGGCGCGCACGCGAACGAACATCGGTCGGGGTGAGGCCGGAAGAATCATCAATGTACATGTTCTTCTTCTCCATCATGATCCCCATAGTGCTGGAGATGCGCGCCCAATCCTCATCATCAAGCTGACCGGTACGAATACGGGTCTGGTCAACGCGGGACATCGATGCCAGCATACGCATCATGATCTGCTCGCCGGGCATCTCCAGGCTGAAGATCAGCACCGGTTTATCCTGTTCCATCGCTGCGTTTTCACACAGGTTCATGGCAAAGGTGGTTTTACCCATCGACGGACGGGCCGCGACGATAATCAGGTCAGAACGCTGAAGCCCGGCAGTTTTCTTATTCAGATCGCCGTAGCCCGTATCCACCCCGGTGACACCATTCTGCGGCGTCTGATAGAGGGCCTCGATACGCTCGATTGTTGATTCGAGGATCTGATCAACACTCTTCGGCCCTTCATCTTTATTGGCACGGCTTTCGGCGATCTGGAACACGCGGGTTTCCGCCAGATCGAGCAGATCTTCACTGGTGCGCCCCTGAGGATCATAACCGGCATCCGCAATTTCGTTAGCAACGGAAATCATCTCACGCACAACGGCACGTTCACGGACGATATCCGCATAGGCGCCGATGTTTGCCGCACTTGGCGTATTTTTAGACAACTCAGCCAGATAGGCAAAACCGCCGACCATGCTCAGTTCGCCTTTGGTTTCCATCGATTCGGAAAGGGTAATCAGATCGATCGGTTTACCCAGTTCCAGCAGGCGCTGCATCTCCGCGAAGATCATCCGGTGCGGGCGGCTAAAGAAATCCTTTGCCACCACGCGCTCGGCAACGTTATCCCAGCGTTCGTTATCCAGCATTAAACCGCCCAACACCGACTGTTCAGCTTCCAGCGAGTGCGGGGGCAGCTTAAGACCTTCCATCTGGCGGTCACGCGGCTCGCGGTTTTCGAAGGATTTGTTGGTGGGTTTATTTCCTGCCATAGTGATGCGATACCAAAAATCTTGTGGGGGGACGCGCAAGTATACCCGTTTGCATGACTGACGTCCTCCCCCACATTACCGCGAAATCCACAGGAGTGAACATGGCGAAACGTATACAAATCAGCCAGCACGGTGCACCCGAAGTGATGCAGCTGGTGAGTTTTGAACCGACCGATCCGGCCCCCGGTGAGGTGCAGGTTGAGAACAAAGCCATCGGCATCAATTACATCGATACCTATGTGCGCAGCGGCCTGTACCCTGCTCCGCTTCCTGCCGGGCTGGGAACAGAAGCCGCCGGGATCGTCACTCGCGTTGGCGCTGGCGTCAGCGCCCTGAAACCAGGTGACCGTGTGGTTTACGCACAGTCGTCTCTGGGTGCCTACAGCGAAGTGCACAACGTTCCGGTCGATAAGGTGGCGCTGCTGCCGGATGCCATCTCCTATGAACAGGGCGCGGCATCCTTTCTTAAAGGTCTGACGGTGCATTATTTGCTGCGCCAGACCTATGTGGTGCAGCCCGATGAGGTGTTTCTGTTCCATGCCGCTGCAGGCGGCGTCGGGCTGATTGCCTGCCAGTGGGCAAAGGCGCTCGGGGCACATCTGATCGGCACGGTAGGCTCGGCGGAGAAAGCCGCGCTGGCAAAACGTGCGGGCGCCTGGGAAACCATTAACTATCGGGAAGAGGACATTGCCGCGCGCGTCAGCGAGCTGACCCATGGCAAAAAGCTGCGTGTGGTGTATGACTCGGTAGGGAAAGATACCTGGGAAGCATCGCTGGACTGCCTGCAGCGTCGTGGCCTGATGGTCAGCTTTGGCAACTCATCCGGCCCGGTGACGGGTGTGAATCTCAGCATCCTCAATCAAAAAGGATCACTGTATGTGACCCGCCCATCCCTCAATGGTTATATCACCACGCGTGAAGCGCTGCTTCAGGCCAGCAATGAGCTGTTCTCGCTGATGGCAAGTAATGCGATTAAGGTGGATGTGCCAGACACGCAGAAGTTTGCGCTGGCCGATGCAGCGCGGGCGCACCAGGTACTCGAAGGACGTGGTACACAGGGATCGAGTTTATTAATACCGTGATTTCTGGCGTACTGCACAAATAATCAGGGCCTCCCGAAGGAGGCCCTTTTTTCTTTCTTTTTTATAGTTCGCACTGAGTGTAGGGTCAGCGGCGATGAATACGTTTTGATTCAGTGAAACCATCCTGGCAGAATTCATAAGTAAAAAATATGTTTAATTGCGAAATGGTGCTTAGCAATTTGCCATGATGTGATCCAACCCGCATTAACACGCCAAAGACCTCAGGCAACTCATTGATATTATCGAGATAACCAGGGTTTATCCTTCGCAGAGGGTTTCCGAAAAGCCCGATATAACCAGACGCCAATCACCGCCAGCAGCAACCACGGTAACAATTTAATAACAACAGCGAACAATCCGCCAACGACCATCACTACGGTAGCCACCAGCAGCGCCGCAATGATGCCCAATAACGAAATACCGGTCAGCAACAGCATCATAAAAAAGCCGATGACAAACAGGATCTCTAACATGTCGATACGCTCCAGAATAAGGGACTCTGAAGGGACTATTACAAGAAGCGTGCCAGTACGGCGAGGATTTTAAGGTATTGATCTATAAGGAAGGCGCTCACCAGGGCCGTAACAACCCTGGTGAATTTCATCAAAGCTTAGTGAATATTTGACGATGTTATACGTTGGCAGGCACTTTATCCGCAACCAGTAGCAAGGCTTTTTCTACCACATCAACACCGGCACCCGCTTTATGGGCATTCTCACTCAGGTAACGACGCCACTGACGCGCGCCAGGAATGCCCTGGAACAGTCCCAGCATATGGCGGGTCACGTGGCCAAGGTAAGTACCGTTCGCCAGCTCGCGCTCAATATACGGGTACATCGCACGCACCACCGCAACAGGATCAACCATCGGCACGGTGCTGCCGAAGATCGTCTGGTCTACCTGCGCCAACAGTCCCGGGTTCTGATAGGCTTCGCGCCCCATCATCACCCCGTCCAGATGCTGTAAATGAGTGCGGGCTTCTTCCAGCGACTTGACGCCGCCGTTAAGCGACAGCGTAAGCTGCGGGAAATCACGCTTCAGCTGGTAAACGCGTTCATAGTCGAGCGGTGGAATTTCACGGTTCTCTTTCGGGCTGAGGCCAGAGAGCCAGGCTTTGCGGGCGTGAATAATAAATGTCTCGCATCCCCCCTGCTCTGCGACGCGCTGAATGAAATCACAGAGGAATTCGTAGCTGTCCTGATCGTCGATGCCAATTCGGGTTTTCACGGTAACCGGAATAGAGACCACATCGCGCATCGCTTTGATGCAATCCGCCACCAGTTGGGCTTCACCCATCAGGCAGGCACCGAAGCGGCCATTCTGCACACGGTCAGACGGGCAGCCCACATTGAGGTTGACCTCATTGTAGCCACGCTCTTCTGCCAGTTTTGCACACTGTGCCAGTGCTGCCGGATCGCTGCCGCCCAGTTGCAGCGCCACGGGCTGCTCTTCAGAACTCCAGGCCAGGTAATCGCCTTTGCCGTGGATAATCGCCCCGGTAGTCACCATTTCGGTGTACAGCAACGTCTGACGCGTCAACTGACGATGAAAGTAACGACAGTGGCGATCGGTCCAGTCGAGCATCGGGGCAATGGAAAAGCGATGTGCAGGGAAATTATCGGTCATGAAAAGCGTTAACTCTGTATCAGAAAGGGAGTGTCGATATTGTGCGCAATCATAGCACGGCGGGCCGCGAGGATACAGGATCAGGGAAAGGTGATTGCCAGCAGCCGTGAGGTGACTGCTGGGAAAAATCAGAAAATAACGTTCCGCTTCAAAGCGCAGTGACTTGAATGAATTATTAAGTTATTCAATATCAGCTAAAGTCATAACGGTTTAAAATATTTTCAACTGCAGGGTCATTTTCATATTTTATTTTCAGTTTTTCTTTCTGCTCTTTCGCTTTACCGCAATAATTATCAACAGATTTTTCAATTTCCACCTGCCGTTCTTTAGGGAGGTTACTATCCCATTCTCCCGACATATGGATGCAGTTATCAGCATTATCGGTAAATGCTTTGATATCCCTGGATGGCGCAGTCGTGATGTTAGACGCACACCCACTGATTACCAGACACAACAAAACCATTCCATTCATTACCCGCATTGTTATCTTCCCTGTATTTTCCCCTATGAGTTTACTCAGTCTGCCAGTATTGGAGAAAACCATCCAGGGTATGTCTGTTCGATTGAGTGAGCAAAGATGAATATCAGGAAAAGTGCGAGGAAAAACCAGTAAGGGTGAGGACAACCCCTTAGGGTTGCCCTCCTAAAGACCATCCGGACTATCAGAAAGTGAAGTTCAACTGGGCAACGGCGCCCCAGGTATTGTCTTTCCCCACCATCCCGGCAAGGTCCAGATGTACTTTGTTAAACGGTGACAGGCCAAAACCGCCCGTGAAGACATCAGTGTCATTGGACTTCACATCAGCACGGTAACCGGCGCGCAGTTGCAGCCAGTCCAGTAAACGATACTCCGCACCCACGGCAGCATACTGGCTGTCCTGTTGCGTTTTAAAGCGCTTAGTCGGGGTCAGGTCCACATCCAGTGCCGTTGTCAGGCGCTCGGTATGGTATGCCACGCCGGAGGTGACCAGCGGACGGATTTGATAGGTATCCTTGTAGCCGCTGACCTCTTTGGTATCAATATCACGTGAGATCAGGTTCTGCGCGCTCAGGCCCAGCGTCCAGTTTTCACCGAGGTCGGTTGAGGCGCCCGCATCCAGGTTAAACCCGGTGTTGGTATTTTTATAATTGCCGTTGGTGAAGTCTGACTTGTCATAGCTGTATACCGAGGCGCTGTAGTTATACAGCGTGGTTTTTTGCAGCTTTGGCGTGATGCCCAGCGACACCGGCTGACCACCGAAATCGAACTCATGCGCGACGGCGATCCCCATATCGTAAACCACCGCTGCACGTCCCAGTCCGGCAGAAGTCAGGCTGTTCAGTCCCGCCGTCGTCGGAATGTTATTGCCATCGGCAATACCTTGCAGATAATCGATGTCGCTTTGCGTGACATCGGTTACCACGGAAGCCGTACCGTAAGCTTTGGTGACAAACGCGAAAGGCAGAACCTCATTCGGAACCGTCACTGCAAATGCAGCACCGGCATTTGCCCATGCCTTCTGCCCTTTGATCTCGCGCAGACGATCGGCTAGATCACCGGCAGCCGACTGGGCGCGGGGGATATCCGTGGGGAAGACGAAGTTATTCGCCAGGTCTTTGTAACTGTCGACAGCATTGGTCAGGTCATCCACCTTATCGACCAGTTTTCCTTTGTCGCTGATCTGCGCACCGACGGCTGGCAGGATAATACTGACGCTGTCTTCCGGTTTTGCTTTGGTCATCAGCGCCGGGTTCGCCAGCACCGCCGAACCGTAGCTGGAAGAGGCAACCCCCACCCCGCCCATCGCATCATTGCGGGCATCGAAATAGTTACCGGCGGCAAGCGCACTCAGCGGAGTAAACAACAGAGCGGGTAATACCACTGGTGCGGAAAAACCGATTAATTTATTGAATTTATTTGCCATTGACCCCAAACCCACCATAAAAAAATGAAAAAGCGAATGCGCAAAGACACGCATAACCGAATGCCTGAATAATGAACATAAAGGCACCATTTCATTGCTGTGAATTGAGAGAAGATGAGTGGGCTTATCAGGTCATTGCCATTTTATTAATCTGTTATCACGCTAACAGTTGAACGTTTTGCATCTGTTTATTTCAGTACCAAACGCACACAGCCCTTTGCAAAAGGTAGTCATGAACCTTAAGCCCTGCAAATCAGATTAACGATACTGCATTAAAAAATAATGGCCCTGGTGCACTCAAAACAATGATTAAATTTTTTTTACCTTCTGCACTTATCAGCAATACCAGTAAAGGGTTGAGTCTGTGCACGTGACAGAGGGCCGCCTGAAGGTGAACTCGGCGTTTTGTTGCAGACGTGATAAAATAACATCCTGATATGGCCTGAGGGGGAACAATGAATATGACCAGTGCTGAAAAAATCCTGTCGCAGGCGGAAGTTATCTGTCAGCAACGCAGCGTGCGACTCACGCCGCAGCGTCTTGAAGTTCTGCGTTTGATGAGTGAGCAGAATGGGGCCATCAGCGCCTACGATCTGCTGGACTTACTGCGTGCCTCTGAACCTCAGGCAAAGCCTCCTACCATCTACCGTGCGCTGGACTTCCTGCTGGAGCAGGGCTTTATCCATCGCGTGGAGTCCACCAACAGCTATGTGGTTTGTCATCACTTTGAAGAACCGTCACACACCTCAGCCATGCTGATTTGTGACCGCTGCGGTTCAGTGGCCGAGCAGCATGCTAATGGCGTGGAAGATATTTTGAAATCGCTGGCCCTGAAGTCCGGTTTTACCCTGGGACATAGCGTGATTGAGGCGCATGGTTTCTGTGAAAAATGCGGGGAGATTGAAGCCTGCACCCATCAGGATGCGTGCCAGCACGATCATAGTGTGCAGAGTAAAAAACGCGGGCGTTAGTCAAATTTTGTGAGGGAGGAGAAAGAGGTGAGTGGCACTGTCCTTGTGCCTGGGTAGGAGCATCGTCCTGAAAGGGTCCGCTGTTTTTACCAGCGGTGGTTGTTACGGGTTTCCCAATCACTCAGCTCTTTTTCGGCCTGATCTTTCTGATAGCCGTAGCGTTCCTGAATTTTACCCACCAACTGATCGCGTTTACCTTCAACGACCGTCAGGTCATCATCGGTCAGCTTACCCCATTGTTCTTTCACTTTACCTTTAAACTGTTTCCAGTTACCGCCGGCTTCGTCTTTATTCATAATGTGATTCCTCTACCTTGGGTTAAAACAGCTTTAATGCCTCAAAAACCAACTGTTAAACCAGACAATCATCTGGTTATTTGCCTGAGACAAAGATAATTGTAGTAGAGAAACCACGCACTGGCCGTTAACCCGCTGGCAAAAGCGGTAGAAATCACTAAAAACACCTAGAATTCAGTGAACTAGCGAAGCGGCGCGTTACGTAACCAAATGTGTCACTGCGCGAACCAGGTTCCCTTACGCCAGTGACGACGCCAGATGACCCACAGGGAGACACCGCGCAGCAGCAGGAACAACGTGACTGCCAGCCACAGACCATGGTTACCCAGCCACGGCACGCTAAACAGCGCCAAACCAAAGCCCAGTGCTGCGACGGCCATACTGTTGCGCATCTCACTGGCGCGGGTGGCACCGATAAACATCCCATCCAGCAAATAACAGCCCACACCCGCTAATGGCATCAGCACCTGCCACCATAAATACCGATCGGCAAGCTGGCGAAGCGGTTCCAGAGACGTCAGCAGCGCGATAATTTGCTCACCAAACAGGGCATAAAATAGAGAAAACCCTGCTGCAACTAGTAACGACTGCCGACAGGCAGCATGCCAGACGCTGAGTAACTGCTTACTGTCGCGCGCGCCATAGGCTTCTCCAGAACAGGCCTCAACCGCATAGGCGAAGCCATCCAGTGCATAGGCGGTAAAGGTGAGGAACATCAGCAATACCGCGTTGACCGCCACCACATCATTCCCCATACGGGCACCAAAGATAGTCAGCGACGCAAAGCAGATTTGCAACAACAGAGAACGCAGCATGATGTCGCGATTTAAGCGCAGCAGGCGCCCCACATCACCGCGCCAGGCACTCAGCATCAACCTTACTGACAGACCACGCAGTTTCATCACCCGCCATACCAGCAGCAGACCAACAATAAAACTGACATATTCAGCTATTGCGGTAGCCGCTGCCGCGCCCTGTACACCCCACTTCAGGCCAATAACAAACCACAGATCCAGCAGGATATTGACCAGATTACCCACCACCAGCAGGATCACAGGGGCACGCGCATACTGCACCCCAAGGAGCCAGCCAAGCAGCACGAGATTGGCCAACGTTGCGGGAGCACTGAGCCAGCGCACCTGCATAAACAGTGCCGCCTGGTGCAGAACGTCTTCGCTGCCACCGGTCAGGCCCAGAGCAAAGTGAGTGATGGGTGTTCTTAGCAGGATAAACAGCAGGCCGGCCAGCAAAGCGAGCAGCAGCGGCTGCATCAATGCACGTGCCAGTGCGGATTTATCACTGGCTCCAAATGCCTGGGCAGTCAGCCCGGTGGTGCTCATGCGTAGAAACAGTAGCAGCATAAACAGGAAGCTGGTTACGGTTGTGCCGATCGCCACCCCACCAAGATACGTCGGGCTATCAAGATGGCCGATCACGGCGGTATCGACCAGACCAAGCAGTGGCACGGTAATATTAGAAAGGATCATCGGCAGCGCCAGCCGCCAGAGGCTTTTATCCGCAGAGGTGAGCAGTTTCATCAGAACCCATCAGAGCTAAAGCGATTACAGATGATAATACGCGCCACAGAAGCAGCGCGCAGGATTTAGCGGGGAGTAACGATTACAGCCAGTTGCCGTTGCGAATAACGCCGACAGCAAGACCTTCAATAGTCAGCGTTTGCTGACGCAGGTCGACAATGATAGGTTTGAAGTCCGGGTTTTCTGGTAAAAGTTGCACCGTATTACCCTGCCTTTTCAGGCGTTTCACTGTCACTTCGTCATCAATGCGCGCAACCACAACCTGCCCATTACGCACATCTTCCGTTTTATGTACCGCTAACAGATCGCCGTCCATAATACCGATGTCTTTCATCGACATCCCACTGACGCGCAACAGAAAATCAGCGCCAGGCTTGAACAGGTCAGGGTCAACTTTGTAGTGCCCTTCAATGTGCTGCTCTGCCAACAGTGGCTCACCGGCGGCAACCCGGCCAATCAGTGGAAGACCGTCTTCTTCTTCCATCATCAGGCGAATACCGCGGGAAGCACCAGAAACGATCTCAATCACGCCTTTACGGGCTAAGGCCTTCAGGTGTTCTTCAGCCGCATTCGGGGAACGGAAACCAAGTTGCGCAGCGATCTCTGCGCGCGTCGGCGGCATACCAGTTTGATTAATGTGGTCGCGAATCAGGTCATAAACCTGCTGCTGCCTCGCCGTTAGTGCTTTCATTCCGCCCCCTGGTTGTTTATACAGTCGACTGTGAGTATATACAGGTATTTAGACATTGAAAACCTAAAGTTGGGCGAAATGCAGTTTGTGGCGATTTTTGGAAAACTCATCGCAAATGTGGCACTAACAGCATGATCCAAACAAAAATTGCCAGCAAGATAGTCAACAGCACGGCCGCAGAACCCATATCTTTGGCCCGGCCTGCAAGGGGGTGTATTTCACTGCCGATACGGTCGACGACCGCTTCGATGGCACTGTTGAGTATTTCGACAATGATGACCAGCATGACCGAGCCAATCAGCAGCACACGGGTAATGGCATCTACGTCCAGCCAGCAGGCAATGATAATCGCAATGATCGCCGCGACGGCTTCCTGACGAAAAGCGGCTTCATGCTGCCACGCGCTGCGGATGCCTTTCCACGAATACCCGGCTGCTTTTATGATTCGCGTCAGTCCGGTGACATTATTTGCCATAATCAGGGAACCCTTTGAGAAGTTTAACGTCAATGAGTGGAACTACAGGTTTTTTAACACCACAGATTCTGTTGGCGCTTTCTGGTATGCTTGCGGCGCTTTGCTAACAAGAGGCTTCATGTTGTCTATGTCAGGTTGGCGTAAATTATATTATAACTTATTGAATCTTCCAGTAAAACTACTGGTAAAAAGTAAAGCAATTCCGGCTGAGCCGGTTGCCGAACTCGGGCTTGATACGTCGCGCCCTATTATGTATGTGCTGCCTTATGATTCAAAGGCCGATCTCCTTGCACTGCGTGAGCAGTGTCGCAAACAAGACCTGCCCGATCCTCTGGAACCTCTGGAGATCGACGGTACGGTATTGCCACGCCATGTGTTTATTCATGATGGCCCGCGCTTGTTCCCGTACTTTGTTCCGAATCTTGAGTCGGTCAAGCTGTTCCACGATTATCTCGATCTGCACCGCAATCATCCCGATCTGGATGTGCAAATGGTGCCGGTATCAGTGATGTTTGGTCGTGCGCCGGGCCGTGAGGTACAGGGTGACGAACAGCCGCATCTGCGCATGTTGAATGGTATCCAGAAATTCTTTGCCGTCATCTGGCTGGGACGTGACAGTTTTGTGCGCTTCTCACCGATGGTATCGCTGCGCCATATGGCCACCGAGCACGGTACAGATAAAATCATCGCGCAGAAGCTGGCCCGTGTGGCGCGTATGCACTTTGCCCGCCAGCGTTTAGCGGCCGTGGGGCCGCGTCTGCCTGTGCGCCAGGACTTGTTCAACAAGCTGTTGCAGTCTAAAGCGATCGCCAAAGCGGTTGAAGACGAAGCACGCAGCAAAAAAATCTCCCATGAAAAAGCCCAGCAGAATGCCGTTGAGCTGATGGAAGAGATCGCCGCTGACTTCTCTTACGAAGCGATTCGTCTGACCGACCGTATCATGGGTTGGACCTGGAGCAAGCTGTATCAGGGGATTAACGTTAACGGCGGTGAGCGCGTGCGCCAGCTGGCACAGGACGGACATGAGATTGTCTACGTGCCCTGCCATCGCAGCCATATGGACTACCTGCTGCTCTCCTATGTGCTGTATCACCAGGGTCTGGTGCCGCCGCATATTGCAGCCGGGATCAACCTGAACTTCTGGCCAGCGGGCCCGATTTTCCGTCGCCTGGGCGCTTTCTTTATTCGTCGTACCTTCAAGGGCAATAAGCTCTACTCCACGGTGTTCCGTGAATACCTTGGTGAGCTGTTCACCCGTGGCTATTCCGTCGAATACTTCGTGGAAGGCGGCCGTTCACGTACAGGCCGCCTGCTGGATCCGAAAACCGGCACCCTGTCGATGACGATTCAGGCGATGCTGCGTGGAGGTAACCGCCCTATTACGCTGGTACCGATTTACATCGGTTACGAACACGTGATGGAAGTGGGAACTTACGCCAAAGAGCTGCGCGGTGCGACCAAAGAGAAAGAAGGCTTTATGTCGATGGTGCGCGGGCTGCGTAAGCTGCGTAATCTCGGTCAGGGCTATGTGAACTTTGGTGAGCCGCTGCCGCTGGTCGCGTATCTGAATCAGCAGGTACCAGAGTGGCGTGAGGCTATCGATCCTATTGAAGCTCAGCGTCCAGCCTGGTTAACCCCGGCCGTGAACGACATCGCGCAGAAAGTCATGGTGCGGATTAACAATGCAGGGGCAGCCAATGCCATGAACCTGTGTGTGACTGCGCTGCTGGCATCACGCCAGCGTTCGATGACCCGCGAGCAGCTGACCGAACAGCTCGACTGTTATGTGCAACTGCTGCGCAATGTGCCGTACTCGCCTGATTCCACCGTGCCGGATATGACGCCAGAGGCACTGCTGGAACATGCGCTGAGCATGAACAAATTCGAGCTGGAGCAGGATAGCATCGGCGAGATCGTGGTACTGCCGCGTGAGCAGGCCGTGCTGATGACCTACTATCGCAACAACATTCATCACATGCTGGTGATGCCGTCGCTGATTGCCGCCATTCTGATGCAGCACCGTGAAATCACCCGCGCCGAGCTTCTGCGCCAGGTCACGGTGATCTACCCAATGCTGAAGAGTGAGCTTTTCCTGCGCTGGAGCACCGATGAACTGGGCCAGGTACTCGACTCACTGGTGGCTGAAATGGCCCGTCAGGGGCTGTTGATTGCTGAAGAGAGTAGTCTGCGTCTGAGTGCCGGTCGTTTCCGTACCCTGCAACTGCTGGCTGCCGGCGTGCGCGAAACCCTGCAACGTTACTCGATTACCTTCTCTATCCTCAGCGCGAAACCCGCAATTAACCGTGGCACGCTGGAAAAAGAGAGCCGTACCATGGCACAGCGTCTGTCCGTGCTGCATGGTATTAACGCGCCGGAGTTCTTCGACAAAGCGGTGTTTACATCGCTGGTGTTAACGCTGCGTGATGAAGGCTATATCAGCGATTCCGGTGATGCTCAGGTTGAGCAGACACAGCAGGTTTATCAACTGCTGGCAGAGCTGATAACTCAGGATGTGAGAATGACCATTGAGAGTGCCGTAGAGCACGATTGATGTCAGTGTGGTGGGCCGATCGAAACAGATGATCGGCCCCTACGCGTTTTATCCGATCCCCAGTACCACGCCAACGAACAGCACCAACCCTACCCAGTTATTATTCAGGAAGGCCTGGAAACAGCGATCGCGCTGACGTCCGGCAATCAGCTTCTGCTGATGGACAAAAAACACACCCGCCACCAGCACCGCCCAATAGAATACGCCGCTGAGATGCAGTTGCCAGCCCACCAGCGTCATCAGGCCAAGCGTTGCCAGCTGTAACAGCCCCACAATCAGCTTATCGAAACGTCCAAACAGAATGGCGGTGGATTTCACGCCGATTTTCAAATCATCATCACGATCAACCATCGCATAAAGCGTGTCGTACGCCACCGTCCAGCAAATATTCGCCAGGAACAGCAGCCAGCAGGTTAATGGGACCGTTTCACTTACCGCCGCCCAGCCCATCGGAATAGCCCAGCCAAACGCCGCCCCGAGCACCACCTGCGGCAGATGCGTGTAACGTTTCATAAACGGATAGAGCCAGGCCAGCCCCAACCCACCAAGCGACAGCCAGATGGTCATGTTATTCATGGTCAGCACCAGCCCAAAGGAAACCAGTACCAGCCCGGCGAACAGCAGTTTTGCCTCTAGCGTGGTCACCGCACCGCTGGGGAGCGGGCGCTCCCGGGTACGCTTCACAAAACCATCGATTTTGCGGTCAGCAAAATCATTGACCACACAACCTGCTGCACGCATAAAAAATACGCCCAGCACAAAGACCAGCAGCACATTGAGCGGCGGGATGCTCATGCCAGCCAGCCAGAGCGCCCAAAGCGTTGGCCACAGCAGCAGCAACGAACCAATCGGTTTATCAATACGCATCAGACGGCTATAGGCCGAAAGCTTACTCATTTGCAGACTTCTCTCCACGCTACTGTCCCCCTTCTGCCGCCACGCTGGCATAGAGCGGGGAAGCGGGTAAAAACAGTTCGGTCAATAATAGCGGCTTGCCCGATAAACGCAGGCGTGAACGCCGCCCCCACAGTTCAGCACTGTGGCCGACATCAATAAAATCACGCGTTAAGGTAGACGTGGCAAACAGGTAACGACCCAGAGGGACGGTGCCCAGCTGTTGCAGCTTCTGCTCCGGGCCGTTCAGGGTCGACTCCGGGACCAGCGTGCGCGCCACCAGCCAGGGAACCCCGTCACCGCACAGTTCGATTTCCCGCAACCAGTAACGTGGTTCTGTTGGCAGCAGGGCGATATCCTCTGCTGCGTCCTGGGCACTGACAAATCCTTCACGCAGCAGGTTAACCGTCACCTGTTGGCAGTGACGCTCAAAACGACGGGTCATGGAATCGACTTCCAGCAGCCAGTCCAGCAGGGGGGCGGTTAACAGGGGTGATGAATCTGGTAGCCAGTTGATCGCGCGCAATAGCGACAGCGCGTTCTCAGCCATAACACTTCTCCGCAAAATCTTCGATGCGTCAGTGTAACGCAGACCCTGGCGGCAAACCTATCAAAGCTCGGCAAAAAGCCACGATTTTGTGGCTGGTTTGGCGAGTTATTCCCGCTTCAGGCGGTTGCTGTTCGCCAGCCAAAGGGTGATAACCAGGATGAGAATGGCAATGGCGTAGGCCAGGGTATCGAACGGGTTTTTATGGTCGACGATAATCAGACGAATGATCGCCGTGATCCCGATGTAGACAAAGTAGCGCAGCGGGAAGTGATAGCCTGACTGAAAATACTTAATGATCAGTGCGATAAACTCAAAATAGAGGAAGTAGATCACGATACCTTCGATCAGCAGATAAGACGATGTCTGCTCTCCGGTATTCAGCAGCACGTTACCAAGATGGATGGTCTCTTTACCAAGAAAGATGATCAGAATACAGGCCAGCACGATCAGGCCTGTGTTTAATACCATTTGCAGGGCAAAGGCCAGCCGGGTGGCGGGCGTGTTACGTTCCTGGGACGTCATGGTGTGCCTCAAAGTCATTGTTATCCGTCGTGAATGCCGACGGATAACAATATGCTTGAGCGTGATGCAGATCACAACATTTCGATGATGGATAACGCATGCATTGTACTGGCTGCGGGCCGGGCGTGCCCGACCCTTACATTTCGTAGGGGCCAGGCATGCCTGGCCCGGCGGTTAACGGTAATTGCGGTCGCGATCGGTTGTCATATCGTACAGCTGGTATTTACGGCCCAGCATCTGGCCGCCATCACGCGTCAGCGGCGTCCAGTTGACCTGCGCACGACCACGGGTTGGTGAAACACTAAAGACATCCATCGGTACGGAGATGTAGAAGCCTTTGGTGAAATCGCCTTCGCCATACTCTTCTGCTGAGACGTTGGTTTTCGTGGCGTAAGCGCCCACGATAATCCCGCTGTCAAAGCGTTTCGAAACGTCAACGGTAACCCCTTTGTCTTCAGCCAGATATTGCCCGACGCTGGCTTTCACCAGAACATTACGCATGAACCACGGCTGCCAGTATCCGGTAATATTGCCCACCTTCGCCGAATAGTCGTTGAACTTCATCATATTGTCCCAGTCACGCTGTTTGACGTAGTTCGCATCCACGCCAATCGCCCAGCTGGAATCCAGTGGGCGGTACAATACTTCGCCCCCCGCTCCGCCGTACATGGTTTCCAGATACCCGCCATACACCTGACCATAGAAGCCGTTGCCGAGTTCACGCATGTAGTTGGCCTGCAGGTTATTCACGTAAACGTTATTTTCAACGTAGTCGCGAATATGGGTACGTACGCGGGGAAGCGTGGAGTCTGCCGGTGCGCCGTTGTAGTTGAACTTGTCATAATTATTGGCAAGGTTGCCGAACAGGCTGCCATCGACCAGCAAATGATCCGTCAGCCAGAAGCTGGCATTCGCCATCACGCCCAGCTGATACAGGTAGAAGCTTTCCGGGCCACCGACTGACTGATTGAGCACTGGCGACAAACTGTAGTTCAGGCGATCGCCATCGATAAAGAAGCCCTGTTCGGTGCGCCCCGGGTCAACCGGATTGACACGTTGCTGCTGTAGCGTCTCTTCACGCCCCAGCGGGTATCCCGCCAGCTGACGTTGCAGACTTGCCACATTAGTCTCCGTCGTCACCTGCGGCATATGGCTGCGCGTCTGCGTCACCTTCAGGGTATCAATCCCCTCTGGCAGGTGGTTCACCATGATGATGTTGGCGCGATCAACGCCGCGGGTGGTATCGCGATATTTCGCCTGCTCACCGCTCACGTATAGCGTGCTGCCTTCTACCTGAATACTTGGTGCATTCAGCCCGGCGTTGTATTTCAGATCGGTCAACTGATTGGCCGTCACCGTTGGATCGAGGAAGCGCTCCTGCGGCTGCGGGTTATATTCCGGTTTCGGCGTATCACGCTGGGTCTGATGCAGATCGTTGAAGTTAGTGCGCAGGGTGAAGCCTGCCATAAAGGTGTTGCCACGCTCGTAGCTGACGTTCACATCTGCCCAGTCTGTAATGCGATAGATCGCCCCGACGTTAAACTTGCTCTTCTGCTCGAGACGACCGGCGAAATCATCCTGATAGTCGTTACCTTCGTACTCCATTTTCAGGCGCAGCGGCTGCCACGGCGTCTGATATTCAATCCCGCCGAAGATAGCGGTCGGCCCTTTGAACATATCGCTACCGCTGACGGAACCGGCGGTGCCGCTACCCTCGGTGCGGTAGCAATATTTTTCACTGGCGGAGCAGAACGGATTTTTCACCGTGCCGCTGTTACCGATATAGCCCCAGCCCATACCGAGGGTGAAATCAAATGGCCCCCAGGCTTTGGTGGCAACCAGATATTCACTGTCAAACAGGCCCGTACCGCCGAGATCACGTGTCCCCACGGAGACTTCCGGTAGCCAGAAGCCCTCTTCCCACAGGCGCAGTTTGAGGTCGAAGGCTTTGTCTTTGTAGGTTTGATCTCCCGAGAAGCTCGACACCGCACTGTACTCACGCGTTTTCACATCGGTGTAGCGGATGGTCGCTTCCAGCCACGGGAACAGCTGCACCGAGGAGGAGTAGAAGTGATACTGATCGTTATAACGATAGTTAAGGCTGAACTCGCCCTCTTTGGCCATACGCGCAGTCGGTACCTGCATCAGGCCGACGCCACCGAAGTCAGACTGTGACGGGCCAATCGGGTCCGGATAACCGGCAGCCTGAACCTGACAGGCACAGGCGACAGAGAGTGACAGCAGGCTGAGAAGATAACGTTTTTTCATCAGTCAGGGATCCGGTGCGTCAGAACAGAAACGATCTGCTGGTTAAGATCGGCATAGGCGCTCGGCAGCGTCCAGGAAGAGAAGCCCACAAACAGGATGCTGCCCGGCTGCGGCTCATAGTGACGACGGTTCCAGTACGCCACCGGCACTTCTGTCACCTCGCCTGCCGGAGAGATCACCTGCGCGTTGTTGCGTTCACCGCCTTCCCTTCGCGGGTGCGCATCAAGATACTCAACCACAGATCGTCCTGCTGCCCACGGTGTTTTTCCAGCATTTTCCACCACGCCAGCCAGCGTAATGGAAGTGGGTTCTGCCAGGGTATAGAGGCTGTATTCCCCTTCCAGCGTGCGGTTAGCCTGCGGTCGTAAACGCACCCAGTCCGGGTCCAGATTCACGATCTGACGCCCTGTGACTTTCATTCCGGCAATCTGCTGACGGACGTTTTCCACCACGGCGGCCTGTTCACCGTCACCGTCACTTTTGAGTTCATCGCGCCATGCCTGCAAGCGTGTCAGCAGCTGCTGTTGCTGCTGTACCGCCACGGCCGTCGCCAGTTTTTCGCCGATCACCGTTCCCGGCCACCAGGTTTTCTGCGTCAGTGCCGGGTTGGTCACCAGTTGCGCCAGATTGGCCGCTCCGCTGATCACTACCGGTTGTGTCTGTCCAGGGTAAAAGACATTGACCCGACCATCGGCCTGGGCGTGCAGCGACAGTGATGCCACTATGCCTGCGAGAATAATGGTTATTTTTTTCATGATTTCGCAGGCTTCAGGATGGTGGATTCAACAGGGATATAGTCTGCCCCCAGCATTTGCAGTGACTGGCGCACCTGCCCGGTGGAGATATCCACCCAGAAGGTATTACGCCAGGATTCGCCACTTTCCGCTATCGACGCCTCTTCCTGCCAGACGCGGCATGCCACCGACTGACCCGCCAGTTGCAGTACTTCATCCTTCTGGCGCGAGAAGTGGGAAACCGCCGTGCCCGCCTCCGGCTTACCGCCCTCGGTCCAGCGCAGGGTGCGGGTCCAGCTCGCGCCATCGGTCAGATGCAGGGCATCTCGCAGCGGATCGTTATCCAGGTTACTGACACCGTTGAGGTTATCTGCCAGGCCGAGCGTTTTCACCAGACGACCATGCTGAGTGACCACCATGGCTTTATCGCGGGTGATCCACTTTTGCTGACCATTTTCGTTGAAGCCCAGCACCACAAAGATTTGCTGGCCGCCGTTGACGCGCAGATACATGCTGGCGTAAGGCATCGTGTCGATTTGTTCGTTAGTCATCTGGATGTCGTCGACGCCAAGAAAAGCCAGCTTGACGGTTTCACCCAATCCTTTTTGCGTTTGTGTACAGGCCTGAAGCAGCAGGCAGAGCAGCAGAAGTGGTAGGTTTCGCAACTGTGTGTGTCCCTGAGCAAAGTAGAACAAGGCTGAAAATAACCACACAAATGTGTGGTTATGATTAATTTTTGAACTTAGCGGGTTGTACTTGTGGTGGTGGTGGTCGTTGTTCCGGTATTAGAACCATTTCCACCGCTGCTTGCTGCCAGCACCACGCCAGCCAGTGCGCCAACAGCGCCAATACCAACAGCGGTGGTGACACCGGTTGACATCGCACCTGCTTCAGCACCAGCAGCCGCACCCGTTTCAACCTCTGGCGCACCAGTGGCTTCAACGGCGGCAAACGCGCCTGTTGCACTCGCTAAGTACACTATGGCTGCAGTAGCCCATATGACTTTTTTCATCACACTTTCCCTTCATTAAATGAATGGATGCCCGGGCCTGGATGGCACCTGGCGACTCCAGTATGGGGAATTAATTTCCAGAAAGCAGCGCATCGGGCGAGGTGTCGAAGCAAGAGATACAGCGATGATAAAAGACTGAAAATGTGGTGTATTAAGATATTTTTACCTACCAAACGCATTTATACAGCGTTTAATGCCAATAATCACTTTATTATCGATATGAAAAGTTGAAAAAGGGATGCAGCGAGGGGAATAATGACGTAGCGGTAGTAAATGACAAAATATCGACAGCAAAACGATAAAAATCAATTAAATAACAAATTAGTTCTTAACATTTATTAGGTTTTAACGAGCGTTTATTTAAGAATTATCTGTCTCAAATTGGTACGGTTTACGTGATTTTTAGGATTATGCCCACCCTCCTTACGGCCACTTTATTCATCTTTGGGGTGAAAAATAGCCGTGTAATCAGAGTGCCTACAGGCTGCCAACGCCTGTACGCGGCTGTTAAGAGAAAGGGCGCGCTGTCAACCAGGTCCAGTTATTTCCAGAAAATAAAAAACCCCCAGAAACTGGGGGCCGCATAGAGCATCGCAGGGGTCAGAAACGCCTGCCCTGGGCGAGGCGTGCCTCGCCCAGGCGGGTAGATTAACGCCAGGATTTATAGCGATTAATCAGACCATTCGTCGAGCTGTCATGACTGCTGACCGGTTCGCCACTCGCCAGTTCTGGCAGGATGCGGTTAGCCAGCTGTTTGCCCAGCTCCACGCCCCACTGATCGAAGGTGAAGATGTTGAGGATCACGCCCTGGGTGAAGATTTTGTGCTCATACAGTGCAATCAGCGCACCGAGGCTGTACGGGGTGATATCACGCAGCAGGATGGAGTTGGTTGGACGGTTGCCTTCAAACACTTTGTACGGCACCACGTGCTCAACGGCTTTCGCGTCCAGGCCGGCATCCGCGAACTCTTTTTCCACAACATCACGTGCTTTACCAAACGCCAGAGCTTCCGTCTGAGCAAAGAAGTTAGACAGCAGCTTACTGTGGTGATCGCCCAGTTTGTTATGCGATACCGCTGGCGCGATAAAGTCGCATGGCACCAGCTTGGTACCCTGGTGGATCAACTGGTAGAACGCGTGCTGACCATTGGTGCCTGGCTCGCCCCAGATAATCGGGCCAGTCTGGTAAGAGACCGGGTTACCGGCACGGTCCACATATTTGCCGTTAGACTCCATGTTGCCCTGCTGGAAGTAAGCAGCAAAGCGATGCATATACTGATCGTAAGGCAGGATCGCTTCGGTTTCTGCGCCGAAGAAGTTGTTGTACCAGATGCCGATCAGCGCCAGCAGAACCGGCAGGTTTTTCTCTTCCGGGGTATCCGCAAAATGGCGATCCATGGCGTGGGCACCGTCCAGCAGCTTCTCGAAGTTGTCGAAACCGATAGAGAGGATGATCGACAGACCAATCGCTGACCACAGAGAATAACGCCCCCCCACCCAATCCCAGAACTCGAACATGTTAGCGGTGTCGATACCGAACTCTGCCACCGCTTTACCGTTGGTCGACAGCGCGGCAAAGTGCTTCGCCACATCCTCCTGATGACCCGAGGTCAGGAACCAGTCACGCGCGCTGTGGGCGTTGGTCATGGTTTCCTGCGTGGTGAAGGTTTTTGACGCCACCAGGAACAGGGTGGTTTCCGGGCTCAGTGTTTTCAGCGTTTCAGCAATATGGGTGCCGTCAACGTTAGAAACGAAGTGCATATTCAGATGATTTTTATACGGACGCAACGCTTCGGTGACCATAAACGGCCCCAGGTCCGAACCGCCGATACCGATGTTTACCACGTCAGTGATCGGTTTCCCGGTAAAGCCTTTCCACTCACCGCCGATGATGCGCTCAGAGAAACCTTTCATCTTCTCCAGCACCGCGTTCACTTCCGGCATCACATCTTTACCGTCGACGACGATTGGCGTGTTGCTACGGTTACGCAGCGCCACGTGCAGTACGGCACGATCTTCAGTACGGTTGATTTTCTCGCCGGAGAACATGGATTTGATCGCGCCCTGCAGATCGGTCTCTTTAGCCAGCGCCTGCAGTTTTTCCAGGGTTTCGCTGGTGATGCGGTTTTTGGAGAAATCCACCAGCATCTGATCGTCGAACGTGGCAGAGAAGGCAGCAAACCGGTTGGCATCTTTGGCGAACAGGTCAGCAATTTGCACATCTTTCATTTGTTCAAAATGCTGAAGCAGCGCCTGCCAGGCAGCGGTTTGTGTCGGATTGATATTTTTCATAGCAACACACTCTTTTTATTTAAGAACTGTCATTCAGACCGGACGATATATTACCTGTTACGGGCGTTCGGCTCCCCTCTTCCTGCAACAGGTTACAGCTATCATCCCGCCACGATTTTGTCTCCGCCAGTGCGAATGATTCGCATGGAGGGTTTCAGTATGACTATTCATACCCTTTTACGAGAAAAAATTATAGCCCGGACCGTGCTTATAAGAATTGACGCTTATGGTCTAAACGATGATTTTTGATCCAAAAGTGATTAGCACGAGTGATACCTTCCCGGGTATAACGAAAATGAATAATCATTAGCCGACAAGCGTTGACAGCCGCGCCATAACCCGATATTTCTATGCGCAACTTACGCAATGTGTAAGCCAGAAGAGGCGCGTCGCCCAGGCAGTGTATTGGAGGAACCGAATCCTTTGATAATGCATGATGGGGAGCGACGCCGAGGTATCAACCACGCGGAGTGGGGCGTATCGACCGCAGGGGCTGAATCCTCTGGGTTGTCACCAGCAACGTCCGGTAGTCGGGCGGCGAGGTGGGGCGCTTCTGGGTGACTCGTAGCCTTCATTCTACGTCCTCCCCTGTTGTGCTCCTTCCCTTGTGCCAAGCTGATGGAATAAATCCTGACACGAAGGTAGTCATCGTAATGTCTCAAAATCTGATCGTGGCGAAATTTGGCGGCACCAGTGTGGCCGACTTTACCGCTATGAACCGCAGCGCTGATGTGGTGCTGTCCAATCCCGATGTGCGTCTGGTTGTCTTATCCGCCTCTGCGGGTGTGACCAATCTGCTGGTTGCGCTGGCTGAAGGCCAGCAGCCAAAACAGCGTGCTTCCCTGCTCGACGACATTCGCCGTATTCAGTACGCGATCATTGACGCACTGGATCAACCGACGGTCATCCGTGACGAAATCGACCGCATGCTGGACAACATCAGTATGCTGTCCGAAGCGGCAGCACTGTCGCCCTCTACCGCCCTGACCGATGAACTGGTCAGCCACGGTGAACTGATGTCCACCCTGCTGTTTGTTGAGATCCTGCGCCAGCGTCAGGTCGCCGCAGAGTGGTTCGATGTGCGTAAAGTGATGCGCACTAACGACCGCTTTGGCCGCGCAGAACCAAACGTCACGCTGCTGAACGAACTGGTTAACACCCAGCTGAAATCCCGCACTGACGAAGCGCTGGTGGTGACACAGGGCTTTATCGGGAGTGAAGCACAGGGCCGCACCACCACGCTAGGCCGTGGCGGCAGTGACTATACGGCTGCCCTGCTGGGTGAAGCGCTGCATGCCAGCCGCATTGATATCTGGACTGACGTGCCGGGTATCTACACCACCGATCCGCGCGTGGTGCATACTGCCCATCGTATCGATGAGATCACCTTCGAAGAAGCTGCTGAAATGGCGACATTTGGCGCGAAAGTGCTGCATCCGGCGACGCTGTTGCCTGCGGTCCGCAGTGATATTCCGGTGTTTGTCGGTTCCAGCAAAGATCCGTCAGCCGGTGGCACCATGGTGTGCAATAAAACCGAGAACCCGCCGCTGTTCCGCGCCCTTGCGTTGCGCCGTAAACAGACGCTGCTGACGCTGCACAGCCTGAATATGCTGCATGCACGCGGGTTCCTTGCCGAAGTCTTCAACATTCTGGCGCGTCACAATATCTCCGTTGACCTGATCACCACCTCTGAAGTGAGCGTGGCGCTGACGCTGGATACCACCGGTTCAACCTCGACCGGAGAAAGCCTGCTGACACAGGCGTTGCTGACGGAACTCTCCTCCCTGTGCCGGGTAGAAGTGGAAGAGAATCTCGCGCTGGTTGCGATTATCGGCAACAAACTTTCTCAGGCCTGTGGCGTGGGCAAAGAAGTGTTTGGCGTGCTGGAGCCGTTCAATCTGCGCATGATCTGTTACGGTGCCAGCAGCTACAATCTCTGCTTCCTTGTCCCTGGACAGGATGCAGAGAAAATTGTCCAAACGCTGCACCGCAACCTGTTTGAATGATGATGAAACCGGGCCTTGCCCGGTTTTTTCGTCGGCGGCAGAAGAAGTATGCTGTGCTGCCTGAACCCCACTCCGGTGGGGTTTTCTGCTTTATATCCGCCGGAACTTGCTGACTTTTCACCCCATTTTTAATGCTATGATCTTCGACGTCTTATCCTTCGGGATGAGCGTTGTTTTGCTATGGCAATTTGGCATCATCTGCATACTCGCTGAAAGAAAAAATGCGATTCTAAAAAGGAAGTCTCTCTATGCTCGCCACTGTTACCCGACTGTTTCCTCTCTGGGCAGTCCTGCTCTCTGTTGCCGCGTATTACACGCCCACGACCTTCACCGGCATGGGACCTTATGTGCCTTACCTGCTGATGCTGATTATGTTCGGTATGGGTGTGACGCTAAACGTCGGCGATTTCAAACGGGTACTGACCCGCCCGGCACCGGTGATTGCCGGTACCTTCCTGCACTATCTGGTGATGCCACTGGCAGCCTGGGGCCTGGCAAAGCTGTTCCATATGCCGCCTGACCTGGCAGCAGGTATGATTCTGGTGGGCAGCGTGGCCAGCGGGACCGCCTCTAACGTGATGATCTATCTGGCCAAGGGCGATGTTGCCCTGTCCGTAACCATCTCCTCCGTGTCGGCGCTGGTGGGGGTCTTCGCTACGCCGCTGCTGACTAAATTCTATGTCGATACCCATATTCAGGTGGATGTGGTGGGCATGCTGCTGAGTATTGTGAAAATTGTCGTCGTGCCGATCAGCCTCGGCCTGGTGATCCACCACACCATGAACGGCCTGGTGAAACGCGTAGAGCCTTACCTGCCTGCATTTTCCATGGTCTGCATTCTGTTGATCATCAGTGCGGTGGTGGCAGGCAGCCAGGGCTTTATCGGTTCAGTGGGGCTGATGGTGATTGTCGCTGTGATCCTGCATAACGCCATTGGTCTGCTGGGCGGCTACTGGGGCGGCAAGCTGTTTGGCTTCGACGAATCCACCTGCCGCACGCTGGCGCTGGAAGTGGGCATGCAGAACTCCGGTCTGGCCGCGGCGCTGGGGAAAATGTACTTTTCCCCACTGGCAGCATTGCCAGGCGCGCTGTTCTCCGTGTGGCATAACCTGTCCGGGTCACTGCTGGCGGGTTACTGGTCTGGCAAAGCGATTAAGAAAAAATAACCTGCTGTTGGGGTTTGTTTTAACATTCGTAGCGGGTCAGGCGTGCCTGGCCCCTACACCTTCCTGACTCTGCTACTTTCCTCATCATCTCTGTCATCATCCGCCTGCTCCAGCACGCTGTATGCCACCGCGCAGAACAGAGAGTTAAGGCGCTTCATATCCCCCAGTAACCCCAGATGCAGCGAACTGGTTTCGATGCTCTGAACATTATGCTGATGCAGACGATCAACATGAGCATGCGAGTAGCGACGGTTGGTGATGCGAAAACGGTGCTTGGAACGACGCAGGCGTTTCGCACTGGTCATGTCGCGGGATAAAAATACCGACAGGCTCAGGCGCAGGTTGTTGGTCAGCAGCTCTAACTGAGCATCCAGCTCCTGTAAACCTTCCACCGAGAATGCGCGCCGCGCGGCCAGTGATTTATCGGCCACATCGCCACTCATCCGTTCAAGAATATCTCCGGCCTGCTCCAGGTTCAGGGCCATCTCAATAATTTCTGCCCAGCGCCGTGAATCCTCTTCCGGCAGGTCTTCTTTTGGCATCTGTGCCAGATAGAGTTTGATGGCGGTGTACAACACATCGACATCATCATCCAACTTGCGAATTTCGCGATCTTCCCGCAGTTCACCGTGCACAACTTTGCTAAAGGTCGCCAGCATTTGTTCCATCACATCCCCCATTCGCAGGGTTTCACGTGAGGCATTAGCCAGCGCCAGCGCAGGCGTATCCAGTGAGCCGGGATCAAGATGGCGTGGCTTCAGACGCAGGTCGGTTTCCGGCTCCTCACGGATCAGCCGACGACACAGCGCAGCCATCGGTTCGGCAAAGGGCACCATGACAACGCAGCGGATCAGGTTGTAAAACACATGGAAGAAAATCACTAACTCTTCGTCGTTGACCGGCAATTTCTCCAGCCATCCCGCCAGCGGCTCAATAAACGGCAGCACCAGCAGCGAGCCGATAAATTTAAACAGCAGGCTGCCGAGCGCCACCCGTTTGCCGGAAGCGTTCGACGCGCTGTTATTCAGCATCGCCAGCAGCCCACTGCCGAGGTTAGCCCCAACCACCAGACAGAGGGCGACTTTGAAGGAGATCACCCCGGTGGCCGTCAGCGTGGCGGTCAGCAGAACGGCCGCGAGGCTGGAATAGCTGATAATCGCGAACAGCGCACCGATCAGTGAATCAAGCATCACATCACCGGTCAGTGATGAGAACAGCACTTTTACCCCGGCGGCCTGGGTGATCGGCGTGGCAGCAGCAACAATCAGCTGTAAGGCCAGAAGAATTAACCCCAGCCCGATGCTGGCACGCCCTATCTGCCCCGCACGGGTCTGTTTGCGGCCAAGGAAAAACACCACGCCAAAGAAGATAAACAACGGCGACAGCCAGGAGAGATCAAACGTGAGGATACGCGCCATCAGCGCCGTACCGACATCCGCACCGAGGATGATCACCAGCGCAGGTGTCAGCCCCACCAGCTCCTGGGCGACAAATGACGTCACCAGCATGGTGGTGGCATTGCTGCTCTGCACCAGGGCGGTAACACCAATGCCCGCCAGAAACGCCATCGGTTTTTTTGCCACGCTGCGGCTGAGTACCCGCCGCAGATCGGCACCGTAGACGCGCATAATGCCGGTACGCACGATGTGCGTCCCCCACACCAGCAACGCCACGGCAGAAAGAAGATTAAGCAGGGTTAACACAGATATCGACCTCATCACTCAGAAAGACTGACTATGCACAGCAGTAACAACATCCGCTGTGCTGATAGTGTTAGTTTAGCCGATGATTACCTTATCAATTCTCAATGAAGAGCAATGAACACGTTTTTAATCAGCGTCATATCCCAGATTAGGCGCTAACCAGCGTTCAACGTCGGTGACCGACATCCCTTTACGCCGGGCGTAGTCTTCAATCTGGTCACGCTGTAGCTGGGCCACGGCAAAGTATTTACTCTCCGGATGGCTGAAGTACCAGCCGGACACCGCCGCCCCCGGCCACATGGCGAAGGACTCCGTCAGTTTCATTCCGGTGTGGGATTCCACATCGAGCAGTTCCCAGATGGTGGCTTTCTCCGTGTGCTCCGGGCAGGCAGGGTAGCCAGGCGCAGGACGGATCCCCTGGTAGTTTTCCCGAATCAACTCGTCGTTGCTGAGGTTTTCCGTGGCGGCAAAGCCCCATATCACTTTACGCACCCGCTCATGCAGATATTCGGCAAAACCTTCCGCCAGGCGATCTGACAATGCTTTGACCATGATTTTGTTGTAGTCGTCGTGCTGTGCATCCCAGGCGTCTGCCAGGGCATCTTCTTCGAGGCCTGCGGTGACGGCAAATGCGCCCAGATAGTCGGCTTTACCGCTCGACTTCGGCGCGACAAAATCGGCGAGACAATAGTTAGCAAAGCCCTTTTTTTCGGTCTGCTGGCGTAAGTGATGACTCACTTGCAAAATTTCAGTACGCGATTCGTCGCTGTAAATTTCGATATCATCCCCGACGCGGTTCGCCGGGAAAATGCCCACTACACCGCGCGGATTGAGTGAACCGTCGCGGCTTAGCTGATCCAGCATCGCGTTGGCATCGGCGAACAGCCGTTTGGCTTCTTCACCGACCACCTCATCTTCCAGAATGCGCGGATATTTGCCGGCCAGCGACCAGGTCATAAAGAATGGCGTCCAGTCGATATAGTTGCGCAGCGTTTCGATGTTAGCACTCACTTCGCTCACACCCAGCCTGTGTGCTCTCGGTGGTGTGTAATTCTCCCAGTCGAAGGAAAAATCGTTGTCACGTGCCACCTGTAAAGTCACCGGCGGCGTACGCGGTTTTTTACGGGCATGCTGAATACGTACGGTGTCGTACTCTTTGCGGGTGCGGGTGACAAAGTCATCGTACTGGGTCGCAGACAGCAGCGCAGAGACCACGCCCACGGTGCGCGAGGCGTTCTGCACATATACCGTCGGGCCGCTGTAATTCTGTTCGATTTTTACCGCAGTGTGCGCTTTAGACGTGGTAGCCCCACCAATCAACAGCGGTATTGTAAAGCCCTGGCGCTCCATCTCTTTCGCCACGTTGACCATCTCGTCCAGTGACGGGGTGATCAGGCCAGACAGGCCGATAATATCGGCGTTGTGTTCGCGGGCGGTTTTCAGGATCTTATCGCTGGGCACCATCACGCCCAGGTCAATGATTTCGTAATTATTACACTGCAACACCACGCCAACGATATTTTTGCCGATATCGTGCACATCGCCTTTTACCGTCGCCAGAACGATTTTACCGTTGGTGCTGCCCTTCTCTTTGCTGGCTTCAATATAGGGTTCCAGCCAGGCCACCGCCTGTTTCATCACACGCGCTGATTTCACCACCTGTGGCAGAAACATTTTACCCTCGCCAAACAGGTCACCGACCACGTTCATACCGGCCATCAGTGGCCCTTCAATCACTTCGATCGGACGGGCGGCCAACAGGCGTGCGGCTTCCGTATCGACTTCAATAAATTCGGTAATCCCTTTAACCAGCGAGTATTCCAGGCGTTTTGCCACGTCCCAGCTGCGCCATTCGGCCTGCGGTTTGGTGCTGTCATCATCGGCTTTGCTGCCACGATATTTCTCTGCCAGCTCCAGCAGACGTTCGGTGCCGTCGTCGCGACGGTTTTGCACCACGTCCTCTACCGCATCACGCAGGTCGGCAGGCAGGTCGTCATAGATTGCCAGCTGCCCGGCATTCACGATCCCCATATCCATGCCGTTACGGATAGCGTGGTAGAGGAAGACCGCGTGAATCGCTTCACGCACCGGGTCGTTACCCCGGAAGGAAAACGACACGTTGGACACCCCGCCCGAAATCATCGCATGCGGCAGTTCGCGTTTGATGTCTTCACAGGCGCCGATAAAGTCCATCGCGTAGTTGTTGTGCTCTTCAATGCCGGTGGCGACCGCGAAGATATTCGGGTCAAAAATAATATCTTCCGGCGGGAAGCCGACCTCTTCCGTCAGCAGCTTGTAGGCGCGGCGGCAGATCTCGATTTTACGCGCACGGGTATCCGCCTGGCCCACTTCATCAAAGGCCATCACCACCATTGCCGCACCGTAACGCCGCACCAGGCGGGCATGACGCAGGAACTGATCGACGCCCTCTTTCATGGAGATCGAGTTAACGATGCCCTTGCCCTGGATACATTGCAGACCTTTCTCGATCACCTCCCATTTCGAGGAGTCGATCATAATGGGCACACGCGCAATATCCGGTTCCCCGGCAATCAGGTTGAGAAAACGCACCATCGCTGCTTCAGCGTCGAGCATCCCCTCATCCATATTAATATCAATAATCTGTGCGCCGCTTTGCACCTGTTGCAAAGCCACTTCCAGCGCTTCGTTATACTTTTCTTCTTTGATCAGTCGTTTAAATTTCGCCGAGCCGGTGACGTTAGTCCGTTCCCCCACGTTGACAAACAGGCTTTCTGCGCTGATGTTCAGCGGCTCCAGCCCGGCAAGGCGGCAGGCAACGGGCAGCGTTGGTAGCGGACGCGGGGCAACGCCCTCAACCGCTTTCGCCATCGCCGCGATATGCTCTGGCGTGGTACCGCAGCAGCCGCCGACAATGTTCAGGAAGCCGGCCTGCGCCCATTCACCAATCTGTTCGGCCATGATCTGCGCATCCAGATCGTATTCACCAAAAGCGTTGGGTAACCCGGCATTCGGGTGTGCGGTGACATACCCTTCGGCAATACGCGCCAGCTCCGCTACGTACTGACGTAACTCGTCTGGACCAAGAGCACAGTTCAGGCCAAAGGAGAGCGGTTCCGCGTGGCGCAGTGAGTTATAGAAGGCTTCCGTCGTCTGGCCAGAGAGCGTTCGGCCTGAAGCATCGGTGATGGTACCGGAGATCATCAGCGGCAGCTCAACCCCCAGCGCTTCAAATTCCTCTTTAACGGCAAAGATCGCCGCTTTGGCATTCAGGGTATCGAACACCGTTTCAATCATGATGATGTCAGCGCCCCCCTCCACCAGCGCGCGGGTGGATTCGCGGTAAGCTTCCACCAGTTGGTTAAAGGTGACATTACGAAATGCGGGATCGTTGACATCAGGAGAAATGGAGCAGGTGCGGTTAGTGGGCCCTAACACACCTGCGACATAGCGTGGACGATCCGGGGTGCGTGCCGTCCACTCGTCGGCACAGGCCCGCGCCAGTTTCGCGGCGACGTAGTTGATCTCGGCCGACAGGGATTCCATCTGGTAATCGGCCATCGCGATGGTGGTGGAGTTGAAGGTGTTAGTTTCGAGGATATCTGCACCTGCGGCGAGGTAGCCGTTGTGGATTTCGCTAATCATCTCGGGTTTCGTCAGCACCAGCAGATCGTTGTTGCCTTTGAGATCGCTCGGCCAGTCGGCAAAACGCGCACCGCGAAAATCCTCTTCTTCCAGTCTGTAGCTCTGGATCATGGTTCCCATGCCGCCATCCAGCAGCATAATGCGTTTTTTCAACTGCTGATGCAGCGCTTCAATCCGGTTACTCACCACTCTTCCCCTTCAGCATCTCACCCAGGCACCACTGCCAGCACGTCATACTGGCACAACTTTTGTGCGGGTAACAGTGATGCCAGGTGAGACATTTTCAGTCTGATGACAAATGCAGAAGCAGCTTGAAGTATGACGGGTATAGAACGAAAATGATTTCCATAATGCGCAAAAAGGAGTCAGGTATGGTCACCCCCGTCGTCGTGAAACGCGGCAAGAAGCCGCGTGCCGCCGCTGCATCTACTGCTGCGCCTGCCGGGCAGGTTCAGTCGTTAACCCGTGGTCTGAAGCTGCTGGAATTTATTGCTGAGTCCCACGGTAATGTGGCGCTCACTGAACTGGCACAGCAGGCCGGGTTACCTAACTCCACCACACATCGCTTGTTGACCACTATGCAGCAACAGGGATTTGTGCGGCAGGTCGGGGATTTAGGGCTGTGGACTATTGGGGCGCACGCGTTTGTGGTCGGCAGTAGCTTTTTGCAAAGCCGTAACCTGCTGGCACTGGTCCATCCGATGCTACGCACACTGATGGAGGCCTCCGGCGAAACGGTGAATCTGGCGGTGTTAGACATCAGCGATCACCAGGCGGTGATTATCGATCAGGTGCAATGCACTCAGCTAATGCGCATGTCAGCGCCGATTGGCGGCAAACTGCCGATGCACGCCTCCGGTGCAGGTAAGGCATTTCTCGCCAACCTTGATGATAAGCAGGTGAGCGAACTACTGCATCGTCAGGGGCTACATCACTACACGCCGAAAACGTTGATGTCACCACACAGCCTGAAAGAGAACCTTGCGCAGGTACGCAAGGCCGGTTATTCGTTTGATGATGAAGAACACGCGCTGGGTCTGCGTTGCATTGCCGCCTGCATCTACGACGAACACCGCGAACCTTTCGCAGCGATTTCCATCTCCGGCCCGATCTCACGCATTACCGACGACCGTGTTACCGAAATCGGTGCACTGGTGATCAAAGCGGCGAAAGAGATCACCCGTGAATACGGCGGATCGCGCTAACCTGCCGTTTGCAGTGAACGATAACGCTGACTGAAGCGCTGGCGGCGGCGGTAGGCGAACACATCTTCAATGTGACCCGCGCGGATACGCTGCTGTAGCCCGCGCCAGAAGTCGGCGTGAAACAGCTCCGCGTGCATTTCATCAAACAGTGTGGCGATGGCCGGATCGGCGCACAGGTAGTGACGAAACTCTTCCGGAAACACGTCTTCTGGCGACACGCTATACCAGGGCTCGTGGCTTAATTCATCTTCCGGGTAGCGTGCGGCGGGGATATCGCGGAAGTTCACTTCAGTCATATAGCTGATTTCATCGTAGTCATAGAACACCACCCGCCCGTGACGGGTGACGCCAAAATTTTTATACAGCATATCGCCGGGGAAGATATTGGCCGCCGCCAGCTGCTTCACCGCATTGCCGTACTCTTCTATCGCCTCTCGTCGTTGCTGCGCACTGGCTTGCTCCAGCCACAGGTTAAGCGGGGTCATACGCCGTTCCATATACAGATGGCTGATGGTCAGCATCTCCCCGTTCCGTTGCAATTTCTCCGGCACCTCTTGCTCCAGCAGCGCCAGCAGCGCCGGGCTGATGCGCTTCTCTTCGATAGCAAAATTTTCGAATTCCTGGGTATCCGCCATTCTGCCCACGCGGTCATGCTCTTTGACCAGCTGATAGCACTGACGCACCCGCTCTGGCGTCACCTCTTTCTGCGGCGCAAAGCGATCTTTAATCACTTTAAATACCCGATCAAAGCCCGGCAGGGTAAACACCAGCATCACCAGCCCTGGTACGCCGGGCGCCACGACAAACTGCTCGGTTGTTGCGGTCATATAGTGGAGATATTCGCGATACGTTTCGGTTTTGCCATGCTTCTGGCAGCCAATCGCCATATAGAGTTCAGCCGTGGTTTTGCCCGGCAGGATCTCACGCAGCCATTCAACCAGCGCCGCAGGCAACGGGGCATACACCATAAAGTAGGAGCGGGCGAAGCCAAAGACGATGCTGGCCTCACGGTTGCGCGTCAGGCAGGTATCAATAAACAATGTGCCTTCGTCACTGCGGTGAATCGGCAGCAGGAAGGCGCAGACTCCTGAAGGCGTGCGCAGTTTGGCAACCAGCCAGGCAGCCTTATTCCGGTAAAACAGTTCATTGGCGACCTGTAAATTCGCCTGTTGCAGCTCACTGGCGCTAAAGTTTTCCCGCAGATGCGCAATGATATACTGGATATCTCGCGCCATATCCTGCCAAGGCAGGCGCAACGGCAGATCGTGCAGTAAACGGCTCAGCAAAGACTGCCAGCCATCGGCCGCACTGAAGTTTTTTGCCAGTGGGCGTGGAATGGTGCGAAATCGCTGCTCTGGTTGTGAACTGAAGATAAACAGTCGTTCCGGCGTCAGAGCCTGGTGGCTGAACAGACGGCAGTAGACGGAATTAAAGAAGCTTTCGGCTATTTCAAAACGCGGGTAGTCCGGCAGCAAATCGGTGTAGATGGCCTTTACCCGTTGCAAAAAATCACGGTCTTCCGACTGCGAGGCGGTAATACAGCGCAGCTGTTCTACCACCAGACCCACATGGTGATCGTAGAGATGGATACGCGCTTTCATCGCCAGTTGCACCGCCTGCCAGTCGGCCTGTTCAAAACGCTGTTGCGCCCCGCCAGTGACTTCCAGAAAACGTCCATACTGCGCGTCAAATCCCTGCAGGATGGTGCGGGCAATCAGGGTTTCCAGTATCGGCATGATTCACCTCAGGCGTCAGCATGAAGAAGGGACGGGCATGCCCGTCCCCTACAGAAGTCTGTGGAGGTCGGACAGGCCCAGAATAGGTGTCGGGTCGGACATATCCGGGATACGTGTCGGGTCGGACATGCCCGGGATACGTGTCGGGTCGGACATACCCGGGATACGTGTCGGGTCGGACATGCCCCGGATACGTGTAGGGGTCGGGCATGCCCGACCCAGGATCAGAACTGTTCTTCTTCCGTCGATCCCGTCAGTGCCGTCACCGATGACACCCCGCCCTGGATGATGGTGGTGACATGATCAAAGTATCCCGTTCCGACCTCCTGCTGATGCGAGGAGAAAGTGTAGCCCTGTTTAATCGCGGCAAACTCCGGCTGCTGTACTTTCTCTACATAGTGGCGCATGCCTTCCCCCTGTGCGTAAGCCTGTGCGAGGTCGAACATGTTGAACCACATGCTGTGGATGCCCGCCAGGGTAATGAACTGGTATTTGTAGCCCATCTCTGACAGCGCCTGCTGGAAGCGGGCAATGGTGTTGTCGTCGAGGTTCTTCTTCCAGTTAAATGACGGCGAGCAGTTATAGGCCAGCAGTTTACCCGGGAAGCGCGCGTGAATGGCTTCGGCAAAGCGCCGCGCCTGCTCAAGATCCGGCTTTGAGGTTTCACACCAGATCACATCAGCATAAGGTGCGTACGCCAGACCCCGGCTGATCGCCTGCTCAATACCGGCATGGGTGCGGAAGAAACCTTCCGGTGTGCGTTCTCCGCTAATAAATTCACGGTCATAATCATCGCAGTCGGAGGTGATCAGGTCTGCTGCATCCGCATCCGTGCGGGCAATCAACACCGTAGGCACGCCCATCACATCAGCCGCCAGACGTGCAGCCACCAGTTTTTGAATCGCTTCCTGAGTCGGCACCAGCACTTTGCCGCCCATATGACCGCACTTCTTCACTGATGCCAGCTGGTCTTCAAAGTGCACGCCCGCCGCGCCGGCCTGAATCATCGACTTCATCAGTTCAAAGGCATTGAGTACACCGCCAAATCCGGCTTCCGCATCGGCCACGATCGGCAGGAAATAGTCCACATAGCGCGGATCGCCAGGCTCAATATTCGATGACCACTGAATCTGATCGGCACGCTGGAAGGTGTTATTGATGCGTTCCACCACCGACGGGACGGAGTTAGCCGGATACAGCGACTGGTCCGGGTACATGCTGGCGGCGAGGTTAGCATCGGCCGCCACCTGCCAGCCGGAGAGGTAGATCGCCTCAATCCCCGCTTTCGCCTGTTGCAGTGCCTGCCCGCCCGTCAGTGCGCCCAGGCTATTGATATAACCTTTCTTTGCGCCGCCATTAAGCAGCGCCCAGAGTTTTTCTGCTCCATTTTGGGCCAGCGTACAGACCGGGTTAACCGAGCCACGCAGTTTGACCACCTCTTCAGCGCTGTACGGACGGGTGATGCCATCCCAGCGTGCATCGCGCCAGGATTGTTCTGTCTGCTGAATCTGTTGGGTACGAGAAGTCATGATGGAGCTCCTTGTCAGGGTTCAGGGAAGTAAGCGGTAGCCCGGCAGAGTCAGAAACTCAACCAGTTCGGATTCAGTGGTAATGCGTTCCATCAGTGAAGCGGCCTCATCGAAGCGCCCTTCGTGATAGCGTAAGTCACCCAGCTCTTGCCGGATCACCTGCAACTCTTCTGTCAGCATCTTGCGGAACAGGGCTTCAGTGACCACTTCACCGCTTTGCAGCGTTTTGCGGTGATGAATCCATTGCCAGATTGAGGTACGTGAGATTTCAGCGGTGGCGGCATCTTCCATCAGTCCATAGATAGGCACGCAGCCGTTGCCGTTGATCCAGGCTTCGATGTACTGCACAGCCACCCGAATATTGGCGCGCATACCCTCTTCAGTACGCTCACCCGCACAGGGGGCCAGCAACTGTTCTGCGGTGATGTCTGCATCCTGTTCACGCATCACCTGGAGTTGGTTTGGACGTTCACCCAGCACCTGGTCAAAAATGGTCATCACCGTATCGGCCAGACCGGGGTGAGCAATCCAGGTGCCATCGTGACCGTTAGCCGCTTCACGCTGTTTGTCGGCCTGTACTTTGTCCAGCACCCACCGATTGCGCTCTGCGTCTTTGCTGGGAATAAACGCTGCCATTCCCCCCATCGCGAACGCGCCGCGCCGGTGACAGGTTTTGATCAGCAGGCGTGAATACGCATCCAGGAAACCCTGATCCATCGTCACGGACTGGCGATCGGGTAAAACACGATCGGGATGATTTTTCAGGGTTTTGATGTAGCTGAAGATGTAATCCCAGCGGCCGCAGTTCAGGCCAACAATATGATCGCGCAGGTGCCAGAGGATCTCGTCCATCTGGAAAACGGCCGGTAAGGTTTCGATCAGCAAGGTCGCTTTGATCGTCCCACGCGGGAGATCGAAACGATCTTCGGTGTAGCTGAACACATCACTCCACCAGGCCGCTTCCTGATACGACTGGGTTTTCGGCAGATAGAAGTAAGGCCCGCTTCCCTTTGCCAGCAGCGCATTCACGTTGTGGAAAAAGTAGAGCGCAAAATCAAACAGGCTGCCCGGGATCGGCTCATCGCGCCATGTGACATGCTTTTCAGGCAGGTGCAGGCCGCGAACACGGCAGATCAGTACTGCCGGATCGGGCTTCAGCTGATAGATCTTCCCGGCCTCATTGGTGTAGCTGATGGTGCCGTTGATCGCATCGCGCAGATTGATCTGTCCGGCGATCACTTTGTCCCATGCAGGGGCCAACGAGTCTTCAAAGTCAGCCATAAACACATTCACGTTAGCATTGAGCGCATTGATGACCATCTTGCGCTCTACCGGGCCGGTGATCTCGACTCTGCGGTTCTGCAAATCTGCTGGAATACCGCGGATTGTCCACTCGCCATTTTTAATGGAATCCATTTCCGAAATAAAACATGGGAGCTCTCCCCCATCAATCCGGCACTGTATCCGTGCACGTTCTGATAGCAGTGCCTGGCGGCGCGGCGTGAACTTCACCACCAGATCGCTAAGAAAATCGACGGCTTCATCGGTGAGAATCTGCTGTTCATCCTCACCAAATGCGCGCTGGAAGGCCAGTTCCCTGCTAATTACCTGCTGTGTCATCTGTTTGCTCCTGTCATCGATGCTACCGGGTATGCAATGTGTTACCCGGCGATCTTCTTTGAACAATCTTTGAACTGCAGGATCAAAATAGCATCAGTTAAATTTCAAAATCAAAAACTATTTCCATTTTAAACTCAATATGAACTCAATGAATTGATTTATATATAATTAAAATTACAAATCAACAGGAAGTTGTTTTCACAGAATAATGAGATCGCGATCGGGTGACTGGATTCAGCAAAATGAGAGAGGGGGGAGTGGGCGGTGTTTAAGGTGGATCGATGATCCACCTGGTAACAGAACAGGGGGAGTGTTTACTCGAGTGTTGGGTTCATATGACGCAGATCGAACGGTGTGATCTGGTATACGTAGTAGTTCAGCCAGTTGGAGAACAGCAGGTTACCGTGACTACGCCAGCTGGCACGCGGTGGCAATGCCGGGTTGTCATTCGGGAAGTAGTTAAAGGGCACTTCCGGATTCAGGCCCGCATCAAAATCACGGTGGAATTCACCGGACAGCGTCAGTGCATCATATTCAGGATGGCCGGTGACAAAGGCCAGGCGTTTGTCTTTGCTGGCAAACAGATATGCACCGGTCTGGTCCGACTCAGCAAAAATTTCCAGGTCAGTATAGTCACGCAGTAGCTGAGTGGGGAAGTCAGCATAACGTGAATGTGGCGCCAGGAAGGTATCGTCAAAGCCGCGCGTTAACAGTGCGTGAGGATGTAAGATTTGATGCTCAAACACACCTGATAATTTGTTTTCGCGGGTCTGTTTTGGAATGCCATACAGAATATTCAGTGCCGCCTGTACAGCCCAACAGACAAATAACGTGGAAGTCACGTGCTCTTTTGCCCAGTGCAAAACCTTCTGGATTTGCGGCCAGTACGCGACATCGCAGAAGTCGACCAGCCCGAGCGGGGCACCTGTCACGATCAGTCCATCGTAGTTATCATTCTGAATGTCTTCGAAATTACAGTAGAAGTTATTCAGATGTTCCGATGGCGTATTGCGTGACTCGCGGCTGTCGATGCGCAGTAGCTGGATGTCGATCTGCAGCGGGGAGTTAGAAAGCAGACGCAAAAATTGGTTTTCAGTTTCGATCTTCTTTGGCATCAAATTCAGTACCAGCACTTTCAGCGGGCGAATATTCTGCGTGCTGGCACGCGTGGACGTCATAACAAAGACGTTCTCGTCGCGCAAAAAACTTACGGCTGGTAATTCATCGGGTACCCTGATCGGCATGACCTGCTTCCTCACTACATACGCTTATACGTTTAGACATCCAGACAGCCAAAGATAACGTGCCTCTGCCCGAATGTCGAGTACTCATCCGATTATTGAAAATGTTTCATCTCATTGCTCAGTATAGAGTAACGATCGACTCATTAGTGGTGAGGAAACAGGCAATGCAGAGGAGGATTGCTTCGATTCAGCAACTATTAACGTTCTGATTTTGTTCTAAATAGGGGACATACATGGCAATGGTTAAATC
>NZ_VTDE01000010.1:0-138932 GCF_052824965.1 Erwinia sp. 1181_3
TTACCTATAATAAGTCTGAAAGATACTTTTCTTACTCACTTACGGGTATGAGAACGATGAATAGTAACCGTAGAAATGAGAACACGTATATGTTGTCTTTCAACATACCACTTGGCCAGAGTATCAGCAGCCAGCCAGTATTTAACTCAATATATACCACTCTGACGCATGATGAGGGTGGAGGATCCTCTCTGCAGGTCAATGCCAATGGTAGCCAGGGTGAAATGAATGAGCTGAACTATGGGATTGGAACAACAACGACGAAAAATCATAACGAAGGGACTAAGGAAACAGTCTCTGGTAATGCTTTCTATCGTTCTCCTGTAGGAAACCTCGGCCTGACAGCATCGGCTGATAATAAATCAACCAATCAGGTTTCTTTCTCTGCTAACGGTAGTGTGATCGGTCATCAGGGTGGCATTACGGCTGGCCCGCCTATAGGTGATTCTCCTTTTGCTATCATCAACGCCCCAGGAGGAAGGGGGGCTAAAATACTAAACGGCTATGGTTCTAAAGTTGACTCAAATGGATATGCCATCATGCCTTCATTAACCGCATATCGGGAAAACACAGTTTCTATAGATACCAGAGGACTTCCAGCTACGGTTGATGTGCTAGAAAGTGAAAGCACGGTTGTACCAAGAGCAGGCTCAGCCATTTTGGTTAATATGAAGACAATTGTTGGCACGCCTTACATACTTATAGTGAAGCGTTCTGATAACAGTTACCTTCCAATAGGAACCGAATTGTTCAATGAGAATGGCGTAAGCCAGGGAATTATTGGTCAAAGTGGAATGGCATTTATTCGCGGCTGGGATCCAACGATAAATACACTTAATGCAAAATGGGATGAAGGCCGAAGTGTGTGCCGTATTCTTCCTAACAAGAAATGGATTGCACCATCCGACAAAGGTAATAATCAGATAGTTACCATGGAGGTAAAATGCATAATTTAAATAACCGCCCCCCATTTTTGAGTAAAATCCTATATTCAGGAATGCTGTTAGTGGTTATAGTAACAGCCAGCCAAAATATTGTAGCTGCTCAAGACTGTAAGAACTGCACAGTCGATGTTTCATTTACTGGAATATACAATGATGAAACATGCGAAATTGTTATCAATGGCAAAGAAAACACAGACATTGTTGAATTACCAGTGATATCGACTCAAAGCCTTAAAGTACCAGGAAGTGAAGCCGGCAGTGGCTCATTTGATATTGGTCTAAAAAACTGCCCGACGAATAGAAATATAATTTTAAAATTTGTCAGTAACACATCACAAGCAGACCCATTAACTGGAAATTTATTAAATACATTAGGTGATGGATATAGCAAAAACACACAAATAAGACTCCGAAAAGAAGACGGAACACAAATTAGCATTGATGACCAGGTCAGCGCACAGAACTACTATATTTCTGAATCAGGCGATATGGTAACGCATGACTATATTGCAAACTATTATTCAAGTGGTAAAACAGGTGCAACTCCCGGTTTAGTAAAAACCACGGCGGGAATAGAGCTTTTTTATAAATAAAAGCGTTAATGACACCAAACAGCGTCCAAAAAAACAACTTTACAACCAGATAAATTATAGATAAATATCACTCTCGATATTAATCTATATGCTCATGGAACTTATTAAAAAGGAGTAGTAATGGCGATCAATAAGAGCAGTGCGCAGAAGTTCATTGCCAGAAACCGGGCACCTAGAGTCCAGATCGAATATGATGTTGAAATTTACGGAAGTGAAAAAAAAATCGAGCTGCCTTTTGTTATGGGCGTGCTGGCTGATTTATCTGGAACACCTTTAGAACCACTTCCCGCGGTTGTTGACCGAAAGTTTCTTAGTATTGACATTGATAACTTCGATGAACGAATGAAAGCAATGAAGCCTCGGGTTGCATTTGCTGTACCTAATACGTTAACCGGAGAAGGTATGTTAATGATTGATATGACCTTCGAAAGCATTCACGACTTTTCACCCGATGCTATTGCAACAAAAGTTGATTCTTTATCTCAGTTACTTGAAGCAAGAACACAACTGGCTAACTTACAAACTTACATGGATGGTAAAGCAGGGGCTGAGAGCCTGGTCACTCAAGTGCTGAAGGATAAAGCATTACTCAATACACTGGCCAGTGAAGCAAGACCGACCCCGCCAGATACCAATGCTTCTGAGAACGACTGATTATTGTAGAGGGAACTATGTCAACTCAAACTGTAAAAAATGAAAAGCCGGCTGTAGCGACAACCTCCTATAGCGACTTCAATGCTCTTTTGACAAAAGAATTTAAGCCTAAATCTGAACAGGCGAAATCTGCTGTTGCATCAGCAGTCAAAACATTGGCTGAACAAGCGCTGGCGAACTCTCTGACAATTGCTGATGACGCATATAAGAATATTGCTGTCTACATCGCTGAAATTGACAGAAAGCTCTCAGAGCAGATCAACCTGATTCTTCATCATGAAAAGTTCCAGTCGCTGGAAAGCGCGTGGCGTGGACTGCATTATCTTGTCAATAATACTGAAACAGATGAAAAGCTGAAACTTCGTTTTATGGATATATCTAAAAACGAACTGAGGCGTAACCTGAAAAGATATAAGGGAATTGCCTGGGATCAGAGTCCTTTGTTTAAACAGGTTTATGAAGAGGAATACGGTCAGCTGGGTGGTGAGCCTTATGGTTGTCTGGTTGCGGACTACTATTTTGATCATACGGCACCCGATGTTGATCTGCTGGCATCAATTGCTAAGATTTCTGCTTCAGCTCACTCCCCATTCATCACGGGTGCTGCCCCATCGGTGCTGCAAATGGAGTCATGGCAAGAACTCGCCAACCCGCGTGATTTGACGAAAATTTTCACGCAAAACCTGGAATACGCAGCATGGAATTCACTACGTAATTCTGAAGACTCACGCTACATCGGCCTCGCAATGCCTCGATTCCTGTCACGTCTCCCTTACGGAATTCGCACAAATCCGGTAGATGCTTTTGACTTTGAGGAAACAACGGACGGAGCTGATCATAGCAAATATACGTGGTCGAACGCAGCTTACGCCATGGCAGTCAATATTAACCGTTCATTTAAACACTACGGATGGTGCACCTTGATTCGCGGCGTTGAGAGTGGCGGTGTAGTGGAAGATCTTCCGTGTCATACTTTCCCTACAGATGACGGCGGCATCGACATGAAATGCCCTACGGAGATTGCGATTTCCGATCGCAGGGAATCTGAACTGGCTAAAAATGGTTTCATTCCATTAATTCATCGTAAAAATACAGATTATGCGGCTTTCATTGGAGCCCAATCACTGCAGAAACCTGCTGAATATTACGATCCAGATGCAACCGCGAACGCTAATCTTTCAGCACGACTTCCTTATATGTTTGCCTGTTCACGCTTCGCGCATTACCTCAAATGTATTGTCCGCGACAAAATTGGTACATTTAAAGAACGTGATGATATGCAGAGTTGGTTGAACGACTGGATAATGAACTACGTCGATGGCGATCCAAATAACTCGTCGATGGATACCAAAGCGCGTCGTCCATTAGCAGCAGCTGAGGTTGTTGTAGAAGATGTTGAAGGAAATCCAGGGTTTTATCAGGCCAAATTCTTCCTGCGCCCTCATTTCCAACTTGAAGGTCTGACTGTGTCTTTACGTATGGTTGCTAAACTACCTTCACTTAAAGGCTCTAACTGATAAAGCCTGAAATAATAAAATTGCATTCGGATTTATCAAATAAACCACAATATGAAAAAAATTAAATTTTCCTAAAGTAGGAAATGCAGCTGTCGCACTTGTTGTGGCTTTTATCACATAGAAAAAAGGAATTATCATGTCACAAGATATGTTTATCAAAATTGATGGTATCGACGGTGAATCTCCAGATGCTGTTCATAAAAACGAAATTCAGGTTCTGAAGTGGAAATGGGACGTGAGTCAGCATTCGAACATGCACAGTGGTTCAGGTGGTGGTTCAGGAAAAGCATCCGTTAATGATTTTTGCTTTGAGCACTATACTGACAAAGCCAGTCCTAACCTGTTGAATTACTGTCTGACAGGTAAGCACATCAAAAACATTCAATTTGTCGTACGTAAAGCGGGTGGTAACCCTCTTGAGTATTTGATGATTAAATTTACAGATGTCATTATCACTTTAGTTGAAATGACAGGTTCTGTAGAAGATGAATCTCGCCCTCGTGAAACCGTGAAATTCTCATTCTCGAAAATGACACAAGATTACATTATGCAGAACGCCGAAGGTCAGAAGTCTGGTGTTATTTCTGCGACTTATGATGTTAAAGCTAACCAGCACGGTTAATATGTATCTGGGAAATAACTCACGATCTTAGTGATAGTGAGCATTGCCAATAGAAACATTGCCCAGGAAATCACTTGGCTTCCTGGGTATTCTAAATTCGATTTTCATACTGATTAACACAGTTGGTATTTATAGCATTAAGAACAATCGTACAGCTTAAGTTTTATGCCGCGTAGTCTTCTTTTATTACATTTTATAAAATAGATTTTTATGATGACAAAATGGTTAAAAACGTCCGCAGAACGCTATACACTGCTATTTTTTGCAATTTTTTTCATCTCAGCTTTGACATCATGCAGTTTGTTTCCTGGAGAAAAAAACCAGGAAGTTATAAAAGTTACATTGTTAGCATCGAGTGATGTAAATCTTAACATTCATAACAGGCCATCACCTCTTGGCATTTACATTTATGAGTTAAAAACACCCGATACCTTTGATAATAGTGATTATTACTCAATAATAAACAACACCAATATCGAATTTTCACAACAATCGAACAAATTGTATCAGGCTATTTTGATGCCAGGTGAAAAAAGAAACATTGAGATTAAACCTGGAAAATCCAGTGTAGCTCTGGGCGTCGTCGCCGCATATCGGGATATAAACATTGCGGACTGGAACAAAGCTATCATGTTTCCAGATGTTAAACCTGTTCCTTGGTGGAAGTTAATACATTCAGAAGAACCAAAAGTCCTGAGTATTGACTTTAGTAAAACTTCAATCTCAACAATAAAATGGATTAAGATGTGAGAACGAATAAAGTCGTCTGGAGCGAAGGACTGTTTCTACGTCCCCAACTATTCCAACAACAAGAACGCTATTTAGAATATTTTGTACATAAGCGCACAGCGACCCTCAATCCTTTTTTTTGGGGTTTTTCCCAATATGATATCGATAAAGAAGCGCTGGCATATGGGAAACTGGTTCTCAGATCAGGAGGCGGCGTTCTACCTGATGGAACACCATTCGATATCCCTGAGCATGCAGAAATTCCTGAGCCACTGACCATCAGCCCAGACCATTTAGGAAAGATGATCTATCTTGCCGTTCCACTTCGTCTGGAAAACAGTGATGAGACGATCTTTGATAGCAACAATCAGAGTTCTCTCGCACGATTTTTGGCCTATGAAACGAGTCTTAACGATACTAACGCGATTAGACAAGGCGCTAAACCTGTTCAATTAAGTCGGCTACGTATGCGCCTGGTACCCGAAACAGAAATGACTGAATCCTGGCTCGGTCTGCCATTAACTAAAGTTAAGGCAATGCAGCCGGATGGTAGTGTATTACTTCACTCAGAGGACCATATTCCACCAGTCACCGCTTACGCAGCCAATATACTTCTGACAGAATGGTTAACTCACCTTAATGGCCTGGTTAAAATGCGAGCAGAAATGCTAGCAACTCGTCTATCCGCCAGTGATGGAAAAGCGAGTGCCGGTGCAGAGGTTGTTGACTATTTGCTGCTACAAATTTTCAATAAATATGAACCACTTCTTGATCATATCAGGCATATTCCTGAGCTGCCGCCGATCCTCATATATCAAGAACTAGCAAAGTTTTCGGGTGAATTATCCACTTTTGTACGAACAACAACACGCCGCCCGATAGCTGCGCCAGGTTACGATCATGCTCGACTTTATGAATCGATTCGGCCATTGGTTGATGAAGTGAACTATCTTTTGAATCAGATATTGGTACGGGCAGGACAAATGATCCCGTTACTACCAAAAGGAAATGGTGTCTGGTCTGCATCTATGTTGCCTGCAGAATTACACTCATTCTCAAACCTTGTGCTTGCTGTCCATGCACAACTCTCAATGGATGTGTTGCAGCAGCAATTTACCTCACAGACAAAAATTAGCGCCCCACAGCAATTGCATGAGCTGGTTAGATCGCATCTACCAGGGCTAGTCCTGCAAGCCTTACCGGTTCCTCCACGGCAGATTCCTTACAGTTCAGGTTATGTCTATTTCGATCTGCTCAAAAGTGGACCATTCTGGGAAAAAATCTCTGCTACAGGTGCAATAGCCTTACACGTAGCCGGTGAATTCCCTGGGATAAAAATGGAACTTTGGGGAGTCAGGAACTAATGAGCGAAATACAGGACCGTGGTCTTGAGGCTGAAGACGTCCCGCCAGAAGAACTTACACCTCAGGCGCTCGGCAGATTTCTGCCGGATGAGCACAGTATTTCCATTGATCATCGTGTTAAACAAAGCAATGAGGAGGATGAAATTGAACGATTTCTTCATAGCGAGAAGAACTATCTAAACGAAACATCGTTAAGAAGTGAGAGTGTCCAGCAGCGGCTGGTCAACATCAGGCAGGCTGAAAACCCACTACTGGAAGCGAGCCAATATTTGCTTCGCGCGTTAAGTGAAATGCCTGAACATGTCGATTCGGCAGAACATGTCGAAGTGCTCAAAAGAAGTATAAAAAATGAAATTAATCTCTTCGTTATTGTTTGTGATGAGATAGATGTCTCGTGGAAGAAAATGGCCATTGTTCGCTACTGTCTGTGTACGGCACTGGATGAAGCTGCGCATGAAAAAACGTGGGCGCAAAATGCTGGCTGGTCACAGAGCAACCTGCTCAACCACTTCGAAGGCGATAACGACGGGGGTAACAAATTTTTCCTGTTAGTTGGCCGCCTCTCTATGAATCCCCATGAATATGCAGATGTTCTTGAGGTACTCTTGCGTATTCTTGGCCTTGGATTTGAAGGTCGTTACAGTATTATTGAAGATGGTGACCGTCAACTGACGAAAATAAGACAACGATTACTTACCATTATTCAAAGTACAAAAGATACAGCATCGACGATTTTATCGCCACACGGTCTGGTTAGCCGCGGAAAGCCAAAGCGTGAGAAGTTAATCGTTCCCGTACGTGTGACATTATTGTTATGCGGGATTTTAATTGCCTCAACTTTTTTTTGGTATAAGTACTGGTTGTCCGTTAACCAGAGTGTTATTGAGCATAAAATTCTTGCGATGCAAAAACTGAACGTGGCAAAACCTGAGGCAAAGAAACTTAGGCTCGCATATTTACTAAGAAATGAAATAGCGAAAGGTCTGGTCAGTGTTGACGAGACGAAAGAGCAAAGTAAAGTCATATTCAAAGGTGATTCAATATTCGAAAGCGGTGCAACATCTGTAAAGCCTGAGATGGATTATGTTATGAATCGTGTCGCTAAAGAAGTACAACGAGTCAATGGTAGTGTCCTTATTATTGGACATACCGATGCAACGCCGATTCACAAACCTGGAATTGAAAACAATACTATTCTTTCAGAGTTACGCGCTAAGGCGGTAGCCAGGCTTTTTGTTAACACCGGCTTATCTGAGAAAAAAATACATACTCAAGGCGTAGGTGATACTCAGCCAGTGAGTAGTAATAGTAAACCCGAAGGTCGTGCGCAAAACAGGCGCGTAGAATTCTTCGTTACGTATTGATGAGATCAGAAATGTCTTTAATTAATAGATTATTTTCAACCCGTGTAACAAAATTCATGCTGACAGTGGCATGTTTCATTTTGTTGGTGCTCTTTATTTGGTATTTGGGACCATTTTTCGGATTTGGAGAAACACGGCCATTAGAAAGTGTTGAGCCACGCATCATTTTGATCGTTCTTTCGCTGTTCTGTACGATAGGAATATGGTTCAGATTCCCTCTATTTATTATGGTATTACTGGCGCTTAGCTGTGCAGTCTGGATCATGGGCCCATACCTTTTAATGGGTAAGTCCTATCCACTTAATAGCATAAATCGTAGAGTGATCGTAATTGGTTGCATACTCGCACTTGCTTTTATTTATGGTGTCTGGAATCTCATTGTTGCGTTAAAGAGAAACCCAAAATTCTTAGATAAATTCATTAAAGATGAAGAGGTAAAGGAAGATTACAATCAAGCTGAAATTTTCTCAATAATTCGAAATGCTAACAATTACATTAAAAATATCAGCAAGAATGCTTCGAAATTTAAGCAGTTTTTCCTGCCAGAAAAATTCCTTAGCGATCTCCCTTGGTACATGGTAATTGGGACTGAAAATGCCGGTAAAACATCATCAGTACTGTCGTCAGGGCAGAGTTTCCCCGATCCAGAACAATTAAAAAAAATTGCCCGAAAGACGATGGCAACAACCAATTGTGAATGTTGGTTTTCGAATGATGCTCTATTCTTAGATACCGCTGGTAAATATGTTAGTCAGGCGGAAGAAAGTAATAATGAATGGAGCAATATTTTAAATGGCATCAAGAAGTACCGATCTATAAAAGCCATAAACGGTGTTATTATCAACATTTGTGTTACTGATGTTATGGGGCGCAGCAAGGCCGAATTGTACGATCTTTCAGCTAAAATTAGAGCAAGACTCGATGATACTCGAAAAACGCTTGGAATACACTTCCCGGTCTATGTACTGGTGTCAAAAGTCGATCAACTTTCTGGTTTTTCTGAATACTTCAGGATACTGACAGAGCAGGAACGCGAACAGATTTGGGGCGTCACCTTCCCTTATGGCGAAGAAATGAAAATGCCGGCTTCTGACCTGCGTGAGCGTGTTGACGCGGAGCTGGCACTGCTGGAAAGTCGTATTGAAGAGAAGATGACATTACGCCAGCAGGAAGAGCTGAATCTTAGCGATAGAAAAAGAATGTACAGCTTCCCTCAGGATTTCCGTGTTCTGTCACAAGAAATATCTGACATGCTGCAAAATATATTTTTCACCTCCAGATATGACGAAAGTAAAGGTTTCACCAGTTTGCGTGGGTTATATTTCGTCAGTAATCACCAACCTGCTGATGTTTATCTATTAAATAACAGTACGTTAATGCACAAGTGGGATAACTTTGTTCACAGACGCTCCGTTAACGCGGTTGAATCCGTCACAAAGCGATATAATGATGCTGATTTTTTAGTCACTGACAACGCTTATGGCCGCCATTATTTTCTCAAGACCCTATTTTCAGAGATCATCGTTAAAGATGCCCATCTGGTGCGCCATAACTTAAGTGCTGAATCTAAATACCGATTCCAGAACATATTTATACATTGCTCATGTATTTTGTTAACTGCATGGCTTATCAATGGTTTCTATCATAGTTATTATAATAATGATGGATACCTCAACACTATTCGTGAAAAAGTGGTTTCCTTAGAAGGTAAAGTTGAAGAGTTTGAGAAAGCAAACAACACAGAGCTAATTCCGACATTGCTATCCATGGCTCAGTACATGCCTGAATATAGTGACCTGGACGTTGAACACCCGCCATTGGACTTCAGGTTCGGCCAATATGTGGGCTGGGATATCACATCAAAATCGACCTCATTATATTACTATTTCTTACAGAGACTGCTCTTTCCAAATGTGCAAAATGAAGCGCAAGATAAGCTTCAGGATGCACTTCTTGGTGATGATAATGGTGAGATATATACAGCGTTAAAAGCGTACCTGATGCTCAATGGGAAAGGAAAGTTCGATAAGAAATTCCTTATTGATACCATCACTAAGGCCTGGGATGATTCTGGTAAAATTATACCTTACGCTGATAAAGAAATTTTCATTTCTCATTTAGATAATCTGTTTGATTTACCGGAATGGAACCATTATTCACAACCGATAGATGCTGAACTGGTTGCACAGGCAAGGGATGTATTGGGACGTATTTCCCTCAGTGACCGCCTTTATGAACGCATGAAGGTGATTATGCAGGATGATGCCCCAGAAAACCTGACGTTAGATAAAATGACCGATGGTAAAGCTAACCAGATATTCACCCTGGATGAAGCCGATCATCATGCGACCAGCATTCCTGGATTGTTTACCTATGTCGGTTACCATCAGGTTTTTAAAAAAAAAGTCACCGCCCTTGTTACCAGACTTAATGATGAAGATAGCTGGGTCATGGAAAGTAAACATAACACCTCGTTAGCAGAATTCAGCTCAGCCAGAATGCATGCAGAGTTGGGGCTGCTCGGCTCTGCCATGCTGGCAAACGCTAAACGCATCGATCCTATAAAGCAAAAGATTATGCAGCGTTACTATGATGAATATACCCAACGGTGGAGTCGCTTTCTCAGTGAGATCAGCCTGAATTCAAATCGTTCACAGAATCGAAATGGACAGTTAGCACTGTCCTTTGATATTTACTTGCTGCGGACCATGGTTTCATCAGATTCACCATTGGTGAATCTGGCGCAAAGGGCTGTTGAGGAAACGACACTCTCGGCCTTACAGAACGAAGAGTTAATTGATAGCCGCTCTTCAAATACACGTTTGCTACAAAACGTGAATAAAGCCAATCAGTTGCTGATATCACTAGAGAAAAAGCGGTTATGGGAAGGTGTCGATAGTCACTTCTCCACCCTGCGAGAGTTTGTTACAGGCTCTACACGCCCAAGTGAAAAGGCGGGTAGCACGGCCATGACTGGCAGCCGTTTAAGGAACATCATGGGGGTTCTCCATGACCAGTACACCCTCTTTGTTCTTTCTGATAATGCACTCAAAAGTGGCAATATGCCGACGCTGTCAGATGCAGGCCTTAAGATCAGTGCAGAATCACAAACCTGGCCTGACCCACTAAAGAATATTATTGAACCACTTCTGAATGGTGCTTATAAAAAGGTCAACCATCTGGTTATCTCTGAAAGTAATAAAAAGATAGAAGCGGATCTGGGTGAGGTATGTAGAAACACTCTTGAGGGACGCTATCCTTTTACCAAGAGTCTTGAAGAAGTACGTGTTCGTGATTTTGAACATTTCTTCGCACCTGGTGGCTTGGCTGAGATGTTCTTCAAAAATAATCTGGCTGATAAGGTCAACACGTCCGTCAAACCATGGCGCTATAACAGTGACAATGGAGAGAACGACTCCAGCACACTGAAGACGTTCGAACAGGCCCAGGACATCCGTAATACCTTTTTCCAGAACGGAGAAAGTAAACAAATGTCGATTAACTTCTCGATCTCTCTGCCCTACATGGCACCTACCATCACCCAGCTCAGTATGAATTTCGATGGGACGACGATGGACTACTCACACGGGCCGGTTGCTCCGGAAACATTTACCTGGCCGGGCAGTCGCATGGGCTCCATTGTCAGTATGACCGCCCAGCCAAGAATGGCTGATAAAACCTCCGGCCTGGTTTTCACTGGCCCCTGGGCTCTTTTCCACTGGATGGACAACGTGAAAAAAATCGAAAACTCTTCATCTGCTAACCCTGTCATGGTGTTCTCCTTGAGTAACCGGCGCGTGGATATCAAAGCATCAGGAATCACCTATGATGATCGATTAATTACGCGTTTACTGCGGGACTTCCAGTGTCCAGGGTGACCTTTGGTCTGTTTAATTTTCATAAATATTACCAGAGGAGGTGAATATGACATTGCAGATATCTGTTATTGATGATAGTCGCCACTATCGCTGGTATCACTGGCGTAAAAAGCATCATCGGAGAATACTTAAATTTTTACAGGATATGGTTGAACCTGAGATTAAAACGCTCTCTCAGGATAATGAACTATCCGATAGTTATCCATGGTGCTTTGTTTTTTCGGCAAAACAACTAAACCGAAAACACTATTACATCGGTGCATTGACTATTTCAAAAAATAACTGTAATAAAGATAGCCTTTGTGTCATTTTTTCTCGACTTCCTTATAATGTTATATCTGTGGACTTCAAAAGAAAATTTCACATCGCTTTTTGGCAGTCAAGAATACTTGCAACTCGACAAGGTGAAATGAATGTCAATAAAAAAAGCTCTCATTTTTTGGAGTGGATTAAAGCCTTACAGATACACTATTCGCCATTTTTAGAATATGTTTTAATTCGTAAAAGCTATAGATTCATTAATACATCTGAGCCATTACTGTCAAATTGCCACATTTTGGACAATCAGATACCCATTAATGGTGGAGTGGAATTTATGCCATGGAAAAACTGGCCTGAGTGCATTCAGACCGGAAATTCAGTCTGGCTTTGGCGACAAAGTCGATATGGTCGAATTATCGACTCTAAGAAAATATCAGTACCGATGGATATTACTAACGCCCGCCGTTAGTGGTTATGGATAATCAATTTCGTATAAGGTGATTCTCATGTCACGAACTATTAACTTGTACAGCGCTGCAATGCCTCTCTTGTTAGGGGAACCGGCGTTGGTCCCATCGACGCTTAAAGGTGAAGAGTCATTATCTACACTGTACTCGTACACCATCATGACCAAAACTGCCGCTAATCCCTTGATCCCCTGGCAATCTGCGTCAAACATTGAGATTAAAGATCTCATTGGAAAAGAAATGACGATCGAGATAGAGCTGGATGGCAGCGGCCTTGATGCGGTTACAGGCGTTGGGAAAGGGATACGCGAAATATCAGGGCTGGTGCAGCAGGCGAGATTTCTTGGCCGTGATGCCAATCAGGCCAAGCATGAATTTGTTATCAGACCTTGGCTTTATCTGACTGATCTAACATCAGATTATAAAACTTTTCAGCATAAGAATGTGGTCGAGATCATTGATGAAGTGTTATCTGATTATAATTTCCCATTAGATAAACGTCTTAGTGGCAGTTACCCACAGCTCGATTTTCAGGTTCAATATGGTGAAACTGACTTTAACTTCATCCAGCGTTTGATGGAAGAATGGGGCATTTACTGGTTTTTTGAGCACCATGGACATAAGCATAAAATGGTTATTGTCGATCATGTCGGTGCCCACAAAAAATTTAAGAGTGCTGCCTACCATACGCTCAAATATGAACCTGATTTACCGAAGGCAGGTGGAGAGTATGTTACCCGATTCGATCATCAGGAAACTATCACCACGGGTTCCTGGGTGACCAACGACTACGACTTCACTAAGTCACGTGCTGATATTATGGCACTGGACAGCAAACCCCGTAAAACCAGTTTTAATGACATGGAAGTTTATCACTGGCCAGGCGATTACGATCAGCCCGGCATTGGTGAGCAATTAGCTAAAGTACGTATTGAAGAATTAGGTGCAACGGGTTCTCGTGCAACTGGATTTGGTGAGTTGCGCGGCGTTGTCTGTGGGTCTAATTTTAATCTCAAAGGATTCCCGGTTAAAAAAGTTAATCGCGAGTATCTCATCATTTCCAGCAAATTAGACGTTGAAGAAATTGGTCAGGTATCGGGGCAGGAAGATTTTAAATACCAATGCGAATTTACCGTACAGCCGACAACCAAAATTTATCGTCATCCACGAACTGCGATAAAACCTAAGACTCGTGGCCCACAAACAGCCATTGTGGTTGGCCCTCCGGGACAAGATATCTGGACCGATAAATATGGCAGGGTCAAAGTTCATTTTCTGTGGGATCGCTACGGTAAAAATATCGAATCAGACTCATGCTGGCTGCGTGTAAGCCAGGCCTGGGCAGGTAATAATTTTGGTGGAATCAACATTCCTCGTGTTGGTCATGAAGTCATTGTCGACTTTCTTAATGGCGATCCCGACAGACCTCTGATTTTAGGTAGTCTTTACAATAACGTTACGATGCCTCCCTGGGATCTTCCGGCTAATGCCACACAAAGTGGCCTGGTCAGCCGTACTGTCGGTGGCGGACGAACCAACTTCAACGGCGTACGATTTGAAGATAAACCTGGTCTTGAACGCTACTGGGAGCAAGCTGAGCGCGATATGAGCCGCCTGACAAAAGCTAACGAAAAACAGGTTATTGGTGCGAACTCAAATCTTAAGGTTGGCCTTTCCAGAACGAAATTTGTCGGTGGTTTCCAGACAGCAAACATATTGGGCTTCAATAGCCTACTCGTCGGTGGTGTCATGACCACTGTTGTTGGCGCTGCCCAGTCAAATACCGTAGGTGGAGCGAACTCCGTCAACGTAGGTGGTGTTATGGCAACCTGTGTGGGCGGCGCTAACTCACTCGCTGTGGGTGGAGCAAACGCCATCAATGTGGGGGGTGCCATGGCAACTGCCGTGGGCGGTGCCATTTCAACAGTTGTTGGTGGTGCCAGTGCACTGGCAGTGGGTGGCGCAGCTTCAGCCGTTGCCGGGGGGGCTTTCGCAATCAGTTCAGGTGGCATGCTCACCATCTCGGCTTCAAATATTAAAATTGTCGCCGGTGGAAAAATTGTCATACAAGCTGGTGAGGTCGATATTAACCCCGGTGATTGTTGCGATTGTAAAGGAGGCGGTGGCGGCGGTGGCGGCGGTGGCGGTGGTTTTTTACCTGGTTTACCTGGGCTTGCCGCGTTTGGATTCATTCCTTTACCGCTCCCATTACCGTTACTACCGTTGCCAATACTCCCACCGGTAGTCGTTCCGCCGGTGACTAAGCCCCCGGTTGTTACTCAACCGCCTGTGACTGTGCCACCTGTAACTGTGCCGCCAGTGACCAAACCGCCGGTGACTCAGCCGCCGGTGACTCAGCCGCCGGTGACCAAACCGCCGGTGACCAAACCGCCGGTGACTCAACCGCCGGTGACCAAACCGCCGGTGACTCAACCGCCGGTGACTCAACCGCCGGTGACTCAACCGCCGGTGACTCAACCGCCGGTGACTCAGCCGCCGGTGACTCAACCGCCGGTGACTCAGCCGCCGGTGACTCAGCCGCCGGTGACTCAACCGCCGGTGACTCAGCCGCCGGTGACTCAGCCGCCGGTGACTCAGCCGCCGGTGACTCAACCGCCGGTGACCAAACCGCCGGTGACTCAGCCGCCGGTGACTCAACCGCCGGTGACTCAACCGCCGGTGACTCAACCGCCGGTGACTCAGCCGCCGGTGACTCAGCCGCCGGTGACTCAGCCGCCGGTGACTCAGCCGCCGGTGACTGAGCCGCCGGTGACCCCGACGTGGGGTCCCTAAGCAACGGGGATAAACACTAAAAGGGCCGGACCTGACTCAAGCCAATCATGGCGAAACAGTTCGGGCCCTTTTTACTTGATCATGAATTAATCAACATGAGGTGATTTATGCAAAATGCAGCCAGAGTTAGTGATGCAGTCTGCCACGGTGGAGTGATTGTTTCAGGTTCAGGCGATACCACGATCAACAGCTCTAACGCCGCTATCACGGGCGGCAGCGTTGCGACCTGTGCCATTCATGGTGCTGCACCGGTTGCTTCCGGTTCGGGATCTGTGTTTATCAATAGTTGCAACGCAGCCCGGCTGGGAGACGTCTGCGGATGCGGTGCCGCAGTCGCCAGTGGTTCTGGTGATGTTTATATCGGTGGATAAATAATGTACTTATCAATCACCTGGCCTGATCAGCGCTATCGCTTCAAACTTGATGAATCTCATACATCAGAAGCGCGTGTGGGCTTCAACGTCATAAAGGGGGAGTTCTCAGACGAGCATCCTGCTCTACCAGAAGAGAATACTGTGTATTTTTACTGGACACTCGCCGGGGTCGCCGTTTTCAATGCCTGTAGCGATTATGTCTGTATCATTGATGGGATCCCTGTTGAAAAGAACGAAATTCGCACCCTGAATTTAGGTTCAGAAATACAAATAGGCCATTATAATATTCAGGCAGTGGTGAGCGAGAGCACGACGGCTCTTGATGACATGTTCTATACATTGAATGGCTATGAAACCGACAGAAGCAACACTCACATTCCTGAAATAGAAGATATTTTACCGAGTGGCGCACATTATATTGCCGATCTCAATTACTCAAATGAGATGTTCTCAGAAAGAGTCAGTGAGAATGATGCAATTAAACCGCTAGAAACTGAATATAAGAAGTTCCTGATTTGGGGGCAGATCAACAGCAATCTTTATAATAAGGATGAAAAAAAATCTCATTACGTTATTAATGATGATGGTTTCTTTGATGCTACCCGATCGGATATGCAATCGAAAACCATCATGGAGTGTATTCTGGATGCTCCTTCACTGATTGATAAAGTCTGGGATGAACTTGAAGTTGCCAACCTGCAGGATGATGTTCTGTATGAAGAAGAAAAATATGAAATATTAATGCTACTGGCGCCGGAAAAATTCACGGCAAAAGAGAAAAAAGTTATACCTGAACTTGCTTTCCAGGATCTTTATAAGATTGGTCTGGACAGTCATTACTAAAATATACTCTGAAGGAAAAGTAGATGGATACTACAAAGTCATTATATGGATCGTTGAAGACCGCCTCACTTGAGGAGGTTCTGGCGAATTGTTTGTCTCAGGTTAAAGCTAAACCTGATGATATCTCCTTACGTGAAACACTCTACAAACTATACTGTATTGAAGGTTCGTGGCAAAAAGCACTGATGCAACTGCAAACCATCGAAGTCATTAATAGTGATTCATTACAAGAAGTGGAAATTGCAAAAAACCTGATATTCAGTGAATTAATCAGAGAAGAAGTGCTGCGTGGCGAACGCTTACCTGGCATGCTCAATCTTGAGTTACCCGAATGGATTAACTTGTTAAATCAGGCAAACAAGTTACTGTCTGACGGAGCGCTGAACGAGCAGGACGAACTGCGTAGCCAGGCTTTCTCATTGGTGAATGGAAGCGCCGGGGAAAGTCCGCACATAGGGTCCTTTTCCTGGATTTCAGACAGTGACGGGCGTATTGGGCCTGCCTGTGAGTTTATCGCTGCCGGTGGTTACCGTTGGGTACCCTTCTCCGAGATAAAATCATTAAGCATTGAAAAACCGAAAGAAATCATCGATCTGATCTGGTCTAAAGCCCATATTCAGACCCATAGCGATGTGTATTACGGTTACATCCCTTCACGCTATCCCCTGATGGAAAATGCCAGTAAGGATGCCAAACTCGGTTTAGTCACAGAGTGGGAAGATGTCTCTGCCACCTGTTCCAAAGGATCAGGACGCAAGGTCATCATTACCGATGCAGGTGATTTCTCTTTACTGGAAAGCGGAAAAATAACGTTTGCCTGAGGATTCAGTGATGGAAAAGAAAAGGCAGTTTTTGCCTACATTACTGGAAAGACTGCAGGATGACGAGCCGAAAAAAAGTAGTGAACGCTTTGATGAATTTTTTTTTGATTCGAGAAAGATGCGATCAATTGTTCAGAAAGATATCGCTACGATGCTGAATAACACCAACATCGAAGACAGTCTTGATGAATACAGGCACAATCTGGTCGCCGATTCAGTGGTAAACTATGGCGTAAGTGCCCTGGTCGGAAGCTTTGCCAATCAGCATCGATGGCATTCGATTGAAAAAAATATCAGAACAGCGATCTTGAGATTTGAAACAAGGATTATTCCTGAATCACTGATGGTGCGTTCGCTACTGACCGAAGAGCACCCCACGAAAAATGGTATGATTCTTTTTGAAATAAGAGGGCTTATTGACTGGCATCCTCATCCAATCGATCTCTGTTTCCACGGACGTTATGATGTAGAAACCTCGCATGCTGAAATAATAAGCATGTAAACGACAAGATTCCTCACCGTAGCGGAAAGCTGTGCTAGCGGTGAGGGACCTTATTCAGGTCAGACCGCCTTCACGTTTGTCGCTTCAGTCCTCGCGCTTCGCTACCCAGTTAACACAATGGAACGCTCCTCCTTCCCATCTTCCTTTCAGGATGGTTAAATCCGTTATTGACCACTGACCGGAGGTATTATGCTGTCCTCACATACTCTTAGCCTGGCTATCCATCGTAACTGGGTAGATTTGTATGAAACGATCTGGAAACCGGAGTTTTTCCCCAAGTGGGCTTCGGGTCTGAGTCAGGGGCCGCTTGAGCCAGATGGCAATAGCTGGAAAGGGCGTGGCCCACAGGGACCGGTTAAAGTACGCTTCACCGAACATAACCCGTTCTGCATTATGGACCACTATATTGACAGCGGTTATAGCAAAGAAATCTTCGTTCCTATGCGCATTGTCGCCAACGAAGAGGGCTCACAAGTGTTAATCACCGTTTTTCGCCAGCCACTGCTGTCGGATGAAAAATTCGCCCAGGAACTGGAATGGGTGAAACGTGATTTACAGGCGCTACATCAGCTGCTGACCACCTGACAGCCAGAGAGACACCGCCGGACTGGCCAATATCAGTCGCAGGCAGATGCGTCGGCACTCATTCAGCGCCGACGTAGTTGCCATAAAAACCAGGGTGCGCCGATCAGTGAGCAAATTATCCCTGCCGAAACGGGCCACGGCCAGGCGATGTTACGTCCGAGCCAGTCGGCCAGCACCATCAGCGTTGCCCCCAGCAATGCTGCCAACCCAATCTGAGCGGACACACTGCGCGCACCACTGTAGCGAGCAAGCTGTGGAGCGATCAGTCCGACAAAACTCAGCGGCCCGATCAACAACGTACCGCCCGCCGTTAGCGCCGCCGCCAGCAGCAGAATTAACAGACTATGGGTACGCAAATGCAGCCCCAACGACTGCGCGGGCTGTGTGCCCAATCCCAGCAGTTGCAGACCACGCCGGAGCAGCAGCGTCAAAGGAATCAACACGACCGCCAGCCCTGCCCCGAACAACGCAACGCTGGCCGTGATACCTGCGGTCGAGCCAGTGCTCCAGTTCAGCAATTGCAACGCACGCGGGTCACCGCTTAGCATCAGCAGGCTGGTCAGCGCTCCGCTGATACTGGTCAGACACAACCCCACCAGCACCAGACGCTGTGGTTGAAAACCCCGCCGGGCCCCCAGCCACAACATCGCCCCGGTCGCCAGCAGGCTGCCGAGCAGCGCGGCAGGAAACATCCACGACAATGGTCCCGCCAGCATAAACAGTAGCAGTATCGCCAGGGATGCGCCGCTGCTGATGCCCAGCAACTCAGGGCTGGCCAGCGGGTTGCGCGTCAGGCGCTGAATTAACACACCCGCCACCGCCAGCATCGCTCCGGCAGCCAGCGATCCCAGCAGCCGCGGCCAGCGCCACGCCAGCAGCATCCCTTCAGTGAACTGACGATTCCATCCCAGCGACAAGCCGATCGTCAGCAACAGCAGGCACAGGAGTAGTGCGATCTTACGGCCACCCAATGGTGGAGAAAAAGCAGGTACATCCGCTGCGGCCTGAGGAAAACGAATGGTCCGCTGGCGGGACAGCAGCAGCAGGATCAGCGGCGCACTGAATAATGCGGTAATTGCGCCGGTTGGCACATCGCCCGCTGCGGGAGAAAGTGACTGTGCCAGTTGGTCAATCAGCCATAACAGCAATGCCCCAAAGGCCAGGGTCCAGGGTAACTGCTGGCTGAAACGGCGTACGCCCAGCAGCCGCACCAGTGCGGGAGCCGCCAGGCCAATAAAGCTGATAATGCCTAGCTGACTGGTGACCAACGCACTGAGCGCCACGGCGATCAACAGCGTCAGCAGGCGAACGGTCAACGGTGAAGCGCCGAGGCTGGCGGCACTCTGCTCTGACAGACCGATCAGCGTTAACGGTCGAGCCAGCAGCAGGCTGCCACCACTCAGCAGCAGTAACGGCAGCAACAGCAGACGCACACTGTCCCAGCCATTCTGACTGAGTGCCCCCGCCTGCCAGCTGAACAAATCGCTGAGATAGTCGTGGTTAAACATGACCAGCAGCGTAGAAATGGCGCTGGCATACAGGCTCAGTACCATGCCCGCGAGGAGAATGTTCAGCGTCGCCAGCTGCTGCTTCGCCACCAGCAACAGCAGTAACAGAGTGGTGATGCCCGCGCCCACTAGCGCCACCGGTGCCATCCCCCACACCAGCAGACCGGGTGCCAGCACCAGCGCCAGCGCAATCGCCAGATTCGATCCAGCGGCTACGCCAAGAGTGGCAGGTTCGGCCAGCGGATTACGCAGTACCTGCTGGAAAAGCAGACCGGCCAGCGCCAGTGCGCCTCCGGCCAGCAGGCTGATCGTCAGTCGGGGGAGAAAACTGTAGTGCAGCAGCAGGTGACCGTTGCCCTGGTCGTGCAACAACGGCAACAGATGGTGGGCCGTCAGCGCCAGCGCCAACAGCAGCAAACCGCAGAACAGTGCCAGCGGCGCATAGCGTGACATCAGGGTTCACTCAGCAGCCGCAGCGCCAGGCTGTCGGCAAGACGCAGGGCGGTGCGTACACCACCAAACGGAAAAAAGGGGGGCAGCGGGACGGCATCGCCCTGCTGCACCAGAGGAAGATGCTGCCACAACGCGCTGGACTGCCGTGCCTTGCGCAGCCGGTCAGCGGTAGTGGGCAATTCACTATAAAATAGCCGGGTATCAGCCAGAGTCGCCAGACGATCGATGCTGACATTCGCCAACCCAATGCGGTTACCCGGCTGTTGCCAGGCATTTTCCAGCCCCAGCCGATCCAGTACGCACTGCACCAGACTGTGCTGGCCATAAACCGTGGCATGCTTACCGTCCTGATTGAGCACCGCCACACACACTTTCGGACGCGCACGCGTCGCCAGTTGCTGTCGTAAATCAGCCAGATGCTGGCTGGCCGCATCCAACAATTGTTGTGCCTGCGCCAAACGATTAAGCCGGGCCGCCAGCGGCAGCAGCCAGTCACACAGCGACTGCCAGGCATCCCCCTCCGCCGGGTAGATATTCACCACTTCCACCGGAGCAATCCGCGCCAGCGCCGCCAGGATTGACGGCGACAGCGCATCACTGAGGATCAGTGACGGCCGCAGTTGAGCAAGATACTCCAGATTGGGTTCCCAGTAAGGGCCGATATCCCTGACCGCAGCAGGCAGCACCGGGTCGGGAATACGGCGGCGAAAATAGCCGCTGTCGGAGATCGCCAGCGGCGTGATCCCGAGCGTCAGCATCAGCTCCGCTGCCGCCCAGTTAATCGCCACAATGCGATCTGTCGCCAGCGGCTGCGCGTACAGATCGCGACTGAACGCCAGCGGTGCCAGCAACAGCGCTTTCAGGCAGTCGCGCCGCCGCCACAATCCCTGTGACATCAGAAGTTATATTTCACGGAACCAATCAACGTACGCTCCTGGCCCGGATAGCAGCTGGTGGTGCCGTCACAGGTGCCAACATACTGATGGTTCAGCAGATTCTGCACATTCATCCCGAAGGTCAGATGCGAGTTAACTTTATACGCCGCACCCGCATCCACCAGGGCAAAGTTCTTCACCGCCACTGTATTTTCGTTGTCGCCATACATGCTGCCGACATAGCGTGCGCCACTGTTTAGCGTCAGGCCATCCAACACGCCCTGGGTGAAGCCATAGCTCAACCATACTGACGCCATATGTTTCGGGACGTTAGCCTGTTTATTGCCTTGCACGCCGTCATTGCTCTTGGTTATTTCCGTATCGGTATAGCTGTAAGACGCCAGCGCATGCAGATTTTGCGTCAGCTGCGCCTGGGTTTCCCACTCAATACCGCGTGAACGCACTTCGCCTGAGGCCGTCTGGTAACCGGTCGCCAGGCCATTGACCAGTTCGTTGGTCAGCACATTGGTTTTGGTGATTTCAAAGGCTGCCAGCGTCATCAGCAGGTCAGGATCGGGCTGGTATTTGATCCCGGCCTCAACCTGGTGTGCCTTACTCGGCGTGAACGTATTATTGCTGCTGTCTGTCCCGCTGTTCGGCGTAAAGGACTCAGCATAACTGATATATGGCGCCAGGCCGTTACCCACCAGCCAGGTCAACCCGGCGCGACCGGTCCAGGCATCTTTATCCAACCAGCTGGTGTTCTCCGTCAGGTTGTTCTGGGTACGCATACTGATATCGTCATGCCGCCCCCCCACGGTCAGCAGCCAGTTCGGCGTCAGGGAGATCTGGTCCTGCGCATAGACGCCAAGCTGGGAGGTGGTCTGATTGTTATTATTCACCAGCGTGGTCGGGTCAGAAATATCCACACCGTACTGGGGCTGGAAGATATTCAGCGTCGGAGCAGCCTGGTTAAAGCGTTTTGCGTTACCGTCCAGCCAGCTGTAATCGATGCCGGTCAGCAAGGTGTGATTGATCGTACCAGTGGCAAAATCAGCCTGTAACTGGTTGTCGATGTTGAACGCCTGCATATGCTCATCAAAACGCACAGCATTGCGTGCCTGGGTGCCTGCGGTGTAATCCGTCGCGCCCGGCAGCAGGTTATTGAGGATGGTATCGGTCTGACCAAAACGCAGGTTCTGGCGCAGCTGGATAGCATCATTCAGTTGATGACTAAACTCATAACCCACGGTGAACTGCTCGTTGCGGAAATGGTTATAGCTGTAATCGCCCAGCAGCGTATCGGTGACTTTGCCATCAGGCTCCGTCAATACGGCGATGGTGCCGCCGGAGCTGTCGCGCAGGTAGTCGGCACGCAGCGTCAGGCTGGTGTCGGCATTCGGCAGCCAGGTGAATGAGGGGGCGATATACACGCGATCATCTTTCACTTTCGGGCCGTTGGCGTACTGGAACTGGGTATTGCTGTCGCGCGCTACCCCCACCAGACGGTAGAGATAACGGCTGTCATCATTAATCTTGTCGCTAAGGTCGAACTGCAGCTGGCGGCGGTCGAAGTTGCCAAGCTGCACTTCCACTTCATGCACGCCCTGGGCGGTCGGCAGTTTGCTGACGCGGTTGATAATGCCACCGGCATCACCCAGGCCAAACAGGGTGGATGACGGGCCGCGTACCACATCGATGCGTTCCAGTGCATACGGCTCGGTACGGAAATAGCTGTAGCTGTTGTTGAGCTGGCGCAGACCGTCACGATAGTCGTTAGTGGTTAATGCATTGAAGCCACGAATATAAATCCAGTCATAGCCTTTTGGGTCAACGCCGTAGGTTTCGGTTTTTACCCCCGGCACATAGCGCAGTGCTTCCGTCACACTTTGTACGTTCTGGCGGTCCATCTGCTGGCGACTGATCACGGAGACTGACTGCGGGACGTCCAGCAGTGAGCTGTTGGTTTTGGTGGCGCTGCTGGTCTGCTGCGGAACACTGCCGCCCTGCTGGCCGCTGTTGGCGGTGACTGTCAGCGTGTTGCCATCCAGGGTATCGCCCGGCTCGACGGTGACCATATCGTTCTGGCGACTGTAGTGCAGGCCACTGCCCTGTAACAGGCGGTCGAGGGCGCTTTCCAGCGTCATGGTGCCGCTCACGGCAGGGGCGGTTTTATTGGCGACCGCCGATGGCGCAACGATAAGCTGAACGCCAGCCTGTTGTGCCAGCGCGTTCAGCGCCGACGACAACGGCTGCTGCGGCAGTGAAACTGCCACGGTTGTACTTGCCGCAGCAGCATAAGGCGCCAGCGTATTCAGTGCGATAGCCAGCGATACTGCGCTGTATTTAAGAGATTTTCCCGGCAGTGCAGCAAAGGTAAACAGAGCCATGTGTCAGTTCCCAAAGGTTATGTAATAAGAATCATTTCCCTTAGTAGACGCATAAATCGACAAAACCCTGACGTCACATCGCCATTTTTTTTACGACTTTTTTGCTTTGCTGTTACGCGGCACGATCAGTGTGCTGTCACCCTGCTTCTTCAGTACCACCGGCAGCACGGCGGGTAGCGCTCTGGCAAAACTGTCCAGCCGCTGCAATTCGAAACTTCCTGTGATGCGCAAATCCGCCAGCTGCGGATCTGCCTGATAGTTCACCGCACCGTAGCGGGCGAATTCGGCCAGCGCCAGCGGTAGCGGGGTGTTATCAAAGTTGACTCGCGCCTGCTGCCAGGGGGCGACCGCCTGCGGAGCAATGGCGTTTTCTGCCACCAGCAAACCACGGGCATCACTGCGGCCCTGTTGCCCGGCGCGCAGCACCTGAAGATGAGCATCAGCCTGAGACAGTCCAACGGTTTTCACCAGTCGCCACCAGCTGTATTCCCAGCCTGACAGCGGGCCAACGCGCACGGCACCGGAACGCACTGCGACATCCACCCCTTCCCCACTCATCGAGTGCGGAATATAACGAACGCTGAAGGCGGTGCCAAGTACCGTCACCCGTGACGGGCCACTACGCACCGTCAGAGGGCGTTCTGCCTGATGCGCCACCTGGAAAAAGGCCTGCCCCTGCTCCAGCCACACTTCGCGCCGCTGCGGATAAAAAGCAACACGCAGCCGGGTGCCTGCATCCAGATTCAGTTCACTGCCGTCAGGAAGGGTAATCAGACGCTGTTCGCCACGTGCAGTGGCGTAGCTCTGTTCGAACTGAGCCGGGGCGAGGCTCTGCCAGGCAGGCCAGACCAGCACCGCCAGCAACAGCATTGCCAGTGCAGGCCAAAGCAGTCGGGTCCGCCGTGTCGGGGCGGACAGTTCGCGCCGGGTTTGCTGGCGCAGGCGGGCAATATCAGCCGCAGGCAACGCACCCAGTTGCTGCCACAGGCGCTGCGCCCGGGCAAACTCAGCAGCATTGTCGTCATCAGCCTGCCAGCGCGCAAACTCCCGCTGCTGCCGGGGCGTTAACCCCGCCTGCTGTTGTAGTAGCCAGTGCTGGGCTTTCTCCGCCCGTTCGGTGCGTGAGGAATCAGAGGTATTCATCGCATTATCCCTTGCTGTCCTGCCAGCGTTCGCTGCATTCCCGGCAGGCCGTCATCGCCCGAATAATATGTTTTTCAACCATATTGGTGGAAATCCCCATCTGCTTCGCCACCTCATTCTGTGAGAGCCCGTCAAAACGGTGCAGCACGAACGCCTGACGACAGCGCGGTGGCAGACTGTCGATAGTCGACACCAGTTGAGCCGCATACTGGCTGCTTTCGGCCTGGGCCTCAGGCTGCCAGCCGCCGGGTGCGACAATACAGGATTCATCGATGTCATCAAGGTTTTCATGGGATTGACGCTGCTGATGGCGATAGCGGTCGACCAGCAGGTTACGTGCGATGTGATAGAGCAGGCCGCGCGGTGATTGCACAGGCCCACCGGATGGCAACGTCAACGCCCGGCTGAACGTTTCCTGCGTCATCTCCTGGGCGCTGTCGCGGTCGCGCAGCTTACGCGTCAGAAAGCGCAGGACTTCTACGTAATACTGTTCAAACGCTGACACGATAGGTTCTCACTGGCGACAGAGCAAAGCGGCCGCCTGAGCGTAACATTAAGTTGAATGATAATCATTTTTATTATTACGCGAAAGGAAGGACTATTTTCGGGCAGCTAATGTCATACAACGTCAATCTACAGCGTGAAATAACGTTGTCAGTCAGCGTTCTGCAAACAATGTAAAACGCCGTCAATTTTCAATCAAATTATTTGATATAGATGAGCAAATCACTCCGCTATCACTACTTCATTAGCAAGCGTAGTATTGCTTTCAACGAGGCAACAAGCCTCAATCATACAAACTTAATAAAGGAACCACCCCATGAAATCCATCAAAACTTTTGCAGCAGTTATCGTGCTTTCTACCGTTTCTTTCGCCAGCTTCGCACAAAGCGTGACAGCAACCGGTTCAACGCTGGACAGCGCAGAAGCCAGTATCGCCGCTCAGGCACAGCAGGCGGGTGCATCGTCTTACAAAATTACTGAAGCCAATACCAACAATGGCGTTCACATGACAGCTGAACTGCTGAAATAACACCGACAGACAGTTTACGGTTATATGCCCGGTCCCTGGATAACAGGGAACGGGCATACCCGATCCTGCAATCAGACAATCACTGGCACATAGTAGTCGATGCGACCGGTAGCGGAACTTCTGATGCGCTGCGGATCGATGCGCTCAATATCGTAGCCATCACGGCGCACCGCGCCCGCTGTCGGCAGAGCATGTTCATAAATCAGCTTGATGAAATCAGCGAACTGCTGCACATCGCCGCTGAAAGTGAAATGCAGATAAGTTTGCTTTTCGATATCCACCTGCACCAAAGGCTCTTCCCCACTTGCCGTATCAGGATCAAAGCAGGCCAGGTACTGCAGGGTGGCGCAATCATCGGCACGCGGCCCCCCTTTGATCACATTGGTCAGACCGTACAGCGCAGTGGGTTTTGCCACCGCTGACGCCAGTCGCTCCCGCCATAAAATGGCGCGTTGATCCCAGCAAAAGTGGCAAATGGTATCCAGCGTGAAAGCATAATCCGTCACGCGCCCCTGCAAGGTCATCGCATCCAGCTCGACCAGTTGACCTTCAGGAACAGCCATTTCGCTGAGGTTAATCGGCGGACACAACCCTTTGCATGACCAGTGCAACGCATCACGATACTGTGCGGGCGTCACGTTGAAGTGGCGCTTAAACGTTTTGTGATAGACGTTATGGCTGGAGAAACCGTGCTCACTGCCAACGGAATCGATCTGTTTATCAAACAGACGCAGCATCACCGCACTGGAGGTCAGCCGCCGCTGACGACAATACGATGCCAGCTTCTGCCCGGTCACCTCTTTGAAAATACGTTGCAGATGCCATTTTGAATAGCCCGACTTTTCAACAAAGTCGTTAATGGTCAGCGGCGTATGGATATTCCCTTCCAGCCAGTGCAGCAGTTGATGAACAACTTCCTGTTTGAAGGTCGTTTTCACGATAAAGGTCGCTCTCTGGTGAGTGTCAGCAAAATGTTTTTCAGGGATAACGCGTCACGTATACCGCGGCCATTACCCAGTGAATAGGCCAACCATGCGCCATCAGCCGCCAGTCGTGCCACCTCATGCTGTGGAAGACTGTCCGTCTCGTGGTGGCGTTGTAGCCGCCCCGCCAGCCACAACGACCAGCGTTCACACAGATCGGGTGATGCCATCATCGACAGCGATAACGGGATCCTCAGGCTTTTCTCTGCCTGTAAAATGTCATCAAACGCCACGCTAATATACGCACGCGTGAAGCAACCGGATGATGGCTCGTCAGCGGCCATGACACGGTCAATAGCTTGTTCATTCTCGGCGAGGAAACTCTCGAAGACCGCATCCAGCAGCGCCTGCTTATGGGGAAAATGATGAAAGAACCCGCCTTTCGTCACACCCGCCGCCGCAGAAACGGCCTGAACAGTGACCCCTGTCAGCCCCTCGAGGGCGGCAAGCTCGGCAGCGGAGTGGATCAGCGCCGCTCTGACCTGTTCCGGTTGTTTTTTACGCTTATAACCTCGTTCACAGCAGAGCGCTTCGCGCAGTGAATGAGATGATGTGGGGTATTTAATCATGACGTTTTCGGCTAAAAGATACCACGCGGTATGTTTGCAGAAAGATAGCATAATTTTGGAAATATCTGGGTTTTTTTACCTTTACTGACACCGGCCAAAAATGAAATTTTTAAATCTTATTTTGTGCACAATAAAAAAAATAATCTGATGAGCGTCATGTCCTGAGTATTTAGTCCCCTGCCTGTACTGTTGCCCTGTGGGCAGACGTGATAGTTTTTTGTCATTGCTTATATCAGGGAATCCAGGATGAAAAAAACCACATTAACCGACATCGCCCGCGAAGCTGGCGTGGGTGTTGCCACGGTCGACAGGGTACTGAACCGACGAGCTCCCGTTCGCCCGGACACCGAACATCGCGTGGTTCAGGCCGCGTCCCGGCTCGGCTATCGTTTTGATCCTGATTTTCTTAACGTCAGCGCCCCGCGCCAGAGTTCAGGTTCGCTGCGGATTGGCGTCATTCTGCTGTCGCGTGACTACTCGTTCTACGATACGTTTTCCCGGGCACTGGAACAGCACGCCGCACCGTATTTACAGGAGGGCACCCGCATTGAATTCGCCTTTCATGATATCCATGCCATTGAAGAAACGGCGGCAACGATTGATGAACTGAGCGATCACGTTAACGTGCTGGCACTGATCGCGCTGGATAATGCACTCATCCGTCGGGCGGTGGAAAAAGCCACGCAAAAAGGCGTGAAAGTGTTTACCGTCCTCTCCGATCTCTCGCCCTGTGGCCACGCCGGGTATATCGGCCTGGATAACCGAAAAGCAGGCCGAACCGCCGCATGGGCTGTTCAGCGTCTGAGCGGCCCACCGGGAAAAGTCGGGGTGATTGTCGGTGATAATCGCTTTTTATGTCAGGAAACCTGCGAAATCAGCTTCCGTTCGTACCTGCGGGAATACACCACCGGCCATACGGTACTGGAACCGGTTAAGAGTTTTGAAAACGTTGAGCGGGGCTATCAGGTCACTGCCGAACTGATTCATCGCCACCCGGAATTGTCCGTGATCTATGCGCCCTGCGGCGGCGTGGAAGGTGTCGTCAATGCCCTGCGTGACAGTGCCCGGCGGCGGGAGATTACGTTGATCTGCCACGGCCCGTTGCAGGATGCTCAGCTGGCACTGATCGACGGCACGCTGGATATCATGATTGCCCATCGACTGGACGAGCTGGCCGCCCGCGTCATTGAGGCGATGCAGCAAGCCAGCATCGAGGAACGTGGTGGCTTTATCGCCCTGACCAGCAGTTTCGAATTGATAACCAAAGAGAATTACTGACGCACTGCGGGTCAACAGCGAAATCCGACAGAACTATCGAATAACTCACTGAAATAGCGCAAATGATAGAATATTATCATCCAAAACTATCAAAAATAGTGAGATCACCATCAAAAAACAAACATTCCATCATTGTGGGTAATGGAATGTTTGTTTGATACTCCCTTCAAATAATAATTGAAGGATCTCCTCCGTGCCTCTATCAACACCAAAACATAACATGGCCTATGTGATGGCGATTTGCGCCGTTGCTGCCCTCGGTGGTCTGCTGTTTGGCTATGATTCGTCGGTCATCTCCGGCGCTATCGAACCTATCAGCCACCACTATCAACTCTCACCTGCCGAAACGGGCTGGGCGGTGTCTAACGTCATCATCGGCTGTGTTATTGGCTGTCTGGTGGCAGGAAAACTGGCTGACCGTTATGGCCGTAAAAAAATGCTGATCGTCACCGCCATTCTGTTTGTGGTCTCCGTTGCCGGCACTGCGCTGGCCCCGGACTTCACCACCTTTGTGGTGTTCCGCATTATCGGCGGACTGGGCATCGGCCTTGCCTCGGTGATCTCCCCTATCTACATTGCCGAAGTCGCGCCGAAAGATTATCGCGGTCGGGCCATGACCATGCACATGATCTGCTGCGTTGGCGGCCAGGTGCTGGTCCTGCTGACCAACTACCTGATTGCCAAAAATGCCGATCCAGAGTGGCTGAATGCCTACGGCTGGCGCTGGATGCTGGGTGCCGCCTTTGTTCCCTGCATCCTGTTCTTCCTGTTTGTCGGCTTTATTCCTGAGTCACCCCGCTGGAACGCGATGGTCGGCCGCAACGAGCAGGCACTGAAAACCCTGTCGCGCATCTCCACTCCTGAGCATGCACAACGCGTGATGAACGAGATCCAGGAGTCGCTGCGTTATAACGCCGATAAGCAGGTGAACCGCGAGCGCGTCAGCTTCAACCGTAAGACCTCGATCTTCCTGGTGATTGGCGTTGGCCTGGCCATCTTTAACCAGCTCACCGGCATCAACGTCATCCAGTATTTTGGCCCGACCTTGCTGATGAACGTGACCCATAACATGCAGGAAGCGATGTACATGACCATCTGGCTGGCGGTGCTGCAGTTTGTGGGCGTGGTGGTCGGCATGATGCTGATCGACAAAATGGGACGCAAATCACTGCTGCTGATCGGTTCCCTCGGCTCTGCCGTCTGCCTGCTGATCACCTTCTATACCTTCTACAGCGGCATGACCGGCTGGGTCTCCGTTATCGGCCTGTTCGGCTTTATGTTCCTGTTCGGCGGCACCTGGGGCCAGGTGGTGTGGACGGTGATTGGTGAAATCTTCCCCACCCGCCTGCGCGGTGCTGGCATGGGCTTCTCTATCTGCGCCATGTGGGCCGGTAACTTCTTTGTCAGCCAGTCCTTCCCGATGATGAACCAGAACGCCTATCTCAACGATAACTTCCACGGCGCCTTCCCACTGCTGCTGTTCGCGGTGTGTTCACTGGCTTCCTGGTGGTTTGTGAAAGCTCTGCTGCCTGAAACCAAAGGGGTTTCACTGGAAAAAATGGAAGCGCTGATTCTGGAACGCTTCAACACCCCCCAACAAGAAAGCAAAACAGCCACTCGCTGAGTGCGATTTATTGATAAAGAAAGGACACCGAAATGACTATTCATATTGCTAACGCACCCTGCAGCTGGGGCGTCGATGACCCAAAGAACCCGCACCTGCCGCCGTATGAAAAAGTGCTGAAAGAAGCCGCACAGGCCGGTTACAAGAGCATAGAGCTGGGTCCCTGGACGTATCTGCCAACCGACCCGGCACTGCTGACCGAAAAACTGAACCAGTACGGGCTGACGATTGTGGCGGGCACCCTCTTTGACGATCTGGTGAGCGAAGCGAACTTCCCGGCGATGATTGAGCTGACGCATAACCTGTGCCGCAATGTCTCGCAAGTGCCGACGGCAACCCCGACTCACGGCGACAACCTTCCTGCGCCCTACCTGGTGATTATCGACTTTGGCGATGCAGAACGCGCACGTCTTGCCGGGCAGTACGATAAAGCCGTGCGCCTGTCCGACACCGACTGGCAGCGCATGATGAGCCACATCACCGAGATCAGCCGTATCGCCAAAGGGTACGGCGTGCGCCCGGTTATCCATCCGCATGCAGGCGGCAGCATTGAGTTTGCCGATGAATTGGCAAAACTGGTGCAGGACATCCCGCACAGCGTGGCTGGCCTGTGTCTGGATACCGGGCATCTGTACTACGCCGGTATGGACCCGATCCCTGCGCTGGCACAGTACTTTGACCGTATCGACTACCTGCACTTTAAGGATGTTAACGACAAGGTATTCCGCGATGTGATCGCCCGTGAGCTGGACTTCTTCACCGCCTGTGCCGAAGGGGTGATGTGCCCGATTGGCAAAGGGGCCATCGACTACCCGGCAGTGCGTGCCTTCCTGGCCGAACGCCACTACCAGGGCTGGATCACCATTGAACAGGAACGTGACCCGCGCAATGCCGATGGCAGCCTGCACGACGTGACCGAAAGCCTGCGTTACCTCAACTCTGTTGGATTCTGATTAAGGACTTACCATGATTAACGGCATCAAACCTCTCGATCGCTCCCTGCGCTGGGGCATGGTTGGCGGCGGCGGCACCAGCCAGATCGGCTATATCCACCGTTCAGCGGCACTGCGTGACAACACCTTTACCCTGGTGGCGGGCGCATTTGATATTGATGCGGCACGCGGCCGCGCCTTCGGTGAAAGCCTGGGCGTGACGGGCGATCGCTGCTATCCCGATTATCAGACGTTGTTCCAGCAGGAAGCTGGGCGCGCTGACGGCATTGAAGCCGTATCCATCGCCACGCCGAACAACACGCATTTCGCCATCTGTAAAGCCGCGCTGGAATCGGGCCTGCACGTGGTGTGTGAGAAACCGTTGTGCTTCACCACCGCAGAAGCCAAAGAGCTGGCGGAACTCAGCAAAAAACAGAATAAAATCATCGGTGTCACCTACGGTTATTCAGGCCATCAGCTGATCCAACAGGCGCGCAGCATGATTGCGGAAGGCCTGCTGGGCGATATCCGTATTGTGAATATGTCGTTCTCCCACGGCTTCCACAATGAAGCGGTGGAACTGGCGAACCCCAGCACCCGCTGGCGTGTTGACCCGAAATTTGTCGGACCAAGCTACGTACTGGGCGATCTGGCCACGCATCCGCTGTTCCTCGCGGAAACCATGCTGCCTGATCTGAAAATCACGCGTCTGATGTGTTCCCGTCAGAGCTTTGTGAAAACCCGTGCGCCGCTGGAAGATAACGCCTTTGTGCTGATGGAATACGACAACGGTGCCGTGGGATCGCTGTGGTGCTCTGCGGTGAACTGCGGATCGATGCATGGTCAGAAGATCCGCGTGATCGGATCGAAAGCCAGCCTGGAGTGGTGGGACGAGCAGCCGAACCAGTTACGCTATGAAATTCAGGGCGAGCCGGTACGCATTCTGGAGCGCGGCATGGGCTACCTGGCCCCGCGTGCGCTGGAAGAAGACCGCATCGGTGGCGGCCATCCGGAAGGGTTGTTCGAAGCCTGGTCAAACCTCTATCGTCGCTTTGCCGTAGCAATGGATGCCACCGATCGTGGTGATAAAGCGCTGCTGGCTGACTTCTGGTATCCGGATGTTCATGCGGGTGTTGCCGGTGTGCAGTGGGTTGAACGCTGTGTTGAGTCGGCCGATGCCGGCGCGACCTGGGTCGATTTCGAATAACGACGCGAGCGGGCGGACCGAAACAGCAGGTCCGCCCCTACAGCAATCGCCTCAACGTAGGGTTCGACCTTTTTTTCCGGTCGAACCCTGCTGATGGTTTTCACTCACCATAATGAATACCTTCTTTATCCAGCTGTTTTTAGCTGAATCTGTAGAACTCATTTTTAACCCTCCGTATTTTCTTTATTTTTTCATTATTTTTACTAAAGACAACCCCCTTGAATATGTGTAATAACTCACATTGCGTGAGTTTAACTTTCGCGAATTTTAATTATGACACAATGATTATCGTTCTGGTTCATGATTGCATATCAAATCATAACTTCATCAGTAATTTTACGTTTAAAAAACAAGGAAGGTTTTATGGAATATTTCAAAGGAACGGGGATATATCTTATAAAAGAACAGATATACACCAAGTCAGGATTACCGAGCATTGCAAACACAATAGGCCCAACCTCTATTCAGGTTGTAAAGTCTGTTTATCATTTAATGAGAGAGCAAGAATTGTTTTATAATGATAGCCCGGTGAACTATAGCAATGTAAACACTTGGGGTAAATTCAAAATTTCTTTTGGGATTGGCATTAGTGAAAAAGATAAAAAGAATGGAAAACTAATTTTCAACCTTGAGTATTGCGGTTTTAGTACTTTTATAACTCCAATTGATGGGTTCGATAGAATTTTACCCAGGTGGTTATCTAGCAAACATAAGATCAGTGCGCCAACACCCTACAAGTTCGGAAGGGATCCGATAAGTTCCGTGAATCTTTATGACAGTATAAGATCAAAATTCTTTATTGAAAATGGTGGGGATGGCGCACCTGTTTCCCTGGCGAAGTATAATTCAAAAACAAAAGAGATAATATACATAAATAGTGAGATTGAATTTATATCCATAGCTAAAAAACTAATGAAAATCAAGTAACTCACGATCAGTAAATAAATACTTTAAATATAACCGAAACAATTAACAACCAGCAAGGAATTGAGAAATAAAATATATCTTTATTTTTCTTGCTGGAATTCACATAGAGCAGAACTATTAGCACCATGAGTATTATGGAAATATAGGAAACTTGCAGAGGAACACTTCCGTTTGCAACAACAAAAGAAAAATACAACATAATGCTGGATACAATTTTAAAGAGTTTTATCTCCTTGGTGAAGGCAATAACACCAACACACAAAAACATTAAAGAAATTATTTCAGCCATTTTATTTCTCCTTCCTTGAAAAATTATTTTCATATTATCATTGTTGTTTTGTTTTTGTAAGAAAAATAAAATTAATGCAATAATTTTATTTACCTACCAGTTCCCTGCAAGATGACTAAGCTCTATCCATCCTGATGACAGTGACCAGCCCCACTATTGGTTATTCCCGCCGTGTCGGTTGCGCGCGAATATACTGCCAAAACCGTTCAGCGGAAAGGTTCAGCCTAGAGCCGGAACGGTAAACATAGGCGCTGATCCCGAGGGAAACAGAAGGGTCCATAATTGCCAGTTTTCCCTGGCTGAGTTCCTCTTTTATTGAGTACTGCGGTAACCAGCCCACACCCTGCCCGTTAACGATCATACGCTTTAACAGCTCACTCATCGACGAGACAAAACGCAGCGTAAAAGTGTCCTCAGACAATGTGTCGATCACCTGGTTAACCTGCCGTCCCATATAGCTGTCGGTAGCGTATTTCATTAACGGCAAAATATCGTGGCTCAGGGAGTACAACGGCTGACCATCATCATCGCAGGGGGTGACCAGATGGAGATGAGAATCAAAAATCTTGTGATGAACAAAGGGATAGTTCATTAACTCTTCGTTATAAAAACTCAGAATAAAATCACATTTTCCCTCTTTCAGGTTATAGACCGCATCATTCACATTAATCGATTCCACATAGTGGATGCGCTCATTACTGTCGTTGTATCCGGCAATCATTTCGGGCAGCCACAGCACGGAAAGAGAGGGCGCGGCATCGATCTTGATGCTCTGCCGGAGGTTATCTAACCCTTTGATGCGGTTGAGCTGAAAATCCATATCGTCCAGCATATTGCGCGCATAGCCGATGAAGTTTTTACCCTGTTGCGTCAGCTGTAACGGGTTTTTGCTGCGATCAAAAATCATAAAACCCAGCGCGGATTCCAGCGACTGTATGCGTCGGCTAAACGATGACTGTGAGATGTTCCTTTTCTCCGCCGCCAGGGTAAAGCTCCGGCTCTCTTCCAGTGCAATCACATCATAAAACCATTTCACTTCAAGGTTACCGATCACCGCTGTCCGTCTCCCGCATCGCAAAAATAGTATGCAAATTTTGCATCCAGAATAGAAATTATGCAATTAAAGCATCTGTTATCCGGTGCTAGTATCCGTGGAATAGTTCGCAACAAACCATTAACTCATCCTCAGCCCCTAAATAGTCAGGTATCTCATGTCCAGCACTGCATCCCTTAACACAGCCTTGTCAGACCTTGGAATCACCGACCTCCAGGACGTGATTTACAACCCCAGCTATGAACTGCTGATGGCGCATGAAACCGCGGCGGACTTAGTGGGCTGGGAACGCGCAACCATTACCGCCTCCGGTGCAGTAGCCGTGGATACCGGGGAATTCACCGGACGTTCACCGCGTGATAAATACATCGTGCGCGATGCACTGACCGAAGATAACGTCTGGTGGTCGGATGCCGGTCAGGGCCGCAACGATAATCATCCTCTCTCACCTGCCGTCTGGTCAGAGCTGCGTGCACTGGTCTGCACGCAGCTGTCAGGTAAAAAACTCTACGTTGTCGATGCCTGGTGTGGTGCGAATAAAGACTCGCGACTGGCAGTGAGGGTGGTGACCGAGGTCGCCTGGCAGGCACATTTCGTGAAGAACATGTTCATTGTCCCTTCCGCAGAAGAGCTGGCGAACTTTACCCCTGACTTCACCGTGATGAACGGCTCCAAGTGCACCAACAGCCAGTGGCAGGCTCAGGGGATGAACTCTGAAAACTTTGTGGCCTTCAACCTCACCGAGAAAATCCAGCTTATCGGCGGCACCTGGTACGCGGGTGAAATGAAAAAAGGTCTGTTCTCGGTGATGAACTACCTGCTGCCACAGCGTGGCATCGCCTCGATGCACTGCTCTGCTAACCGCGGCGCGGCGGGTGATGTCGCTCTGTTCTTCGGCCTGTCAGGCACCGGGAAAACCACGCTTTCCACCGATCCACTGCGCGAGTTGATTGGTGATGATGAACACGGCTGGGATGCCGAGGGCGTGTTCAACTTCGAAGGCGGTTGCTATGCCAAAACCATCAACCTCAGTGAAGCCGCAGAGCCGGAGATCTACCGCGCTATTCGTCAGGATGCGTTGTTGGAAAACGTGGTGCTCAAAGAGGATGGAACCGTCGATTACGCGGATGGCAGCAAAACCGAGAACACCCGCGTGTCCTACCCCCTCTCGCACATTGAGAATATTGTCAGGCCGGTGTCCGCCGCAGGTCACCCGTCGAAGGTGATTTTCCTTGCCGCTGATGCCTTCGGCGTACTGCCTCCGGTCTCACGCCTGACCCGCGAACAGATGAAGTATCACTTCCTGTCTGGGTTTACCTCAAAATTAGCCGGAACAGAACGCGGCATCACCCAGCCGACACCGACGTTCTCGGCCTGCTATGGCGCGGCGTTTTTAATGCTGCCGCCAACGTGCTATGCCAGCGTGCTGGAAGAAAAAATGAATGAGACTCAGGCGGAAGCCTGGCTGGTTAACACCGGATGGAATGGCGCAGGCAAGCGCCTGTCACTGCGGGATACGCGCACTATCATCAACGCGATCCTGAACGGCACCATTGAGCAAAATGATAGCCAGTTGCCGATCTTCGGGCTGGCTATCCCGGCGCAGGTGCCGGGTGTTGACGATGCGCTGCTCGACCCGCGTAATGGCTGGGAAAGCGCAGAAGCGTGGCAGCAGGCAGCCGAAAAATTAGCCCAGCTGTTTGTCGCGAATTTCGAGCAGTACACCCGCACGGAAGAGGGTGCACGCATCGCCCAGGCAGGCCCGACCGCATAACAGGCAAAGCCGGCATTGAGGCTTTTTCTGCCTCAATGCCGATAACTGACTAAAAACGGATCTCTTGCGTCGTCAGCAGCTGCACAAATGGCCCCGACAACGTCGCATTATGATGGGCAATAATCTGCTCTGCCGTTAACACCGCATTATCCGTGGTGCTGTGTGCATCGCTTACCAGCACCACCTCAAATCCCCGATCTGCCGCCGCACGACAAGTGGTATCCACGCAATATTCGGTCTTCATCCCCACGATCACCAGCCGTTTTATCCCGGCATTCTGTAGCCAGGCCAGTAACGGTGTGTCGGCAAAACAGCTCGGACGCGTTTTGTTAAAACAGCGGTCAGAATCCAGCAGTGGCAGTTCAGGTGCGATTTGCCAGAGTTCACTGCCTGCGGCAATCGGTGAACCCGCCGCGCCGGTGTGCTGGGCAAAAAACAGCGGTATCTGCTGCGCGCGCGCCGATGTGATCAAATAGGAAACGTGATCCAGCAACTGTGCTTTGTTATGGGGCACCTGCGGGCCGTGCAGTAAACCTGCCTGCATATCGATCACGAGCAACGCGGAGGCGTCAGACATGGCATTTCTCCTTTATTCTGGCTTCAGTTGAACCGGCAACAACGGAGAACAATGCAGCCCCGTCGGTAACCGGCGGGAGGGGAAAGGTTTGCTAACTACTCAGCCACGCAAACTCGCCACTCTCCGCCAGAAGCGGTGGTGGTCGTGGTGGTGAGGAACAGCTGAGTATTTTGCATAGCAGTCAGATTCGCGCAGGACGCACGATGATGCAATATTTTTATAAAGTGATTATCAGAAGAGGTGATAACCATCGGTCAAATCCCTGACCGACGCGTTATCGAGGGTGTTCGGTGCAGCCGGCGCTTAAAGAACAGCGCCTGGCGGTACGTGTTTGAAGGTGTCGACATAAACCCGGAACACGTATTTGAAGAATTTTTTCATGATGACCTGTTTGCAGCTTTTGTTGAAAATCGCTAAAAAATTATACATGCCGCGCGTTTTTCAGGCAATATTTTATGAGACAGATCACAAAATTGAGTTAATTATGCCGATAAAAAGGTAAACCGTTGCTAAACGGCAAACCCGGCCCGGGATGAAATCCCGACTTGCTGCGCAATTTTTTCCAATATTTCTGCAAGATGCCTGATGATAATGGCGGCCTCACTCATCCTGGATCGGACGCCAATGCCCTTCTCTAATGGTTTTCTCCTCAGTCTTTCCCTGTGCCTGGATATCGGCATCGCCAACATTGCGATGATCACCCTGGCGATGCAGCGCGGTTTTTTCCATGGCTTCTGGCTGGGGATCGGCACCTGCGTGGGCGATCTGATCTATGCGGTCCTCGCGATGGCCGGAATGGCGGTGCTGCTGCAGTTCACTCCGGTACGCTGGGTATTGTGGATCGGCGGCTCCCTGATCCTGCTGTGGTTTGCCTGGAAGATGGTGCAAAGCGCCCTGCGCCCGACCGCAGAACTGAGCGCCGGGGATATCGGTGAAGCACTGAGTCTGCGCCAGAATTTTTTCCGAGGCATCTTCCTTGCCATGTCCTCACCCACGGCAATCCTGTGGTTTGCCGCCGTCGGCGGGGCGTTGATTTCGCGGATGAGCAGCAACGGCACCGCGGCTTCAGGCTGGTTCCTGAGCGGATTTTTCCTTGCAGGCGTTGTCTGGACGGCCGTGCTGTGCACGGTGGGCAGCGTGGGCGGACGGATGCTGGGGGCAAAGATGCTACGCTGGTCGTACATCGCGTCAGCGGTGATTTTTTGCTACTTCGCGGGTTACGTTATCCTTTCCGGTTACCGTGAATTTATTGGCTGAAGATACGCAGATAGTGATGCGGCGTAATGCCCATCATCTTCCGAAAGCTGTTAATAAAATGGCTCTGATCGTAGAAACCCAGCCGGTGCGCCACATCCAGCGCACTGTGCTGGTGCCGTAGCAGGTTACGCGCTGCCAGCAGGCGCAGCTGCATATGATATTGCAACGGCGCAATGCCGATCTGCTGGCGAAACTGACGCACAAAATGATATTTACTCAGCCCGGCGGCGGCGGCCAACTCATCCAGCGTCATCTTCATCGTCAGATTGTCACGCATGCACTCCAGCGCCCGCCCGATGGTGACGGGTGCCAGCGGGGTCTCCTCCCCATGGCTGTGTTTCAGCAGTTGGCTGGTCAGCCACAGCAGGTTTTGCTGCTGAACCTGCTCTTCATCCGGCGACAACACATAACCACATATCGCCGCGAACAATGCGGGATCGCGCAGCACCCCTTCCCGCAGGATCGGCAGTGATCGATCGGTGAGATCGGCAAAAACCTGTTGCGGTAAATGAATGCTAAAAAACTCAACCGGCTCGGCTCCAAACTGCGAAGACTGGAGCGTTTCAGGGTTATAAATGGTGATATCCCCGGCATGAACTGACAGGGTTTGCTGATGGAGGCTGAGGGTTTCAATGCCGCTGAGATTCGCACTGATGACATATTCTTCGTGGGTGTGCAGCGGGAAGGCCGCATGACTGGCGGTCAGATGTGAACATTCAATGTGATTACGGCTGTTCCAGTCGACTACCGATAACGCCATACCCACTCCGCCCCAGAAAGAGGCCGGAATTTCTGTTTACCGGCCCAGATGTTCAATCAAAATACTACAGCCGATACCAATGAGCACTACGCCGCCGAAAATTTCTGCCCATTTTCCCATCACCGGGCCAAGGAAGCGCCCCAGCAGAATACCCGCAGAGGCCATGACCATGGTGGAAAAACCAATCGCCAGCGCAGTGGTGACGATATTCACCTGCAAGAAGGCCAGGCCGACGCCGACTGCCATAGCATCCAGGCTGGTGGCGACAGCCGTACAGGCCAGCAGCCAGAAACCGTGGCTGGTTGGCGCTTCTTCTGGTTTGCACTCTTTCTTACGCACACCTTCAACGATCATCCGGCTGCCAAGAATAAACAGCAGTCCGAAGGCCACCCAGTGGTCCCACGCCATGATGTACTGGCTGGCAGCCAGACCAATCGCCCAACCAATCAGCGGTGTCAGTGCTTCAATCACACCGAAGATCAAACCGGTACGCAGTGCTTCTTTCAGGCTGGGGCGATGCAGACTGGCCCCTTTGCCGATAGCGGCCGCAAAGGCATCCATCGACATAGCAAAAGCCAGAATAAGAGTGGCGTATAGGTTCATTGTATTTATCCGGTCTGAAACCGCAGTTGCGTTCCAGTTCGTTAAAACATCAGCTTATGTTGGAAAAATAATCACAAGCTCGTTCAAGTGAAGCGCATCCTAGCACGCTAATCGCCAGAAAAAAAGACAGTAAAATCAGGGATTTGAGTATAGCCTTGGCTATACTTTTTAACGATTGCTATTTTAGCGGGGAAAATGTGGGCGAAAACTCTAAAAGAATTACCGTCTTACAAAAAGTGTAGGGATATACATCCCTGCGGGGGTTGGGGGATATTTCGCCACTTTTCAGCATCAATATCCCCACCTCATATGTCCTGAATAATTGGCGCTGGATCAAGGCGGTAAATAAATGCATCCCGATGAGCTGACTTAAGTCAGTGACTCGGGTAAGTGCATGCAACCAACGCAGAGCCAGCGTCAAGTATGACGGACATTACCAGACGCGGAAAACACGTCCGGTATCGATTCCCTCTACACTACGGCGATAGGCCAGTGCCACACGGCTTGCCGCTGCGCTTTCAAAACCGGGGAAGAACGGGCCGTAGCTTTCCAGCGATTCGGTTAAGACCGTTGGGCTGACGGCGTTAATGCGCAACCCGTTCAGTTCATTGGCCGCCGCCAGTACAAAGCCTTCCAGCGCGGCATTGACGGCGGTGGCATTGACCCCAGTGCGGATCGGCTGCTGGGCCAGAATCCCCGTTGTCAGCGTGAAGGAACCGCCGGGATTGACGAATGCCTGGCCGATCAGCACCAGCCGCACCTGCCCCATCAGCTTGTCCTGTAGCCCGCTGTTAAACTGTTCACTGCTCATGTCAGCCAGCGGGCCAAAGTGGACACCGCCTGCCGCTGAGATCACCGCATCTACCTTACCCGTTTGGGCAAACAGCGCTTTGACACTCTCCTCACGTGTAAGATCGACTTGAAAATCGCCCCGGGTTTTCCCCACGCGAATGACCTGATGGTCGCGCCCCAACTCCTGCACAATGCCCTGACCCACCGTACCTGATGCGCCAATCACTAAAATTTTCATGTTGTGTCTCCTGCCTGATGAATGAGTCCGGTCAGTGTGACGCAGTGCAGTTGCGGGATAAATGCGCGATACTTTCGGGAACTCCAAACCCAGAGTTTGCAATCATGGATAAATTACGCAGCATTGAAGCCTTTATCTGCGCTGTTGAGAGCGGCAACTTCAGCGAAGCCGCGCGGCGGCTGGATATCACCGCCGTGATGGTCGGTAAACATGTTCGCCAGTTGGAAACCGCGCTGAATACCCGCCTGTTGCAGCGAAACACCCGACGCCAGCATCTGACAGAAGCCGGAGAACGTTACTACCAGCAGTGCAAACAGGCACTGGTCCTGCTCAGGGAAGCGGATGAAAGCGTGGAAAATATGAAGCAGACGCCGTCCGGCTTGCTGCGTATCAGCGCCCCGCTCAATCTGGGGGCCAGCGCTATCGCGACCGTCGTCACCGGCTATCAGTTACGTTATCCACAGGTGAAGATCGCGCTGGATCTCAACGACCGCTTTGTCGATCTGATTGCCGAAGGGTTTGATTTTGCCATCCGTATCGGGGGGCTGAAGCATAATGAACCGCTGGTTGCCCAGTTTCTTGGGGAGTATCAGATGGTGGTGTGCGCAGCGCCGGACTATCTGGCACAACACGGCACGCCACAAACGCCCGGGGATCTGCATCGGCACCGTTGCCTCGCCAATATGGCATGGAATAAGAATAACGCCTGGCAGTGGGGCGATGTCACCTGGCCTTTCGACAACAGCTTTACCTGTAACGATGGTCAGGCGCTGCGTCAGGCGGCGCTGGCCGGTGCCGGGTTGATACTGCAACCGCATATTCTGCTGGCGCAGGATATTGCTGCGGGTCGGCTGGTGCCATTGCTGCAACAGTGGCAACCGGCCAGTCGCCCGATTAATCTGCTGTGGCGCCAGGACCTCAGCCCGTCGGAAAAACGTAGCAGCTTTGTGCGCTGGATGCGTGAGCAAGTGCCCGCAGCCCTGGTGGTTAATGATTGAAGACGGTCTGGGATTAACAGAAAATAGCCGCAACTGACTAACACGGAATTGTGATGAAAAACCCGTTTGAAACTTTCCTGATGCCAATGAGCGCCCTGCTGCTCGGCTTTCTCTCGGCGCTGCTGCTGCCTGCGCCTTCATTCGGTCTGACGCTGGCACGCAGGCTGGTAGAGATGTTCCACCTGGCAGATATCGGCCAGCTGTATACGCTGGTGTTCTGCCTGTGGTTCCTGCTGCTGGGCGTGATTGAGTTTTACATCATCCGCTTTATTTACGTGCGGTTTATTCGCCCGTAAAAAAAATGGGCCGATCTTCTGTTTCGGTCGGCCCGTTCAACAAAAGAACTATGGAAAGAACTCATGTAACATTTTCTCTTGTCCCAGCGTAAAGACCAAGAAATCAGATTCTTTAAACTTATTTTCTTTAATTAGTTCGTGTCTTAACGCTTCAAATCTTTTGTCATCCATAAAAAACAGGGCACTGATATAGTCTGAATCAATAGCATTGTTTTCTTCAGACAGAGCAATAACTTTTTTATAGCACCCCTCGTCTCTTTTCTCTAGCCGTTCCTGCAACATACACTGAGTGAGTAAGTTAGTCCGCGTGAGGTTTTTCTTGTTCATCGCACGGAGATATTTCAACCCTTCTTCATAATGTTTTTCTGCAATCAGATTATTGATATACATATTTCTGATGGTGATATTTCCTGGGTTTTCATCCATTAATTCTTTAAAAGAAGAGAAGATTTTATTCTTCTCTTCTTCATCTGAAAAAATCATTTTTTTCGTGAGTTCAACGGCTTCCTGGGTGGGTTCATCTCTGGATAAAGAACCATCCTTCGCTGATGCACAAGAGCAAAGAAAGACCATCACAAAGATAAATAAAACAAAAAAAACCGAAGAGTCAATTTTGCTTTTCATAAGAATCCATATTGAATTTATTTAATGAAATACGTTGAGTCATGTCTAAGGGAAAAGGCCTTACTGTTCCTGTATAACCCGTATCTAAAACATATCCCGCCTGTACTTCTAAAATTGGATGTATGTTTTTCTTATATGAAATTATAAAAATCGAACTACCGATAAGTATTTCATCTAAACCGAGGGAAAATGATTTACCTTTGGTATCAAGTATATATTTATTATGATTAACATTATTTTTTACTGTACACCAGGGTATGACTTTCCCTGACCCGTGAGTAAAACGAAATGATTTTATCGGCATTATATCCCTCTTGTTTTTCATCTTCCATATGAGGACTCAGGTTGATTTCTTTTTATTCAGTCGTCAAGCTCAGTCCATTGTATTAATGAAAAATGGATAAAACCCGAGGTGCCGGTACAAATCATCGGAACGGGGTGACCGGAAAAATGGTCTTCATTACGGTGGGTGCAAACTATCGGTTCGCGGCCACCTGGATTCTGTAGGGGCGGACCTTCTCTTTCGGTCCGCCCGTTTTATTTATCCGCTAAATATCATCGCAATACTGCTGGAAAAAATCAGCAATCCAACGAAAAACAGCACGATAGCCGTAACGGCATTCGAATTTTTCATGATCTCTTCTCCTCAGAACCACTGACCGAAACGGCGCATATAAAGACGTTTCATGCCCTGCGTCACCAGGCAGTAGCCCAGCAGTGTCGCCAGCAGCCACGGGAAGTAATTCCACGGCAATGGCACCAGCCCCACCGCATGGCCCAGCGGTGAGAAGGGAATCAAAATACCCAGCGCCATCACCAGCCCGGTCATCAGCATCACCGGCAACGCGGCGCGGCTCTGAATAAACGGAATTTTCTGCGTGCGCAGCATATGCACCACCAGCGTCTGCGACAGCAACCCTTCAACAAACCAGCCAGACTGGAACAGCGCCTGCGCCTCAACGCTGTTCGCGGCAAAGACATGCCACATCAGCCAGAAGGTGGTGATATCGAAGATCGATGAAGTGGGCCCCATCCACAGCATAAAGCGACCGATATTCTTCGCATCCCACTGACGCGGTTTACGCAGAAACTCCTTGTCCATCTTGTCCCACGGCAGCGCCAGCTGGGACAGGTCATACATCAGGTTCTGCAAGAGCAGATGAATCGCCATCATCGGCAGAAACGGAATAAAGGCGCTGGCCACCAGCACGGAGAACACGTTGCCGAAGTTGGAGCTGGCGGTCATATTCAGGTACTTGATGATGTTGCCAAACGTCTCGCGGCCTTTGATCACCCCCTGTTCCAGCACCAGCAGGCTTTTCTCCAGAAGAATGATGTCTGCTGACTCCTTGGCGATGTCAGTTGCACTGTCGACGGAAATCCCGACATCCGCCGCGCGCAGCGCCGGGGCATCGTTAATCCCATCACCGAGGAAACCCACGGTGTGCCCGTTACCTTGCAGCGCCTGCAACACGCGCGTTTTCTGCTGCGGGCTGAGACGGCAGAACAGGGTTCTCTGCTCTACCAGACGTGCCAGCTCAGCATCACTGATACGCGCAAGCTCACTGCCGCACAGCGGCTCCCCCGGCTCCAGCCCCACGTCCCGGCAAATTTTGCTGGTGATCACTGCGTTATCCCCGGTCAGTACTTTGACCGTCACACCCTGTTCATGCAGTGCGGCTATCGCGGCAGCCGCACTCTCTTTCGGCGGGTCGAGGAACGTCAGCAGGCCAGTAATGACCAGTTCACGTTCATCGGCGGCGCTGAGCTGAGTGATTAGCGAGTGCTCACTTATCTGGCGAGTTGCCACCACCAGCACACGGAAGCCCTGCTGGTTATAGTCCGCTGCTAACTGCCGAATCTGACGGCATGTTGCTTCATCCAGTGGACGCACTTCTCCTTCATCCTGCCACCAGGCTGACACCGCCAGCATCTCCTCCACCGCCCCTTTACAAATCAGGGTCTGCTGGCCATCGTCTGCGACCAGCACCGACAGGCGGCGGCGTTCAAAATCAAACGGCAGTTCATCGATTTTACGAAAGCGCCACAGCCCACTGACGGCAGCGTTACCCTGGCTGAACCCGAGTACTGCGCGGTCCATCAGATTTTTTACCCCGGTCTGATGACGGCTGTTAAGCCAGGCCAGTTGCAGTACGCCATCATCACTGTTGCCCCGCACATTGAGGTGCCCGGCGAGAATGATTTTGTCCTGGGTTAAGGTGCCGGTTTTATCACTGCATAACACATCCATCGCCCCCAGGTTCTGGATAGCATTCAGACGCTTCACGACCACTTTGCGTTTCGACAGGGCAATCGCCCCTTTCGCCAGATTGGAACTGACAATCATTGGCAGCATTTCTGGCGTCAGGCCAACGGCGACAGCCAGCGCAAACAGCAGCGCATCGCTCCAGTCGCCTTTGGTGTAGCCATTAATCAGCAAGACCACCGGGACCATCACCAGCATAAAACGGATAAGTAACCAACTGACACTGTTGACGCCACGGTCGAAGGAGGTTTGTGGGCGCTCACCGACCAGCGACTTCGCCAGGGAACCAAACCAGGTCTGATTGCCCGTTGCGACCACTACCGCCGTCGCACTGCCGCTGGCCACATTGGTACCCATCAGGCAGATACCGGGCTGGCTCAGCAAATCTTGCTCATCGGCCAGCGGGCTGGCGCGATGAAGATGACTGTGGCTGTCGTATTTCTCGATCGGCAACGCTTCACCGCTCAGCGCCGCCTGGCTGACAAACAGGTCGCGTGAGGAGAGCAGCCGCACGTCTGCCGGGATCATATCGCCTGCTGATAACAGCACGATGTCGCCTGGAACCACCTCCTGCAGCGGCACCTCAATGCTGACCGCTTCACTGTCGGCATGGCTGCGGCGCTGTACCGTAGCGGTGGTGCTGACCAGCGATTTCAGGGCTTCTGTGGCTTTATTGGTGCGATATTCCTGCCAGAAGCGCAGCAATCCACTGAGACTAATCATCACCAGCATAATGATGGCACCGGTCAAATCGGTCTCTTCTCCCCGGCGTAGCGGGAGGATGTAGTCGGTCAGCACGCTGATGGCCGCCAGCACCATCAGGATCCAGATAAACGGATTATTAAACGCCTGCAACAGCTGGGTCAGCGCTGCCGGGGCATTATCACTGGCGATTTGGTTGGCGCCGTACTGCTGTAAACGTGCCGCCGCCTCTTCACGGGTGAGGCCCTGGCGTTGGGTATTAAGACGAGCGAGGGTGTGATCCTGGCTCTGGGTGGCCGCGCTGGCGATCGCCAGGTCACGTGCCATTTTCAGGTTGCTCTGGTGCATTTTCATCATGCCATTCCTTGAACAAAGGTGTTTCACGCGCAGGCATAGCACGCCTGCACACGAGGATTTTTTATTGATTCAGGGGGGAGGCGACGGGCAGGATGAACAGCAGGCTGGAATTATTTCCGCACGCGCCTCCTGTTATCACACCACTGCCTCTCCCGGGACGGAGGTTCTTTCATCGTTATGCTCCTGTGTGGGGTTAAATCGCCTGGTCTGGCGCTATCCGCCAGTGCACCGCACTGACACTCTTTTCCAGACTGATGCGGCAGACAATACTTTCAATCTCCCGCTGCGCGGCGGGAAATGCCATCACGTCAGCGCTCACTTCCAGATGACCCGGGCGGGCGATATCCGCGCTGTATAGCGACTGCAGGCGCAGCGCCATTCCATTCAGCGCTTGCAGGATCAGCGTGCGCACCAGTATTTCATCTTCACTGCCGCACACAATCTGAATGCGGTAGCGCTGCTCCGGTTCATGCTCTGTCGCGCTGGGCCGGGTATTGATACGCTGGGCCGCTTCACGCAGCAGGATATTGGCGCATAGCAGCACCAGGGTTGCTGCGGTGGCATTGGCAAACTGCCCAAGACCGCACAGCACGCCCACTCCCGCAGAGCACCACAGCGTTGCTGCCGTGTTCAGCCCGGAGATGTTCATTCCCTGGCGCATAATGACGCCGGCACCTAAAAAACCGATACCGGAAACAATCTGTGCGGCGATACGCCCAGGGCTGTCCGGCGAGGTGCTGACCGAACTGAGAATAAAAATAGCCGCACCGGTGGCTACCAGCGCATTGGTACGCAGGCCAGCCATACGCTGTCGCCACTGGCGCTCGGCACCAATAATCGCCCCCAGCGCTACCGCCAGGGTCAAATGCAGGATAAAAGGAGTCCATGTCATCTTTGTCGTTCTCATTGTCGTCTCACGACGGGAATTGAGATGCGCACAGGCGCACCGGTTGCACAGGAATTAACGCAGGCAGCCCGGAGGAAAAAGATGATGACGTTGTGGTGTGAAAACAAAAAAGCGCATACGCAATCCCAGTCCGGCCACAGGCTGGACATCTTAAAGTTCTTTATACGGGATGCTACTGCTCTGAGAAGAGAGGAAACATAGCCCGCCGATTAACGGCAGGCGCACAACGGAGTGGGCCTGCCTTTATAACGCGTGAGTTACAGGGTGACTGTCCAATTGTGTGCTCCTGAGAAGAAAGTGACGAGATTCTATTCCGCCGAAACCAGGTTGTAAACCGTGCTGATAGTTTCCTTTCTAAACCTTTTATCAACAATACTAAGAATCTCCTTATCTGCCAGGTCGCCACCTGAGGAGGCAGCCAGTTGAAAATCTCGATACCTGGTGATTAATTCGCCAAAGAACAGCATTAATGGCTGAGACATAACTTTAATTTGGCTATTTTGCAGTGATTCACGCCAGAAATAGTCGATTTCACCCTGCCATCCACCCGCAAATATCGCGGAATGAAAATTATCCTCTTTTCGCTGGATTAACCCGCCTTTTCGGTGCTTTTTCGTCATTGAATGCGGCTTTGCCTGTGCGTAAGATTCGTTGTTACGCCGTTTACATTCACATTCAAATAAGAAAAATTTATGCAAGCTTCCATCGCGCCATCCATCGACACCGATCCCAACGCCACGCCCGTCAACTCTCGCGGTAAAGTCGTTATTGCTTCACTGGTCGGCACTGCTATCGAATTCTTCGATTTCTATATTTATGCTACTGCCGCGGTAATCGTGTTCCCGCATATCTTCTTCCCACAGGGTGATGCCACCGTTGCCACGCTGCAGTCACTGGCCACCTTCGCCATTGCCTTTATCGCGCGCCCTATCGGTTCAGCGGTGTTTGGCCACTTTGGTGACCGTGTCGGGCGTAAAGTGACGCTGGTCGCCTCGCTGCTGACCATGGGAATTTCAACCGTGGCGATCGGCCTGCTGCCGAGCTATGAAACGATTGGCGTGTTTGCCCCCCTGCTGCTGGCGCTGGCACGTTTTGGTCAGGGTCTGGGACTGGGCGGCGAATGGGGCGGTGCTGCACTGCTGGCCACGGAAAACGCTCCGGCGAAAAAACGCGCCCTGTATGGCTCCTTCCCGCAGCTTGGCGCGCCGATTGGCTTTTTCTTTGCCAACGGCACCTTCCTGCTGCTCTCCTGGCTGCTGACCGACGAACAGTTTATGAGCTGGGGCTGGCGCGTGCCGTTTATCCTCTCAGCGGTATTAGTGCTGATCGGCCTGTATGTGCGCGTCTCATTGCATGAGTCACCGGTTTTCGCCAAAGTACAGAAAGAGAAGAAACAGGTGAAAGTGCCGATTGGCACCCTGTTCAGCAAGCATCTGGGTACCACCATTATTGGTACATTCATCATGCTGGCAACCTACACCCTGTTCTATATCATGACCGTCTACTCCATGACCTACGGCACCACGCCCGAGCCTAACGGACTGGGTATTCCACGTAATACTTTCCTGTGGATGCTGATGCTGGCGGTGATTGGTTTTGGCATCATGGTGCCGATTGCCGGGCTGCTGGCCGACCGCTTTGGTCGCCGCAGGACGATGATCATCATTACCCTGATTATTATCGGCTTTTCGATGATCTTCCCCTCGATGCTGGGTTCCGGTAATCAGATGCTGATTATGGCTTTCCTGGTCTGTGGCCTGAGCATTATGGGGCTGACTTTCGGACCGATGGGCGCACTGTTACCGGAGCTGTTCCCGACCGAAGTCCGTTATACCGGAGCATCGTTCTCCTATAACCTGTCGTCGATTCTGGGTGCATCCATCGCGCCATATATTGCCACCTGGTTAGCGCACACTTACGGGCTGTTCTATGTCGGCGTTTACCTGGCGTCGATGGCCTGCCTGACGCTGATTGCGCTGATCCTGTGCAAAGAAACCCGTCACGAATCGTTGTTTGATTGATATTGCCTGATGGCGGGTCGGGCATGCCCGACCCCTACAACGGATCCAGGGGCGAGGCATAGGCACAGACCGACCACATGCCTCGCCCGTATCGATGACTGTAGGGGCGAGGCATGCCTCGCCCGTGTCAATGATTGTAGCGGTGAGGTCTGCCTCGTCCTTATCAATATCCGCCCTGCACGACGTTATTTCCCACTTTTCATCTGCTGCAATACGCGGCTGCATTGATTATCGTCGTTGTCACTCGGTGAGATCAGCGCCAGCAGCGCCGCTGCCGGGGCCACCACGGCACCTAATGCCACCGCCGCCGCACCACGAGCAATCAGTGGCCCGGGTTTCACACCGGCATCGGGATTTTTAAAGGTGCCACGCACATACAGCGGTGAGCGCAGCGTGATAATCCTGATGCCTTTGCTGTCCGGGTTAATCGACAGATCCAGCCGTTCGTTAGCAAAATTGGTGGTGCCGGTAATATTGATAATCGCGTTTTCAGTATCGAAGACAAACAACCGTGACGAGGCCAGCCCGTTGTTCACCTGAAGATTGGCGGCCGCGCAGTTGATTTTCACTTCATCATCACCAAACAGCTTACCCACCACGTAGTTACCCACGTTCAGACCCACAATTTCCATCAGACTGCGGCTGATCAGGCCATCGTTCATCAGCAGCTTCAGGTCACCGTTGCTGGTTGCCAGCAAATCGGCCACTGAATTACCGCGCCCGCTCAGCGTCGCATCACCGTTCATCTGGCCAAGCGCACTCTGCATCGCTTCCACGCCCGGGAACAGCTGCCGCAGCTTCAGATTGCGGGCATGGAGATCCACGCGTCCCTGCATTGGCGATTTGTCGCCTTCCAGCCGGACGCTGGCATTCAGGTTTCCTCCCGCCATGCCGAAGCGCAGCGGGTCGAGGCGCAGATCGCCGTTTTTCAGGATCAGATGAGTGGAAAGATCGCTGATCGGCAATGAGCTGCTGTGCTCTATGCGCCGACCTTTGAATGTCACATCCGCATCCATCACATCCCAGTTTTTCGTGTCGAACTTATCATGCGGCAGCACGCGATCGGCGGGCTGCGTGGCGGCCTCTCCACGTTGTGCCTTGGCCTTTTCGGTCTTTTCACTGCCTTTACCGGAATTGACGCCAATCAGCGGGCCGAGATCGGCCATACGCAGCTGACGCGACTCCAGCGTCCCTTCCAGCTTAGGTCGGGGTTTGCTCTGACTGTAGGTCAGGGAACCATGAATATCGCTGTCGCCGATATGGCCGTTAAAGCCCTGATAGCGAAACACCGCACCGGCGGCCTGCTGGAAACGCGCCGTCAGATGGCCATCCGTTTCATACGGCGGCGTATCCGGCAGCAGAACGCCCGTCAACCCATAGAGGTTGGCCAGGGTATCACCGGAGAAACGCAGGCGAATATCTACCCCGCCGAGGTTCATCGGGTCCTGCACGGTCCCCGCCACCCGCACGCGCGTGGTGCCACTGCGGATATCAGCCTGAATCGGGAATGGCGTATTCTGGCTGCGTAACGACAGCATGCCGCCCATTTTGCCGTCACCGTTCAGTTTCTCGTTGTTGTACGTCCCGCTGACTCGCCAGCCGAAGACAAAATCTGCCGCCCCTTTTTGCTGGTCGTTGCCTCCTGCCAACTGGGCATAAGGCACCGGTTTACCCAGCGGATCGACGGTGATCTGCACATCCGCCTTATTGATCGCATCACGATAAGCGATGTTCCCCTGGTCAAAAACGATATTATCCAGACGGAACGACCATGCGGAAGGCGGCTGATTTTCCTGTTTTGAGTCACTGCCCGCGAGGTTAAACGTCCAGTTATTTTTGCGGTCGGCCGTTTGCACCAGCTTTGCGGTCGGTTGTTGCAGTTTGATCCACGGCAGATACACCTGCTTACTCAGCAGCGCCAGGGGTGAGAGAGTGGCGTCGATACGCGCCAGATGCAGCATGGTGACATCAGGAATGTCAGGAGGGTTACCCAGCATAATGTCCTGGGCATGGACGTGCGGCCAGGGCACCCAACGACGCCAGCCAGGTTCGCTGCGGTTGCGCTCCCACGCCACACCCAGATCGCCACGAATGGCAAACGGGCGGTTAATCTCGGCAGAAACTTTCTGGTTGATGGTGGGCTTCAGGCGATTCCAGTCGAAGGTGGCGATCACAATGACCATCACCACCACCAACAGCACAAAAATCCCGGCAATCCAGCTAATGACTTTCCCCGTACGCGACATTCGTCGTCTCCTTGATGGCTATCCGTCTCTGGTTAAAGATAGTCGAGACGACAGCACATGGGATCAGACGAGGTTCAGCGGCAATGCCTCAAGCTGTTCAAACGGCATAGGACGGGCAAAGAAATACCCCTGTGCAGCATAGGCAGGAGAGTTACGTACCTGCTCCCACTCTTCAGGTGTTTCTACCCCTTCAACAATCACCCCTTTGCAGTAGCGATTGATCAGGGCCAGCAGCATTCCAAACAGATTTCGGCCCTCTTCGCTTTCACGCAGCAGGATAAACAGCTCGCGTGCGAGCTTGATGTAGTCGTACTTCAGTTCGGTCAGCGCGGAGAAGTTCGCCATGCCGGAGCCGAAGTCATCCAGCCACAGCGGCCCCAGTTCAGGCATCTGCGCAACAATCACTTCCTGTGGCAACACATGGTGCTCGACCAGTTCAAAACGCACCCACGGGCAGCGTGCAATTAACTGACGAACGGTTCTGTTATGCTGGATTTCCAACAGCGTTGGCCCGTCGATATTGACGGAGGCGACGATGTTAGTACTGGCAAATTTTCTTTCCCATTTAGCCAGCAGCGTCAGCTGCTCGGCCACAATATGCAGGCGTTGAGGGATCTCAAGCGTTGCAAAATAAAGCTCCGGCGAAACTCTCTGGCTCGGCGCGGATGGGTGAAACACCGCTGTGAGCAACTCAATTGCCATCAGGCTACCGTCTACCCGGTAAATCGGCTGGAAGTTATAGGAACGCTGACACTGTTGCCAGTAAACAGGTTCTTTAAGCTGCTCTTGTTCGACGATTGCGTTCGGTAACCGGTGACTGAGGCTATTCAGCACCATTATTATGATCCTTTATTTGTGAGACCGCCTTCGTATGGCATCCCGTGTTGCAAGTATCGGCACTGTCCCTGAGAACTTTATCGACATACAGCCACGTTAGCCTTGCTAAGATTACCCATCTTTTGCCCTTTCAATCGCTAAAACAGGCGCTGTTTAGGGCGTTTTATCATCAGTTGGCCCGGACTAAACCCACGTCACAATAAAATTAAAACATCGTTTTAAATCATTGACTGTTGCCCCGCACGCAGCGAGACTGAACGCAGACTTTTCATTGAGCGAATGACCATGACGCAACAGAAACTGGCCGTGATCGGCGAATGTATGATTGAACTCTCCCAGCAGGGTCGCGATATGAGCCGGGGATTTGGTGGCGATACGCTGAATACCGCGGTGTACGTAGCTCGCCAGGTACCAGAGCAGGCGCTGCGGGTGGATTATGTGACCGCATTGGGTCAGGACAGCTTCAGCAGTGAGATGATCGCCGCCTGGCAAAGCGAGTCGCTACAGACCGGCCTGATCCAGCGCATGAAGAACAAACTGCCAGGCCTGTATGTGATTGAAACCGACCCGCAGGGTGAGCGTACGTTTTACTACTGGCGCAACGATGCTGCCGCGCGTTACTGGCTGGAAGGCGAGCGTGCAGAAGCGATCTGTCAGCAGCTGGCCCATTATGACTATCTCTATCTGAGCGGGATCAGCCTCGCGATCTTAAGCCCAGAGAGCCGGGAAACCCTCTACGCCCTGCTGGCCGCGTGCCGCAAAAACGGCGGCAAGATTATTTTCGATAATAACTACCGCCCACGCCTGTGGCAGAACCCGCAAGAGGCGCAGAGTGCCTATCAGGCAATCCTCGCCTGCACCGATATCGCGTTCCTGACGCTGGACGATGAAACCCTGCTGTGGGGCGAAGCCAGCGTAGCAGACGTGATTGCACGCACGCAGCAGGCGGGCGTCAGTGAGATTGTGATTAAACGCGGTGCCGATGCCTGCCTGGTAGCGAATGGCAGCGAGCCGCTGCTGGAGATCCCCGCGGTGCGTCTGCCGGCATCAGCGATAGTTGATACCACGGCAGCAGGTGACTCCTTCAGCGCTGGCTACCTCGCCGTACGTCTGACTGGCGGGAGCGCAACCGAAGCCGCACAGCGCGGCCACCTCACCGCCAGTACGGTGATCCAGCATCGCGGGGCGATTATTCCCCGTGAGCGGATGCCTGCGCCTCGCTAACGCGCGGCACGGCCAGCAGCCAGGTATCACGTAGTGCGGAGATCGTTGCCCCGCGCCCTTCTCCGCCATTGGGCAGATCCCAGTTAGCCTGACGGATCGCCGCCTGATAGCGATCGCTATTACGCTGATTATCGGCCTGCGACAGCAACGGGATCAGGCGCACGCCAATACGGTCAAGGCTGTGGTAGGGCCAGATTTTGTTGTTGCCGCTGTACGGTGCCATAAAATCCAGCGCTGTCAGCAGGCTGGCCTGCTGCGGGGTACGGTAATGCCACAGATCGCCGGTATGACTGTTCTGCGCCACCGTGGCCAGCGCGGTCAGTGCCTGCAAATTAAACCAGCTGTAGTGGAAAGATCGGGTGCGTGCCAGCTCTTTCGGCTGGCTGCCATCGGCAGCAATCTGGTGATTCATGCGTTTTTTTGCCTGCTCCAGCATGGGTGTGATCGCCTCAGGCCGTTGCAGATACCAGGCAATACCCGCCACCTGCACGTTGTACCAGCTACCGTGATTATTCTCCGCCTGCGCTTCCCCCTTACCCTGTTTGCTGGTCTGTAGCCAGTGCAGGTAATCACTCATCCACTGCTGCATCTGCTGTTCATCCTGCGCACGCCAGCCAGGCGCGGTGCGCAGCATCAGCAGGGAATCCACAATCCGCGTGGCAAAGTAACGTCCATCGAGCACGCCGGATCGCCGCCCTTCCGCCTTGCCCGGTACGCTCTGGGCCCAGTTCAGGTTAGGGTTCATCCGCGTGGCAGGATCGAGAAACCAGTGGCGGATCAGGGCGATCGCGCGATCGGCATACCGTTCATCGCCGGAGAAATACCAGGCCAGCGTCAGGGTCTGTACCCGGGCGGTAAACGTCGCCAGCCGCACACCGTCGCTGTCATTGTTCTTGGTTGAAGGGTTGATTTTACCGTCACGGCGTACCCACGGCAGCCCATCCGGAGACGCGTCATCTGGCCACCAGTAGGCACTGAGGCTCAGGTAATCGTGTTTTGAACCGCTGGGAGGCGTAAGCCCTTTCTCTGTCACGCTCAGCAGTGGCGCAACCAGCGCCTTATCGGCCTCGTGCTGTAGCTGATGCCAGGCTTTCAGTGTCAGCGTGGGTGCCTGCTGCTGCTGCAACCGCGTTTTATTCAGCACCAGGTCATCCTGGTTGAGAAACGCATACTGCTGCGCAAACAGGGGCAAACTGACGAACATCCCCAGACATAAAATCAGGATATAACGCACACTGCGTTTCATCTTCACTCTCCGTTCAGATTCCGTCTGACAGCATAGTCTCTGACAGTAAAATATGCCGTTCTGATGAATCAATAATATTAAGTCAAATTATTACCGGGGAAAGTTCCTGAGCAAAGAACCATTATTAATGAGTAAAAACAGCAGCCGCATAAATAGTTTGTGTTTAGGTCAATATTTAAAAAAATCTAATGTAAAAGCCGCCCAGAGCAGCAATGACAGTGCATCAGGCCGGAAAAAAGAAAGAATTGAGTATATTCCGAAATTGATTACCGATGAGGTGAAATAGTAGACGGCGGAAAAATAAAGCGGCACAGTTTCTGTTCAATACGCCGTGATAAATATCACCTTCCTTTTTTCTACGGCTTCTATAATTTCTAATTATTGTTGCAGCAATAATATTGAGGCGCCTATGAACGCAGAAATTTTCAACCTCTGGCCACACGGCGATGCGCCAGGCGCCAGCGATTCACGGGCGCAGCCGCAGATTATTGATTTGGCCAAACCTTATGAGCCCTTCGACCGTGCTGCCAGCGGCGTCCGCTGTCCGGAGCTGGCGGTGTGGTACCCGGAACAGTCGAACGGCATCACGCTGCTGGTCGCCCCTGGCGGCGGTTACCAGCGCATCATGATCGATAAAGAGGGCAGCGCCCTGGCGATGTTCTTTACCTCTATGGGCTATACGCTGGCGGTCATGACCTATCGTCTGCCCGCAGATGGTCACCATGAAGGTGCTGATGCGCCACTGGCCGATGCCCAGCGCGCCGTCAGAGTGCTGCGTGAACGTGCGCTGCGTGGCCGCAATGGTGAGAAAATTGTCATGATGGGTTTCTCAGCCGGAGGGCATGTCGCCGCCAGTCTGGGAACGCGTTTCGGTGAAAAACTCTATCCGGTGCAGGATGCTGCTGATGCGCGCTCTCCGCGCCCCGATGCGCTGGTACTGATCTATCCGGTCATCAGTATGCGTGACGGGCTGGCTCATAGCGGGTCGCGTCTGCAACTGCTGGGTGAAAACCCAGGCCAGAAGGAAATTGACGCGTACTCAATGGAGAATCGCGTGAGCGATAACACACCGCAGACGCTGCTGATCCACGCCGTTGATGACGCGTCAGTCCCGGTGAATAACAGCATGGTGATGTTTAGCGCTTTGCGTGAACATCAGGTGCCGTGCGAGCTGCACTTCTATGAAAAAGGCGGCCACGGCTTTGGCATTCGCAACGTGGCCGACCTGCCGCTCGCCAGCTGGCCGATGCTGGTCAACGAATGGCTACGCGCGCGGAAATGGTGATATCACGGGCGGGCCAAAACAGCGGGTCCGCCCCGTGATCACACCTGTCACTGTGCCGGTGCGCTGCCGTCCGTTTGTGCCGCGTCCGCTGGGGCAGCCACTGGCGCTATCGGCGTCATAATTTTCTGCCAGCTTTCGAGCAACATCTTCACCTTGGTTTCAGGTTCGCCCTGCGGCTGCATCAGCACCATCGTCATATCCTGGGTTAACTGCTGACGTAGCTCCTGGTTGAGCTGGTCGAGGGTTAACTCTGACAGGAAAGTCTGACGCAGTTTCTGATATTGCTCAGGAGCGATATCCACCACTGCGTTCTGTTGAGAGCGAAGGCGCTGGCTCATCAGAACATCGGTATCGGTGCGTGCATAGGTGGCAAACAGCTTGGTCAGTTCACTTTTCTTCTGCGTCATCAACGCATCGAACTCCTGCTGAGTCAGCCCTTTATCACGCACGTTGACCATCTCTTTGGCGATCAGCTCCAGGTTGTTGTTCAGTGCCGCGTTGTCTGCGTCCATATTGATGGCACACTGGGCGCGCTGATACAGCACCCGGCAATCGAAGCCAACCTGCATTCCCTGGGTTTTGTTATCACTCAGGACTTTCTGCACATGCCAGAACAGCGCTTCACGCGCCAGATCGCTCTGCCAGTAGCGCAGCAGGTTTTGTGATTCGCGGATGGGCTGCCACGGCGTATCCCACACCAGCGACAGACGATCCTGGCTAATACCGTTGTTCACCAGATTCACCGGCTGCTGTGGCAACGGCGAAAGCGTTGGCATCGCGGAAGGCTGATCGCGCTTGCCCTCCAGCGGGGAGAACACTTTATTGATTTGCTCGGCCAGGCTGCGGCTGTCAACGTTACCCACCACAAACAGCGTCATGGCATCGGGCGTGTACCACTGCTTATAGAACGCATAGAGCTGCGCCATATCGACCGGGGTTTTTACCGCGGCGGCCGGGTCATGCGCCAGCATCGAAGAGCCTTTCAGACGGTAACGCCACCAGACATCCTGCGGATTACCCGGCCAGGTGGCAATCGGGTCATCAGCATTGAGGGCGGTGTTCACCACCTGATCGTTAATCGTCATTTTACCTGCGGTTGCCGCCAGCCAGTTCAGGGCTTCTTTCAACATTTCCGGGCGGTTATTCGGCAGGCTCAGATTGTAAAGCGTGTAATCGTATGAGGTGATGGCTGGCGGTTGGGGGTGCTGCGGATCAATACTTTGCTGCCACAGTGAGCGCTGCTGCGCCGGATCCAGCGTGGCATTATGCACCAGCGCCAGACGGGGTAACAGATGACTGTAGCCAGCCTGCTGGGCGCTTTCAACCAGCGAGCCCGTGTTAACTAACAGGCGAATTTCAACGCGGTCACTTGGACGCTGCGGGGTGGTGAGCAACTGCCAGCTAAAACCGTTCTCCAGTTTGCCCTGCTGCCAGGCAGGATCGGGTTGGAGTGTTTCAGCCTGTACAGTGCTACTGGCCACTGCCAGTAAGATTCCACCAATCAATAAACGAATTCTGGTGCCCTGCATGTGAACCCCTACTCAATCACAAACCAAATAATTATCACTGGCGGTCTACGGCCTGATTCTGTCACGGTGACAGATGGCTCCGGAAAGCCACTGTTTTTAAAAGGAACAGCTCTTAGACCACGCATCGACGAGGATGTCACACAGCGGAATGAAAAATCATAAAATAATATGAGGGTTATTATGCAAATGCCCGCCGTGAGGGCAAGTCACGACGGGCATTTGAGGTGATTTTTTGTGAATTAAGTACTTATCGCGATGTTTCAGGCTACTTTTTGCTGCTTTTTACTCGCATTCAACGTCTCTTTTAACTGCTTTTCGTCCAGCTGACCCACCCATTTGGCCACCACCACGGTCGCCACGCCGTTACCCACGAGATTCGTCAGTGCGCGGGCTTCGGACATAAAGCGGTCAATGCCGAGAATCAGTGCCAGGCCCGCCACCGGCAGGTGCCCAACGGCCGAGAGCGTTGCCGCCAGCACGATAAAACCACTGCCGGTCACCCCTGCTGCACCTTTCGAGGAGAGCAGCAACACCACCAGCAGGGTAATCTGATGCCAGATATCCATATGGCTATTGGTGGCCTGAGCGATAAAGACCGCCGCCATCGTCAGGTAAATCGAGGTGCCGTCGAGGTTGAAGGAGTAACCGGTGGGTATCACCAGGCCGACGACCGATTTCTTACACCCCAGCTTCTCCATTTTATCCAGCATACGTGGCAGCGCCGACTCAGAAGAGGACGTCCCCAGGACAATCAGCAGCTCCTCTTTGATATAGGCAATAAATTTGAAGATATTGAAACCAACCACGCGAGCAATCAGCCCCAGCACCACCACCACAAACAGCAGGCAGGTGATGTAGAAGCAGATGATCAGTTGGCCGAGCTGTACCAGTGAACCCACGCCGTATTTGCCAATGGTGAAGGCCATCGCACCGAAAGCCCCGATCGGTGCCAGGCGCATAATCATATTGATGATGCCGAAAATGACCTTGGAGAAGCTGTCGATAAAGTTGAACACCAGCGTGCCTTTATCGCCCATACGGTGCAGAGCAAAGCCAAACAGGATCGCGAACAACAGCACCTGCAAAATATTGCCGCTGGCAAAGGCACCAATGACGCTGCCCGGGATCACATCCAGCAGGAATGCCACCACGCCCTGCTGTTCAGCCTGCTGGGCGTACATCGCCACCGCTTTAGCATCCAGCGTAGCCGGGTCAACGTTCATGCCCACGCCAGGCTGCAACACGTTCACTACCACCAGGCCGATAATCAGCGCAATGGTACTGACCACTTCAAAATAGAGTAGCGCCACGGCACCGGTGCGCCCGACCGCTTTCATGCTTTCCATACCGGCAATACCGGTCACCACGGTACAGAAGATCACCGGGGCAATAATCATTTTGATCAGCTTGACGAAGGCATCACCCAGCGGCTTCATCTGCGCGCCCAGCTCCGGGTAGAAATGCCCGAGCAGAACACCGACGGCGATAGCTGTCAGTACCTGGAAATAAAGACTTTTGAACAGGGAAGTTTTCATAAAGGTATCCGTTAACCGCGTTAATTGTTGTTTTTTAGTCCAACGACAGCGCGAAAGTAACATCCGGTTAACAGGATTGGTACGGGGTGGCCCGGCGTGGGGCCACCTAATCGACATTTATAAGAGCTGAATCACGTCAGCAGAAAGTTGTATAACTAAAGAAAGTAGAAGGTAGACCCGCGTCTCAGGATTGTGACAGATAACGTTGCTCAAATTGCGGCAGCGGCAGCGCCTCTGAATACAGATAACCCTGACCAATAGAGATACCCCGTGCCAGCAGCCAGTCACGCTGCTCTTCGGTTTCCACACCCTCGGCCACGACGTCCAGATGCATTATCTCAGCGATGAAAGAAACAATTCTCACCATACTGTCATTATTCGGCAACGCGGCGACAAAGCTGCGATCCATTTTTAGTTTGCTAATCGGCAGCGTTTTAAACTGATTCAGCCAGTTCAGATTGGCATAGCCCATACCGAAATCGTCCAGCGCGATGGAAACGCCGGTTTTCTGTAATTCCTGCAAAAGGTGCAGCGCCTGCTCTGGCTCACCGATCTGGGCGGTTTCAGTGATCTCCAGCATCAGACGACCAGGACGGATGTCATAACGCTGAATCAGCTCCTGTAAATGACTGACCATTGTGGCTTCGCGCAGTTGGATTGCCGAGAGATTCACACTCAGCGTCAATTCGATCCCCTGCTGCTGCCAGTCGGCCAGGAGGCGGCAGGAGGCTTCAAACACCCAGCGGCCCAGCGCGGTAATCACCCCAATCTCCTCCGCGTTAGTAATCAGATCTTCCGGCAGGCACCAGGAGCCATCGGGCTGACGCTGGCGCAGCAGCGCCTCAGCGCCCACCAGCTTACCGCTGTTCATATCGATTTGCGGCTGCAACCACAGTGCAAACTGCTGCTGCTCCAGCCCCTGCAAAATATCATGTTCCTGGGTGAGCCGTTTCTGCGCGCGCTCGGTTAATGCCGGGTCGAAGAACAAGATCTGGTTTTTCCCCTGATGGCGTGCTGAGACCATGGCCGAGGTCGCGCGGGCCAGCAGATCGGCGGCACTCAGGCTGTCGGCTTCACGCAGTACCATGCCCACGCTGATATTCGGCCGCAGCTGCATATGCTGCAAACCGATCGGCTGATTCAGGCGCACCATCAGAGTCCGCGCCAGCCGCAGTCCACGGAACGGGTTATTCGCGCGTTTCACCAGCAGGGCAAAATCGCAGATCGACAGCTGCGCCAGTACCGTACGCTCATCAATACACTCGCGCATTTTCTCCACCAGCGTCAGCAGCATGGCATGACGTTGTTCGTCGGTGACCAGCCCGTTGGTCTCCAGCAGCGTTTCAATACGCACCACGATCAGAGTAAACATACCCGCCGGGCCAACAGCGCGCAGATGCTGCTCCAGCAGCGCCAGGAACAGCGTTTTATTCGGCAGGCCGGTGAGAGAAAAATGGGTGCTCATGTGGCTCATCTCATCAAAGGACGATGCCAGCATCTTCTGGTTACGGTTGTAGTGGCGGATCAACATGCCGATTTCATCATCACGATGATGACGCGGCAACGACAGCTGATGACCGATCGCCTGTTGCAGGCTCAGGTCCCGCAGCTCGTGGGCAATATTGCGCAGCGGGCGCACCATCAACCGATTAATACACCAGCTGATAGAGACAGAGAGGATCAGCGCCAGCAGCAGATAGGCGGTGACCATCGTCGAGACAGCACTAAGGATAAACTGATACACGCGCCAGGAATCGGCCTGCAACACCAGTATCGCCAGGGGCTTAGGGTTGGCCGGTTGGACAGAATAGAGAGGGACCGTGATTTGCACCGGCAGCTCAAACAACTCCATGATAAAACGTGGCACCGGTTTCTCGGGCTCAAAGTCCGTATGCAGCGCCTGGAGCCCATTGGGCAGCACCACTTCTGCGCGCGCCAGAATACCGGCCGGACGCAGTGAGTTAAGAATATATTCAGCCTGAGGAATATCCGCTTTGAGTACCGCCTGTGACAACGGCTGGCGAACGGTATGTGCCACGTTCTCCATTTGCTGGGCGTAGTCGATTCTGCGCTGCTGCACAAAATGAAAAAGCTGTATGACGATAAAAATACAAATGGTCACGACTGCAACGCTGGAAATCGTCGCCATTTGCTTAATCGTTAACGAACGACTGACGCGCAAGCCTGTTCTCCGAAGCACCGAATCTCTGATTCAGGGCATATAGGGCAAAAAAACAGTCCCGAGTATATCCTAAGGCAAGCGTATTTTAAGCTATCACGCCTCGCAATCGTTCGTTTAGGGGTTTTCCTGGTCTTCCTGTCCCCTTTTCAGGCTCCCTGCGCATTATTTAAAATCTGCATAGGGGATCAGCGGCTGCGGCGGCATATCCAGATCGCCCTGCCAGCCCGCCATCGAATAGCGCAGATACATCAATCCGTGGCTGGGGGTGTAATCCTTCGCCTGCTGAATATCCACCCCGAGCCCCAGCGTCCAGTGTGACGATAACCGCCGTTCCACCAGCGCCTGTAACGTGTAGCCAACGCCGCTGCCGCCCCCGTCACTGCCCGGCGGATTATCGCGGGTCAGGTCGCCAAAACTGAGAGGATAGCGCGGCTGAGCACGCGTTTTTGAGTGGGACAGCGAAACCGAACCGCCAAGGTCAAATGACCAGTTTTCTGTGCGCTGACGGAAGGTGACAGGCACTGACACTGACGCATAACGCTGTGGACTGTAGTAGCCGCCCTGGCCGAGAGAGTAGTCGCTGAGATCCTTCGCGTAATGCCACAGCATGCCATTCAGGCCAATCGTTGCGCGGCGGTTATCCTCGTTAATCCACTTATAGTAGTAGCCACTCATCAGGCGTTCGCGAGAGTTATCCGCCACGTTAGTGCCGCCGATCTGATGAGCGCTGATATCGGCCCAGATGCCATGTGCCTCACCCCGGTCATAGCTCAGGCCAATGGCACCCCCGGTAGCCACCACCCCGCCCCAGGTTTTTCCACTGGCCGGGTTCGGGTCGCGCGCCCCGGCAAAAGCCAGTAACGAGCTGGAAATCGGTCGCCGTGAGGCGGTCAGCGAAACACCCACCTCATCAATATCGGTATTCCAGGTCAGGCCCCCTACCCAGTTCGTGACCTCGAAACCGAGTGGGGTGGTGCCGAGATCGGCTGACCAGCGATCGCTGCGATATCCTGCGCCGATGCTGGTGCCATTCTGGTGCTGTTTAACGTCCTGGCGGCACTGCGCATCGTCATTGGCGCAGGTGCCGAAATTTTCGGTGATATTACCGCTGCTATTGCGTGAAAAGGTCCCCGCCGACACATCGACATTGTCCAGTCGTAGCCAGCTACGGCCCTCATCCCAGGGCGTTTCCGCCTGCAACATGGTGGTACGTGCGGTGAAATCTGAAATACCGCCGGTGCCTTTATTACGCGAGTAATCTTCTTCGAGCGTGAACACCGTATCCTGCTGCTTATACAGGTCGGCACTGTCGCTGCGGATACTCCGTTTCAGCCAGTCATCGCGCACATCGTTACGCGTCAGCCGGGTAAAGGTATCGTTATCGACCGGGGGCTGTGCAGCAATACCGCTGGACACCATCGCCTGCCGGTAATCGTTCAGTGCGGCCGCGGACTGGCCCTGTGCGGCCTCCAGCCTGGCGGCATCACGCAGGACCAGCGCACTCAGCTCCGACGGGCTCTCTTTTTCTGCCTGCGCTTTCAGCCCGGCATACTGTGTCCGCGCACGATCGGTTTCACCGATGCTCGCCCAGGCATTCGCCACCCGGCGTCCGTTGCTGAGGCTGGCTGCACTGACCACAGGGGGCAACGCCTGTAACAGACGCTGCGCATCAGCAGGCTGCTGCTGCGCTATCTGAGCATCAATCTGGTCGAGCAGACGCTGGCTTTCCAGACGGTCTGACAACGCCTGAATATCGGGCGTCCACCGGGATTTTGGCAGAGTATTTAGCTGCTTCAACGCGGCATCATCGTTATCACGCCCGGAGAGCCACAGCCCGTAGGTATAGACCTGTGCCGGGTCCTGCGGCTGGCGCCGGGCCATCGCCGCCATCACCGCCTCTGCCGCTGCCGTCTGGCCGTTTTCGCGCAGCGCTCCGGCGTAGCGATAATTCAGCCAGACATCATCCGGGGCATCCGGCTGCGCCTGGCGATATTTTGCTACTGCCTGCGACCATTTCCCCTGCTGCCCCAGCCGATCGGCCTCATCACTGAGCGCACTGCTACGCAGACTGGCAAGGGTATCGCCCAGCGCACGCTGCTGCGCAACGGGCAGGGTATTCAGGAAATCCAGCGCCCGCTGCGGGGACTGTTGCTGATAAACAGCGGCCAGCCGACGCACCGCCGTGGTGTTACCCGGCTCAACGCGCAGCGCTTCGCGGTAATGCTGTTCGGCCTGACTATTGTCCTTACGGGCCAGCGCCACATCACCCAGGCCAATGCGCGCATAGCCGTCACGCGGGTCAAGCGGCCGTGCCTGCAGGTAGTAACGCTCTGCCGCGCGAGTATCCCCCTGCGCCAGCGCCTTATCGCCCTGTTCAATGGCCAGCCAGTACTGATTCGAACGCAGCAGGCTCTGCCATTTACTCACGTCGTCACCCTCCGGGGCAGCAGCGATCGCCTGGCGAAACCAGGTCGTGGCAGCCGCACGGTTACCGGCCTGAGTCAGCGCCTGGCCGCGTGCGCCCAGCGCCGCGGCACGGGTATCCGCTTGTGTGCGGCCGACATCCTGCTTTATCAGAGTAATCGACTGCTGTAGCTCTGCATTGCCCGGTGCCTGGCCGTCCAGTGCCTGCATTTCTGCCAGCGCCAGCGCCTGCTGGCCGGGCAGCCGCGCCACCAGACGCCAGTACTCCAGCGCAATATCAGTTGACGGAAACGCGCCGTGGAATAGCTGGTCCCAGGCGGCCCGGGCTTCCTCCAGCCGACCTGACGCCGCCAGTAGCCGTGCCTGCTGGAACTGCTGACGCCCTTCCGGCGTGATCAGCAGCATACTGGCTGCTGCCTGCCGCGCTGCCGCCGAAGACGGGGCAATCTGATTAAGCTGGCTCATCAGCCGGGCAGCGGTGGCCTGATCGCCCTGGCGCAGCGCCAGACGCAGTTTTGCCGCCAGCACATCCGGGTTATCCGGGGCAATTTTGTCCAGTCGGTAGAGTGACTGGGCGACCAGGTCGTACTTATTGGTCGCCTCCCCGGTACGCACCTGTTGTAACAGCCACGCTACCGGCGCCACACTGTCCGCCGCAAAAACGGCACTGAGCGGCAACAGGAGAACAGGCAGCAGCAGCCCATGCAGCGGGCGCATCACTCTTCGTCATCCTCGTCGTACAGACGACGACGGCTGATGCCGCGCATCACGCGCCAGACCAGTACCGCGAACAGGATCACCACCACACCCGCCAGCGTTGCCAGCCACAGCGGGTGCGTCGCCAGCAGGTTCCACAGGCGCTCCCACCACGGCAGGTGCCCGACATAATAGGTCTCACCCACACGCAGACTGTTAACGCCGGACTCTCGAATAATCGACACCGACCCAAACATCGCGTCCCGTTTGCCGCTGTCATTCATGGCATCGGCCAGCAGTCGCCAGGCCTGTGGACTGTCGGCCAGCAGAGCGACCACGCTACGCTGCTCAAAGAACGGCGACTGGAAGCCCACAACGGCGGCCATCGGCCCGGCGGAAACAATGGTGGTCTGGCTTTCCGGCTGCCGATCGACCGCCGGGCCGTCAACGCTGCTGAGTACCGGCTGACGCAGCGGTTTGTTAACCCAGCTTTTTGCCGCATCCACCAGCAGATTAATTTTGCTGTCATCTTTTAAGTCTGCGGGCAGGCTGCCAATCATCAGCAGGTCAGCATCCTCTGTTTTCGCCTGCGACCAGTTATCAGTCAGGCGAACCTTCATCGCCGGATAGCCACTCTGTGCGCTGATGGTGGCCAGTGCGTCGAGCATTGCGGTCACCTGCTCAGGCTGCGGCTGCGCGTTGACCAGTACCAGGGTCTTCGCCAGGTCGGCCTGACGGCTGAACGGGAACCCGGCGGAGGCAAAAGCACGCAGGGACGGCATTTCGATAAAGTGGCGATAACCCGAGAAGTCGACGGTGGAGCTACCGTCGATCACCACGTGATTTTTAACCGGCACCACCGTTTCACAGCGCCCGTCGGCGGTTCCACCAATAAAGGTCAGGGCATAGTCAAAATCGAAGCGCAGCTGATTGACCACATCCAGGCGCAGTGCCGGGATCGTCAGGTTAGTACTGCCATCCTGCAGTCCCTGGATCAGCGGAATGTGTAGCAGCTGCTGACTGCGGTCTTTCTTCACCACCAGCGGGTAGTCCTGAACAAACTGATTATTCAGGTGAACGGCCAGTCGTGAACTGTCGTTCAGGATCGGCGAGGTGTAGCGATAGCGCAGATCCATATCAATCCCACGCGCGCGGATCAGGAACAGGTCCGGCGGCAGATTGAGGGTGAAATTGAGCGGCGAAGGTTGCAGGCCATCAGACTGCAACTGCCCCTGATACTGCTGCAATTCCGCGAAGGTGGTGGCGCGGTCGGTACGCACCCAGTTGGGGGCATCGTAAGGCTGACGGTCAGCCAGCGGTTTCAGTGAGTCAACGATGGACGTCTGTCCACGTAACAGCAACTCCCCCTGCGCGATCCCCTGAACCGCCATAATCAGATCGTTATCGTCACGGCCCATGACCAGCAGCATTTTCTGATAGGGATTGTCTGGCTGGCTGACGATCGACACGGTCGGCTTATTCACCGGCGGAAGATCCTTCAGGAAATCCGGGCGCTTAGCGTTGGTCGCAAACACCACGGCATGCTGATCCTGCGGCAGCTGGTTGTACATCACCGGGAAGTTCTGCCCGCGCCACTGCGCTTTGGTACCAAACCAGGACGCCAGAATACCCGCCGCACGCTGTTCGGCAAGGTCCGGCGCTGAGGCAAACACCACCGGCAGCGACATCGGACGGTTATCGCGGCTGTCGAAGAACGGTTCCGGGAAATGTGAAAGATCGTTGGTCAGCGGCAGCTTTTGCAGCGTCAACTCCAGACGGCTCTCTTTACCGATATCCAGCCAGATCGAACTGTACGCCGGGTTTTCGCAGACGTTGGTGTAATGTCCCACCAGCTCAAAACGAATGCGGTTGAAATCACCAATAAAACGCGGGTCAATCGGCACTTCCACCTGGTTCTCTTTTCCCAGCTGTTCGGCGGTGAGCGTCACCAGTCCGACCATTTCGTCATTCAGGTAGATTTTCAGGTGCGACAGCGTCGGGAGCAGCGCGGGTGACGGGCGGAAACTCAGCATCAGCAGCGCCTTTGTCGCCACCTCATCGCTGCGCACGCCAAATTCAATCTGCCCCTCGGGATGGGTGCCGCGCAGGGAGAAAGCCCCGGGCGGCGGCGCGATTTTTGCAAAATTGAGCACGGACTCGCGCAGCGGTGATATCACAGGCGCCTGTGGCGTGGGGATATCGGCCGCCTGACTCAGTGGCATCACCCCGATCAACAGCGCAGTAAACCAGCTTTTTTTTATCATCATCATTTTATCTTCACTGTTGCGTCACGGGGCTGCGCACGCGCCCCACACCATGAGGGAGGAAAGAGGTTATCCACGCTGCCAGCGCGGTTAAACCAACAAATAACTGGCGCAGGCGCGGTGGCCCGTACTCCGCCAGACGCAGATAGCCTTTAAAACCCAGCACCACGATATCAACCAGACTTTGTACCGGTTTATCTTCCGGGAAGCCGTCCTGCCAGAGTGCCCAGGTATCGGCCCGGGCAAAGGTGCACTGAATAAATTCAACGTGCTGCTGCGTCGTCAGGTTATCCAGCCGGATGCCCGCCCGGCGGCCAAAGGTGCGCTGCACAATGCACGGGAAGCTGAACTCCTGCTGGCCCCGTTTAAGCAGTAAAAATACCGCCTCATCATCGCTCAGCGCATTGCCTTCACGCAGCTCCACCCCAACGCCACCGTCTGAATAGTCACGCAACGTGCAGGGCAGCAGATGCCCGTCTGCGCGGGCAATCGCCGCAGGCATCGCAATCTCCACGCGATGCGCTTCACGAATCTGCCGGGCCTCAACGGACACCGCCACCGCGCCCCCCAGAATAATCAGGTTGTAAAACACCCAGATCAGGCTGACCAGCACCGTCAGGATCTCGCTGGGCGGGCCGTATGCAAGGCGCCAGACGGCAGCGACAACGCCGGCAAGGTTAATCAGCACCAGGCACATATAGGGGCGGGTGATCACCCAGTCGAGGTGCTCTTCCGCGACCAGCCCGCCCTTGGCCGTAACGTTGAATTTCCCCTTATGCGGATTCAGCAGCGCCACGGTGGTCGGGCGCGCGATATACCAGGCCAGCACGGTTTCATAGACCTCACTCCAGAAGGAGTGCCGCCAGCGTCCCTGGATACGCGAGTTGGTCAGACTGGTGTGCAGCATATGTGGCAGCACGTAAATGGCGATCGCCAGCGCCGGGGCGAAGATAATAAACGCGTGGCACAGCAGGAAGGCCAGCGGGGCCAGCAGGAAAATCAGCCGGGGAATGCCCGAAAGGAAGTGCAGCATGGCATTGGCGTAGCACAGGCGCTGAACCAGCTTTAGCCCTTTGCCGAGCAAAGGGTTGTCCAGGCGGAAAATTTGTACCATCCCGCGCGCCCAGCGGATGCGCTGCCCGATATGCGCCGACAGGCTCTCCGTTGCCAGCCCGGCGGCCTGCGGAATGCGGATATAGGCCGAGGTATAGCCTTTACGGTGCAGGCGTAGCGAGGTATGGGCATCCTCCGTGACGGTCTCAACGGCAATCCCGCCTATTTCCTCCAGGGCGCTACGGCGCAGCACCGCGCAGGAACCGCAAAAGAAAGTGGCATCCCAGACATCATTCCCATCCTGGACCAGCCCGTAGAACAGCGTGCCCTCATTGGGCGTGCGGCGGAAACGTCCGAGATTGCGCTCAAACGGGTCCGGCGAGAAGAAGTGATGCGGTGTCTGCAACATCGCCAGTTTAGGATCTTTGAGAAACCAGCCCAGGGTCATTTGCAGGAACGAGCGCGTCGGCACGTGGTCGCAGTCAAAGATGGCGACGTACTCACTGCGGCACACCGTGCGCAGGGCATGGTTAACATTACCGGCTTTCGCATGCTCGTGGGTTTCACGCGCCACGTACTGAATGCCAACGCTGGCGGCAAATTCACGAAATTCCGGGCGTTGCCCATCGTCCAGCAGATAGATCGTCAGCTTCTCTCGCGGCCAGTCGAGGCCCAGTGCAGCATAAATGGACGGCTTAACGACGCTTAACGGTTCATTGTAGGTTGGCACCAGCAGGTCAATCGTCGGCCAGCTATGAGTATCCTCCGGCATCGACACCGGCTGACGGTGCAGTGGCCACAGGCTCTGGAAATATCCCAGTAACAGCACCACCCAGGCATAAGTTTCAGCGGCAATCAGCAGCAAACCAAAAAACAGGCTTAGCCGATCATCCCAGTTCAGCGTAACGGTATAGCGCCACCACAGATAACGGCAGGAGATGGTCAGTGACAGGACAATCATCATCATGACCGGCAGGCGGCCCGGAATGCGCCGCACCACCATCGCCACCATCCACAGCACCATAACAAAAATAAACTGCGTCCAGATATCAAACGGCTGCGAGATGCACAGCAGGGCCAGCGCCGTTGCCACCAGCACCGCCACGCTGAACAAGGCTTTGCGCAGCCACGGATGCAGCTGATTTAACCAGCGCTCACCCCGGCTCTCCAGCCTGCTGCGTTGCGCTTTTTGCGACAGGCGGTGCAGCCAGCGATGAAAGAGTTTGCGCCTGAGTGCCAGCGGGCGGAACGCATTCAGCCGCACGCGCTCACTGCGCGGTGAAGCATCAAGCGGCATAAACAACATCAGCCACAGGCTCTGCACCAGATAACGCAACAGATCCGCCGGGCGTGGACGTTCCGGCGAAATCTGCGGGTAAAGATGGCGACGGCGGGCACGCACGGACTGCCACTCCGGGGATTCAAATCGCAGCAGCGTCCAGCCCAACATCACCAGCAGGCACTGGAGCGCGGCTGCCAGCACCGGGGTACGATGACGGCGATAGTCGCGATAACGCTGGTGTAATGCCTGCCACACCGGGGGGATCAACAGCCAGCGCAGCGGGTTCATGCCGCTTTACCTTTAAGGTTGACCAGGCACCAGGTCGCCAGTGTCGCCATCTCCTCTGCCGCCAGGCTGAGTGGGCGATATTCGCCCAGCGGTTGCTTGCTCAACAGCGCTTCGGCCACTGCCTCATCGCGATGGATCACCAGCGGAACCATCGCCCTGAGCGAGCTTAACCACAGCTGGTGCAAATCCTGCTGCGCCTTGCTGACGGAAGTAAACTGGTTGATCAGGAACAGGGTGTTGGCAGGAAAGCTCGCCTGATGCAGGCGCAGATGGCAGTTGCCATCCGGGTTGAGCACCAGTAAATGGTGATCGGCCTGCAGCAGCGGAGAATTCAGATGGGATAACTCCGCCGGGATATCCAGCAGTACCCAGCGATACTCGCTACGCAGGGCTTCAAGACGCGTGGACCACGGGGTCAGTAACGCTTCAGGCTGACGAAAATAATCCTGCCCTTCTTCACGCGGAAGCTGCCCAAAGGGAATAAAGTCGAGTTGCGCGGTATAACGCATCGCGCTCTGCTGCCACGGCTGCTGGTGTCGCATGCTGTGTGCCCAGCCACGGGACTGTGTTACGGGAGAATTAAAATGGGTACTCAGCTGATTATGTGGTGAAAAATCAATGGCAATAGTCCTTTCCCCAAGGCGGTTCAGCGCCCAGGCCAGCCCTGCTGTGACAGAAGTGGTACCCACACCGCCACGTAATCCCGACAATGCAACGATCGGCATTAACTTTCCTTATTCTGAAGTGCACCCAATTCTGTCAGTAGTGGCCATCGCGCATAAATGGCAGCCAGTCTTTCCTGACGGGCAATATCGATATAACGAAATGCGCCGAGTGAAAATGCCTCCCCCAATGCACTAATATCATCAGGTGGCTCACTCTCGATTTGTAAAGCAGGACGCTGATTTTTATTCATCTTTGCCAGCCATTATGCAGGAACAGGTCGATTTAATAATACACATTTGTCACGTTAATGAGTTAAAGCTCATTGCTTTACCATGCCAGAAAAGACATCGATGGCGCACGACCCCACACTGACCGCCGTCAGTGGTCAGACTATCCCGACAATCTAATGCATAAAAATGTGAAAGCGATATCAATGATTCACTGGCACCTGTTAAGTAGTAATGTATATTTACAGTATAACAAGCGGTATGAAAAATTTTTTCCAGGCTGCCATCACGCTGGATTATTCCTGGTGCAAAAAAATCTTATGACGATTTCATTTACCTTAGGGCTTGGACAGGTTCAAAATGAATTAGTGTTGATGCAACCGCCAGGCTGCTACTGGGTCACAGTAAACAGGCAGGAAGATGCACGCCTGCTGGTGCGCCAGACGATAGCCGCTCAACGAGCGTTGACCCTGATCAGCACGACTGAACCTCCCCACAGCCTGCTGACACCTGCCCCACAAGGCGGCCCGAATAAGATCCCGTTATTCTCTTTGCCTGAAACGACCGAAGCGCTGATGGATTTAGCGGAAGATTTTTCCCGGGTATTAGCCAATAAACCCCGATTCCTGATTTTTTATACCGCCTTCAGTACGTGGGAGACGTTATCGTCCATTGAGTTAAATAACTGGCTGAAGGGGATTCAAAAATGGTTAACCGCGCGAAAATCAACATTGTTGATTATCACCTCCGGTCCCGGCGTTAATCTTCTGCGCAATGATTTACAGACACGCTATCGCCATCTGGATGGTTTGTCGCATCTTGAATGGCAACAGGACAGCTGGAATTACCGGGTTAACTGGTGGTGTAATAAAAGTGGCATGCTGGCAGATCGTGCGCTGCGCCTCACTTTGATTCAGGATGCTTTCCAGCAAATTAATGAAGAAGAGCAAAACACACCGTTAACATTAAATGATGAATATCTTTATCTGGCAGAAAAAACGGTACTGGAAGGTGCGCCCCCTCTTTCCAGCGCATGGACGCTGTTTGATGATAACAGCCAGCTTGCCAGCCGGGCACAGCAGGCCAGTGCCGCCACGGTGATCTTTAATCTGCATCATAACGACCAGATCGCGACTCTGGCGGGTGATATTCACGGCCTGCGCCGCACGCGCGGCAGCGCCCTGAAAATTGTGGTGCGTGAAATGCAAACGTCCCTGCGCTACAGCGATGAACGCCTGCTGCTGGCCTGCGGCGTGAATGCCATCGTGCCCTTCAATGCCACTATGTCGCGTTTTCTGACCACTCTGGAAGGGTTGCAGGGGCAGTTCTATAACCGCCATGTGCCTGCTGACCTTGGCGTTTTACTGCGCTCCATGCAGCCACTGCAGGAGAAAGGCTACCTGCCGCTGGAGCATTTTTGCCGCTCAGTGGCACGGTTGATCGATAACACCATGCTGCCGGAGGATGGCAAAGGTCTGCTGGTGGCCCTGCGTCCCGTTCCGGAACTCAGCCCTGAACAGGCACTGACGCTGTGCAAGCCGCGACGCTACGGTGACCTTGTGACGCGTATAGAGGACCGGGTGTATCTGTTCCTCTCTTCCTGCCGTTACAACGACCTGGATACGGCATTGCAGTACATTTTCCATCTGCCACCCAACGAGATTTTCACCAACCGGATGGTGTGGTTTGAAGATTTACAAATCCTCTCGGAAGTCAGGCAGATAACCAGTATGTTGCCCAGCGCCTGGCGTGATGCCCCACCGACTGAGACCCACGAATTGGCGGCCGATACCAAACAGCCAGAGATCCGCCTGGTGCCGGAAGAAGTGACGCTCGCCACCCGTTCAGATAAAGAGGGCCCGCAATGACACTGATGGATGGGGTGCAGATCGTCATTCTGCTGCTGTTGATCCTGTTATTACTGAAGCCTTTTTACAGCCGCTGGCTGCCCAAAAAATGGCGCGGGATCCTGCACCGTGTTCTGCCCCCCCGCGCCCTGAAATATGAAGGGACCTGGCGGCGAAAATCTCCTGATTCGGAAACCAAGAAACGATGAACGATCGCCAACCTGTCACTTCTTCTTCCCCCCCTGTCTGGCGCTACTGGCGCGGGCTGGGCGGCTGGAATTTTTACTTTCTGCTCAAGTTTGGGTTGCTGTGGTTTGGCTACCTTAATTTCCATGCGCTGAACAATCTGATTTTCCTGGCGTGGCTGCTGATGCCGATCCCATCGGTGAAGCTGCACCGGCTGCGTCACTGGGTCTCCATTCCTATTGGTATTGCCCTGTTCTGGCAGGATACCTGGCTACCGGGCCTGCAAACACTGCTTAGCCAGGGCGGGCAGCTCGCCGGGTTTTCCGCCGACTATCTGCTGGACTTAACGACCCGCTTCATCAACTGGCAGATGGTCGGCGGTGCCTTTATTCTGCTGGTGCTGTATCTGTTCCTTGCCCAATGGGTGCGGGTGACGGTGGTGGTTTCGCTGATGCTGGTGTGGGTGAACGTAGTGAACCTCGCCGGACCGGCATTTAACCTGCTGCCTGCCGGGGAAGCCACACCGCCGGTGGCAACAAACCCGGCACCTGAGGCCACAAAAAGTGCGGCAAGCGGTATGGAAGAGACGCTTCCTCCCACCAGCGCCAACCTGACGGCTCATCTGAACGCCTTCTATAACAGCGAAAAACAGCGCATTACGCAGTTCCCGGAGACGCTGCCTGCGGACTCCGCGCCCTTTGATATTCTGGTGATCAATATCTGCTCGCTGGCCTGGTCAGACATCGAGTTTGCGAAACTGCGCAATCACCCACTGTGGCAGCACTTTGATGTGGTGCTGGATAACTACAATGCCGCTACCGGCTACAGCGGCCCGGCGGGGATCCGCCTGCTGCGTGCCAGCTGTGGTCAGAGTTCGCACAGCGATCTGTACAAACCGGTTGATGAGCGTTGCTATCTGTTTGATAACCTGGCGAAGCTCGGCTTTAAGCAACAGCTGATGCTGGACCATCCGGGTGTATTTGGCGGTTATTTGCAGGAACTGCGTGATGACGGCAATTTACAGGCACCGCTGATGTCACAGGCCGGGCTGAAACCTCAGTTAACCTCGTTTGACGGGGAACCAGTGTTTGATGATGCCCAGGTGATGCAGCGCTGGCTGGATGACCGGCAGAAAAGCAGCGAGGCCCGCAGTGCCACTTTCTATAATCTGATCCCACTGCACGACGGCACGCGTGAACTGGGTAGCAACAAAACCGCCCCCTGGGAGCCACGGGCGAAAAAGCTGTTCGATCAGCTGGATGATTTTCTGACCAATCTGGATAAGTCCGGCCGCCGGGTGATGGTGCTGGTGGTGCCAGAGCACGGTGCGGCGCTGGAAGGTGACCGGATGCAGATGTCCGGCCTGCGCGATATTCCCAGCCCGTCGATTACCCATGTTCCGGTGGGCATCAAGTTTGTTGGGATGAAGGCACCCCATGCTGCACAGCCGCTGAATGTCAGTACGCCGACCAGCCTGCTTGCGATTTCCGAGTTGGTTTCCCGCGTGGTTGATGGTCAGGTGTTTAATGCCGCCAATGTGAATATGGCGACATTGACGGCTGATTTACCCCAGACCCCGGTGATCTCCGAGAATGATAATGCGGTGGTGATGATGTATCAGGGTAAACCGTGGATTCGGCTGAACGGTGGGGATTGGGTGGCGTATCCACAGTAGGGGTCGGGCATGCCCGACCCGCATCAGGGCGAGGCGTGCCTCGCCCCTACGCAAATGAAGGTGAGTAGCCTGTCCGTTGCAGGGATCGGGCGTGCCTCGCCCCTATGCAAAATGAGGGTGGGTGACCTGTCCGTTGTAGGGGTCGGGCATGCCCGACCCGCATCAGGGCGAGGCGTGCCTCGCCCCTACGCAAATGAAGGTGAGTAGCCTGTCCGTTGCAGGGGTCGGGCGTGCCCGACCCTATGCAAAATGAGGGTGGGTGACCTGTCCGTTGTAGGGGTCGGGCATGCCCGACCCGTTTCAGGGCGAGGCGTGCCTCGCCCCTACGCAAATGAGGGTGAGTAGCCTGTCCGTTGCAGGGATCGGGCGTGCCTCGCCCCTACGCAAAATGAGGGTGGGTGACCTGTCCGTTGTAGGGGTCGGGCATGCCCGACCCACAGGCATTAGCGGTCGTTCAGCGCCAGGAACGTCAACAGACGCAGACTGGCCGAATAATAATCCTCACTGCTGTTCAACGCATCATTAATATAACCGGTATCATCCAGCGTCAAATCACGCACCGCCAGCAGACCGCCCGCCATATTGTACGGCGCTTTATCGTTACTCAGCACATCAATCCAGGCCGGCGTTTGCAGCCGCTGGAAGTTCATCCAGAAACGCTGGAACGGCACAAGTTGCAGCGAGGCAGGATCATACCAGTGCAGATAAAGCGGAACACGGATTGCATCATAACTGAAACGCGGCGGCCAGGCGGTAGCCGGAGCCATTGAACCGTCGGCGTTCATTGCCACCCAGTCCATTGGCAGGCCACTGTCACCAAAACGCATTTCAGAGAGCAACTGCGTACCGTCGTCAATCAGAGCATTCCACACCTTCAAATGGCTGCGGGCAGCAAAGTCACGCCATGCCGGGAAAACAAAGTAAGACGGGTTGAGGATCACATAGCTGGTTTTGTTAAAACCCTGGGCGCCAGGCAACATAATCGTCCGCCCGGCAAAGGTGATCACATTGCGGTCAATAATCGCTTTTTGCAGACGATCGGACGCTTGTAAATACGCCGGTACGTTCCACTTATTGCCCGCTTTCAGCAGGGCCCAGGCGATCAGCACATCACCATCAGAAGCGTTGTTGCGGTCACTGACCGGGTCGCTGGCACCGGGGGTGTACTTCCAGTAGAACAGACCGTTGTTCGGATTGCTGAGGTTCTTCTGCGTCCAGCCCCACAGGCTGTCAAAACTGCTGCGGTCGTTGTAATACACCGCCATCAGCATCGCATAGCCCTGGCCTTCCGTGTGGCTGACATTCTTATTGCCCGTATCCTGGATACGTCCTTCGGATGTCATAAAACGCGTTTTAAACGTGCTCCAACCCTCTGCGGCACTGGCCTGGGACATCCCCAGCACCAGTGCGAGCAGAATCATGCCTGTCCTGAGCATTGCCATCATCATATTCCTCACGCCTGGTAACGAAAACGCAGTGAGCTTTCACCGGTTTCTTCACAGGTCAGGGCAACGTTATCGCTCCCTCCCTGACCGCGCAGCCAGCGGGCATACAGGCCCAGCAGAACCGCACCCAACGCCAGACGCCACTGACGGTCTGGCATCACCCCATCGCCCGGCGGCAGCGCCAGATGATCGATAACAATCGCCGTCTCCGACGGTTTAAGATCAACAAACCCCCAGTTGAAGCGCGCCAGCACCTGATTGATCTGTGCTTCCAGATCCGCCACGGTAGCGATCGCGCCCAGCGGGTAACGGTGGGCCAGGTTATCGCCCATCTGACGTAAAAAAGCCTGACTTTCGCGCTCACCGGCGTTATTCAGCATCCCGTTAATCATCACACTTAGCAGATCAAACCAGCCCGGCTGATACTGCTGCTGACGGTAATATTGCAGGGTGCGTTCCTGTAACTGACTCATGCTTATTTGCCTCCCAGCATGTAGCGGAAGTAGAGCTGCGCTGTACTTTCGTTATAGTCGCCAAAGGTGTCATAGCCCAACTGACCGCCAATGGTAACGTCTTTGTTGATCTTGTAATCGGCACCCGCATGCAGGTTATAGCCGATGCCGCTTTTGCTGCCGCCGGAATATTGATCTTCTTTGCTATATCCGTCGTCAACAAGCTCTTTCAGCAATGCCTGGTAATCACTGTTATTCGGGAAATAATCGCTTTTATCCTGCGTATAGGACTGATAGCCCGCCGCGCCACCGATCTTCACGCTCAGGTCATCATAGGTCTGCGTAAACTCGACCGGGAACGACACGCTGACATAGTTCTGCGGGCTGAAGTAGCCGCCCTGTCCGTAGCTGTAATAACTGAGGTTTTTAGAGAAATCCATCCAGCTCAAGCTAATACCGGTTTTCAGCTCGCGGTCATTAAAGTGGAACGGACGCACATAGGCACCGGCGTTCCCCACTAACGAGGTGTTGCTGGCGACGTTTTCACCGATATAGCTGTAACCGCCTGCGCCCACATAGAATCCGGCATCGCCATCATCATAACTTAACAGCGCGTTACCGCCGTTTTTGGTCACGCGACCCCAGCTCTTACCAGTGAACTTGTCTTTCACACCCACATAAGAGAGCAGGCTGTCGGTGACGGCACGGCGTTCACCGGTCAGAACCAGTGTCAGGTAGTCCGTCAGCTTCGGCGCCCACTTTACACCACCGACCAAAGTACTGAGATCCTGACCAAGCGGCGTGCTGCCGAGGTCAATTTTGTAGCTGTCACCACTCAAGGCCAGGTTAAGCTCTACGCCGGAAGCTGTCTGTGAATCACCAGAACCGTTACCGTCACTGTCAACATTGGGTTTGAATGAAGAGGCTTTTAAATAATTCCGGATATCTTTATTGTTATCAATATAGTTAAGGTTATCCAAGCCCGTTGACGTTAGTGGATTTAAATCATCAAACTTCAGCAATTTAAGCTCATCGATATTCAGCTCAGGATGCGCAGCGAGTAAAGCCGTCCGTGTTGCATTTGTGTTCGTGTCATTGGCTTCGCCCGTTATAGTCGAGACCAAATTATTTACACCCTGCTGGATCGCACCTGTTCCTGAACGGCGATAAGCATCCCCATCAGCACTACCCGCACTCAGCGTCATTGGCGTTACGGTAAACTCAAAACGCGCATCACCCAGCGGAGAACTTGACCACACCAGCGGGGCTTTGGCTTCGGTCAGCTTACTTAAGCCGTTTTCGCCGTCACGTCCACGGATCTGCACGCCCCCCTGCATCCAGGTTCCGGTATCTTTCGTCAGATCGTCCATCATGGTGTCGATCTGGTGCAGCGTCTGGTTCTGCTTGAGGGCGGCCTCTGAGCCACCGCCAACCACCGTCAGGCCGCCGCTGACACCCTCAATATCACGGTAGTCACGTGCATCCGGTGCCTGCTGCCAGGGCATGGTATTGCCATACACCGAAGGTGATTTGCGTACCGTCATGGTGGTGCGGTTGATAAACGGGTTATCTGATAACGTCAGCCCGCCAATACCGACCGTGCTGCCCACGCTGCTGCCATCCAGGCCAATCATCTTGCCTTTCGCCGTGCGCAGATAGCTCAGCGCCTGGTTGTGGTCGCCTTCCGCTTCGGACACTCGCGCCAGCAGCAGCAGACGTTCCGGTGAAGGTTCCCCGCGCAGGCCACTGGCCAGACCGCGTGCTTTTGGCACGTCATTCAGCGCCAGGGCAGTATTGATTGCCCCTTCGCGCGCGTCCTGGGTCTCGGTGTCGCGCGTCATCAGGTAGTCGTAAACCACCGCCGCTTCTTTGTTCATTTTGCCGGACTGGTACAGACGCGCCATCGCGAACATCAGATCGGTGTTCTGTGGATCTTTCTGCAGGGCACCAATCAGCTTGTCGTAGGCCGCAGCATACTGTTTGCGTTCGCGCAGGTTATCCACTTCATTGATCACCCCGCCGTTACGCAGACCTGCCAGCTGTTCGCTGGTGCTGCGTGACTGCAATTCCGGGTTACTGAGGAAGGCCTGCCCTTCTGCGCCCAGGCCCGCCTGGTTCAGTACCGCCACCTGTGCCGCGTAGTCACCGGCATTACCCTGCACGCCGCGCTGCATATTCGCGCGCACCAGAGCCACCGCCGTGGACATATCGCCCGCCTGCGCCAGCCCTTTCGCCAGGTTACCCACATCGGCCGGGTTCTGTGGCGGGTTCGCCGCCAGCGCTTTCAGCGTATTCGCTGCCGCCGCATTCGAGCCCTGCGCCAGATACTGTTGAGCGACGGACATCTGTTGATTGAAGTTCACACGTTGCACCAGCGCACGCATATCAGCATTCTGGCTGCGAGCAGGAATGCGGGACAGCAGGCTCTGCGCCTGTGCCCAGGCACCGCTTTCGCTGGCAAACAGCGCAGCAGCATACACTTCATTGCTGCTGGCACCGTTACGGAAGGCAGGCTGCATCACACCCGATGCGGCGGCGGTATTGCCCTGCTGCTGATAAATACGCGCCAGATCGAGGCGCAACCAGCCGTCAGCCGGGAAGCGCTGCATGCCCTGTTGCAGGATGCTGATGGCGCGCTGTGGATTACCCGCAGCCAGCGCCTGTTTCGCTTCACGACGTACCGGCTCGCTGGTCGCCACCGGACGTGGGGTCACCGCTTCGCGCACGCTGGAAGGCAGCGAGGCCAGCAGCGTGTTGGCTTCGGCGGTATTGCCCTGCTGACGCAGCACATAGAACAGCCCTTCTTTCGCCGGGCGGTTATCTGCATCACTCGCCAGCACATCACGATAGCTCTGTGCGGCCTGATCCAGTTGATTATTACGGCGCAGCACGTCAGCGCGGAACAGCTTCGCCGCTACGCCTTTCTCGCCCGCCGCCTGCGTTAACGGTTCACTCAGGCTCAGCGCCTGGGCGCTGTCGCCGGATTTCATCGCCTGCTGCGCACTGGCTAGCTGACCGTAGAAACGGGCATCTGTTGCCTGCTGCTGGCGCTGCTCGCTGTTAGTACCACCCAGCTTCGCGGCACGATCCAGGTAATCAGCCGCTTTGGCGTAATTACCGCTGCGCTGCGCCACATAGCCGAGGCCGGCCAGCGCATCCGCATCTTCCGGGTTGGTTTGCAGGACCTGGTCGAACGCGGTTTGCGCACCCGTGACGTCGCCGCTGTTCAGTGCGTTAAAGCCCTGGCCTTTCGCTGCGCCGCCCACGTTTTTACGGAAGTAGTCCATCACCGTCTTATCCTGCGGATGACGTTGCTGGTAATTTTGGTACAGCGGGGCATCCCCGGCTTGCGGACCCAGCCAGAGCAGGGCCTGACGCAGAGAGCGGTCAGCATCGGCATTGCCGCCTGCCAGCCCTTCCAGCGTTTGCAGACCTTCACGGCGGGTCGCTTCCTGATAGGTCAGCGCTTTACCGAGTGCCAGCTTCGCGCCCGTATCCTGTGGATGCTGTGCTGCAAACTGGCGCAGGTTGTCTACCGCCTGCGGCAGCATGGCGCGGTCACCGGCCATTGTCAGGTAATACTCTGCCGCCACACTGGCAGGAGGCTCGGTGCCTTTAAAGGTATTACGCCAGGTCTGTAATGCGGCGGCGGTGTTGCCGCTGCGCGCCTGCTGACGTGCCAGCGACAGCTGCGCCGCCGGAATCGTTTGCAACTGGCGTGCGTTATCCAGCTCAGACAGACGCGAATCCTGCGGAGACACCTGACTCAGGCGTGCACGCCATTGAGCCGCCGCTGCCCCGTCACCGCTCTGCTGGGACCAGAGCGCCATCAGATACAGCGCCTGGGTGTTGTTGCCGTCAACCATCAGCACTTTGTTTAACGCATCACGCGCCAGCTCATCATGGGCTTTCTGATGCCAGTAGTTCGCCTGGTCAAACAGCGCCTGAATCGCCGGGTTACTCTCTGCGGCAAACAATGGGGATGCCATCACCGACAGCGCAAGCCCGCTGCCAATCATCCAGCAATGACGAATTCTGGCGGTTAATGGGGTGAGTTTGGTTTTCATCATTCTTTTGTCTCGCCAGAGCTATTGGAATTATTATTCGGTTGCAGACGACGCCGTGCATGGCGTTTCAGCAAGACATAGACACTCAGGCCCACCACCGTTGAACAGAACAGCGCCAGCAACGACAGCAATACCGCATGCTGGTTGGCATACCACACGACCATCATGTACCACGGCATCTGCCCGCTCGGGAACTGCGCGCCAACGCGGAAGCTGCGAATACCGTTTTCATCCGTAATGATCGCCGTATCGCCACGAATACCGGCGTTAATCCGCGATGAAGTCATGTCGGTATGCAAACGGGCCAGCTGGTTATCATCCGTTGCCACCGTCATGACCACGAGGCGGCTGCTGTTCCACGGTGAGCGATAGCTGATAAAGCCACGCCAGTCTTCATTTGACGAGAAGTAACGGTCAGCATCCAGCGTCTGGCGATACCAGTCACCCGTCAGCCAGCCACGCAGGTTATCCAGTATATTCGGGACTTTAACGCCCAGCGTATGGTTATTCAGCTCATACGGTGAACTCTCCAGCATCTCGCGGTTAAAGCTGGCCTGCGACAGCGTGGATACCGAGAGAATATCGCTGTTTTCCAGACGACCGCGCAGTGTGCCGGTCGTCGGAATACCAAACATCACGCTGTTCTGACTCAGCGCCGCACCCGTTGCATTACCCGAACGCCCTGCCATATCCAGCAGCGTGCTGATTTCAGCATCGGTTGGGTTTGAGGGCAGCAGCAGCACCGTCTGCGAATAGTCAGCCAGACGCGAGAACGGGAAAGAGGCACCCACGAAGTAAGAGAGGTTCGGCAACAGCGTAAAGTGACGGGTATGACTCAGATCGATAAACGAATCATCCTCAATCCGGCTCTTAATGTTGTTATTGGTCAGCACGCTACAGGGGGCGCTGGCCTTGGGTTTGATGTTGAAATAGAGCTGCATCTGGTTGTCGCCGTAAATCAGGTACGGGTCCAGTCTCAGACTGTATTTCTCCTGACGTGCATCGCCGCCAAGGCGATGCCAGATGTTCTCCAGCAGGCCCACTTTGTTCACCGTCAGGTTACGCAGGAAAGTGCCGTTTAGCGTGACGTTGAGCAGGGAACGATCTTCATCAATCCAGCTTTCTGACGGGAAGCGATAGTTCAGCTGCACCGGAATGCTGTCACCGTCCCACAGGAACAGATCTGGCGCGGCGCGGAAGTTAACGCGCAGCGCATCGTGCCAGAGGCCGGTGGTGGTCAGGTTCTGATCTTTACGCAGCAACTCGCTCAGGCGAACCGGGCGGTCGGTATTAATCCAGCGTGGCGCATCGTAAGGCTGACGAAGCGGCATACTCTGCGGAGACACGGCCAGCGTAGACTCATCCACGCTGAGGGGTTGGATCAGTCGCCAGGTCGCCTGACGCAGCTGGTCGTCGGTTTTCCCGATAATCAGCAGCAGTTTATAGACCGGGTTATCCGGGTTATTCACGATTTGCAGTGACGGACCTTCGCTGTCCGGTAACGTCAGGCTGCCAATTTTCTCGCCGGGGTGACCAAACACCACGCCGTTTTTCTCGGGCAGTTGTCCACGAATCACCGGGAAGTTGATGCCGCGATAGTCTGCCTGAATCCCCATCCAGGATGACAGGATCGCCGCTGCACTGACTTCACCTGGCGTCACATTTTCGCCGAAGATCATGGCAACGCTGGACGGACTCATCCGCAGGGGATCAATAAACGGACGTGGGAAATTACGCAGGCTGGTGCCGATGTTCAACTGCTGGCCTTCCAGCGACAGCGTGGTTTTCGGCAGGATTGTCACCTGATACAGCTGATCGCTATCGCGCTCACAGATTAACTGGTCTGCATCGTTAACTTTGAAGCTCAGGTTATTGCTCGATACCACCATCGCAGCGGGAATATCCAGCTGATAATCTTCGCTGGCACGGTCGGACGCACTCAGTGGCAAGGTGCCCAGTGGCTGACCGTTCAGCATCAGTTGCAGCGAGGTGTTACGCGCTGCCAGTGCCTGTGACACTTTCAGCGACAGGTTCAGACGCGCATTGGTGATGACTTCATCCGTCGGCAGTGTAAAGACGATGCCTGACTGCAACTGTCCGCCGGTCAGTGTAATACCCTGCGTCTGGCCCATCTGCGCCACGCTGACCGTACTGGTCAGCGGCTGGTTGAGCATCACCGTTTCCGCTGGCGCCGCATCGTCCATCACCGGGGCCGGTAACGGTGGCAGGCCCGCAGGCAGCCCCTCATTAGTCCCCGGCGGCAGTGCGGCTTCTTCGCCCGCAGGTAAGTCGCCTTCCGCAGCAGCGGCAGGCTGATCGTTTTCTTGTAACTCAGCAGACGGTGCAACAGGTTCCGCAGCCGCACCGACATCGGCCGGCGGCGGAATATCAGACAGCGCGCTGCTGTCCTGGGTCACGCTGGTCGGATCGGCCTGAACACTGCCCAGGGTAAGCGCTGTACTCAGGCACAGTGCGCGCAGTAAAAAATGCTTCATGCCACACTATCCTCTTCCGCTTGTGCCAGACGTTTTTTCTTGGCACGACGGTCTTTCCACGTTAGCCAGAACAGTTCAAATACCGTACGAATAATGGTTAACAACGAACGCAGCGGATTATCTTTACGTCCTTCCGGCTGAATCCATGCATCGGCACGCGACAGCACCACACGCACCAGTTCACGGCGGCGCGACAGCGGCATTTCGTGGAATTGCAGACGGATGACGTCATCTTCAGCACCGATAAACTGCGCAGGGATGGAGATCACACCGGATTGCAGGATGACATCAATCGCTTCAATCTCATCGTTTTCATGACGCTGGTCCGGGGCCTGAATCTGCGCCCCCCCCATCGACAGGTTGATGGTGGTGGCCCGCGAAGAGATGCCGCTGGCGTAATGCACTACGACCGGCAGACTGACATCAATACGGATGGTTTTACGCACCTGCTTGGTCTCACGCGCAACGGCGATGGCGGCCATCAGAATAATCAGGCTGAAGAAAGCCCAGCCGACGTTTAGCGCAATCACGTAAGGGTCAACGCCAAAGTAATCATGGGCGGTAGCGCGGATGATGCCGCTGACCACACCCACTAGCAGCAGCAGGGCGCAGATCACATGTGGACGAACGATGTTAAAGTCGAAGAAACCGACATCCAGCAGGCCGCCTTTATCCGTCACGTTAAACTTACCGTGCCTCGGTGAAATCATGGTCAGGAAGGTCGGGATCACCAGATGGAATGCCATCACCGTTTCGTATATCTCCCCCCAGAAGGTGGCACGGAAGCGACCATTCATTCGGGAGTTAACATACAGCGACATCACCAGATGCGGCAGCACATAAGCAAAGATCAGGCTGGCTGATGAGTGAATAATGTTCAGGTTAAACAGCAGGTAGGCCAGCGGTGCCGTCAGGAAGATGACGCGCGGCAGACCAAACTGGAAGTGCAGCATGGCGTTGAGATAGCACAGACGCTGCTGCCATTTCAGACCCCGGCCCAGCAGTGGGTTATCGACGCGGAAAATCTGCGTCATGCCCCGCGCCCAGCGGGTACGCTGAACAATATGCAGGCCCAGACGTTCGGTCGCAAGACCGGCCGCCAGCGGGATCGCCAGGAAGGCAGAGCCCCAGCCCAGACGCTGCATTTTCAGCGCGGTATGCGCATCTTCGGTGACGGTTTCAACCGCAAAGCCGCCAATCTCTTCCAGCGCTGAACGGCGGATCACCGCACAGGAACCGCAAAAGAAAGTCGCGTTCCAGTTATCGTTACCCTGCTGTACCGGGCCGTAGAACAATGCGCCTTCGTTAGGAATGTCACGCGCGGCTTTCAGGTTGCGTTCAAACGGGTCCGGTGAATAGAAATAGTGAGGCGTTTGCAGCAGCGCCAGCTTTTCATCTTTCAGGAAGGCACCCACGGTCGCCTGGAGGAAAGTACGGGTCGCGACGTGGTCACAGTCAAACACGCAGATCAGTTCACCTTTGGTGATTTTCATCGCGTGGTTGAGGTTACCGGCTTTCGCATGGCGGTTATCATCACGGGTGATGTAGCCCACGCCCACATCGGCGGCAAAGCGGGCAAACTCGCTGCGCTTACCGTCATCAAGCAGATAAATTTTAATCTTATCGCGCGGGTAGTCGATGCACTGGGCGGCCAGCACGGTATCACGCACCACATCCAGGCTTTCGTTATAGCTGGGGACGTAAACATCCACGGTTGGCCACAGGCTGACATCGTCCGGCATTGGCTCAATAGTACGTTTAAGCGGCCATGAGGTTTGCAGATAACCGAGGATTAATATCAGCCAGACATAAAGTTCGGCAATAAATAACCCGATACCGAGAATAGCTTCTACTTCAGAATTAAAATGCAGCGTTTCCGTTGCGCGCCAGTAAATATAACGCGTAGACATCATTGCGGAGAGAATCACCATCACCAGCGAGATTTTTTTGCTCTTACTGATCCCTAATAAGAACAGGATCGCGATAGAGATTAAGCCGAAAATATATTGTTTCTGACTATCCATCGGCGTGATGATGATCACTGCGGCTAAGGGGGATAATATCAGCAGCAGCAGATAAAACATGACTTTATTCATAAGTCATCCTGAATACGGATTGTTATAGTTCGTGGCAGCCCCAAATAATCGGACCGCGCGTCTTCAGGCATCCCTGCCTGGCAATATTCCGGCGGTTAGCGGGACTTTAGCGGGGCGTGCATTTCACCGTCACCGACTTTGATGTCAAGCAACGCGGCAAGGCGTTTACCGATCAGCTCAATGTCAAATGCCGCGGCAGAGACCGGGCTAAAATCAAAAATAGACTGCTGGGAAGCATTGGCTTCCGCCACGCTTTCATCGCGGTTGACGATGCCCATCAGCTTGTCGCCGAGGCGTTGCTGCATGAAAGCGGTAACATCCCGGCTGATATTGCGGCGGCTATCGCTTTGATTAAGAACGAAATAATGACCATCACGGTGGTTGAGTGGGCCACCAATCATTTTCTCATTTTCAATTTGTGGTAACAGAGACAGTGAGGCCGTGTCTGCCAGCATAACCACTAAATGCATATCGGCCAGTGCAGCCATAGCTTTAAGGGCCGGACCCGGACCCGGAGGGAAATCAGCGATGATCACCAGCCCGGGATAGTTCAGGACCGTATGCAGACCACGCGCAAGAAAGTTAGAATCCTTGGTTAAATTCTCTTCGAATTCAACACGTTGCTCTTCTGTCGCCTCGCCATAAGGCAGAACAAAAATATTGCCACCCGTGGTAAGAATGGACTGACTCCAGTCAGAAGATTCGGCGGACTTCGCCACAAAACCACGGCTATCGGCCAGCGGAACACCAAAGTGCAGGCGCAGCGCATTTTGCACGTCAAAATCGATCGCCAGCACCTTACTGCCGCCACGAGCGAGGGCGTGAGCAAGGTTGGCTGCCATGGTGGTTTTACCCACACCGCCTTTAGGGGAGCAAACACAAACTAACGGCATGAGGCAATTTTCTCCAGCAAGGGATGTAACAACATATCTTTCGGAAGTGCAGCGGAGCCCGGCGCGGCTGCCGTGCTAAACAACTGTTTGTAGCTCACATTCGCCGGTGCTTCGACAGCAGGCGAATGTGCCGGCATAACGGGTTGAGCGTCAACAGCCTGCGGTACGTGAGCAGTGCCGGCCTGGAACACTGGCTGTGCCGGAACGACAGCGGCTGGCTGTGGTGCAGGCGCGGTACTGACGGCCAACTGCGCTAATAGTGAGCTACCGGATACCGTCGTTTGCTGTGCAACCGGCATGGCGCGCAGCGGAGCAGGCTCGGCTGCCGGTGCCTTAACCGTCGAGGGTTCAACCGCTTCAGCAGGCGCAGCGGCAGGCTGCAACGAGGCCGAAATACTGTCGAGCAGCGAGGCGCCAACACGATCTGAAGCGCCCGGCGTGGCAGGCACAAAGGACTGAACCGGCAGCGATGATATAGCCGGCGCGTTTTCCACCGATGACGATGTAAAAGCAGCAAAATCAACCGGTTGAGGAACAGCCCGATCAATACGCTGACTGTTATCCAGCACCGACCCTGCGCCCTCATTCAGCAACTGTTTGATGATGGCCCAATTGGTGGTTGTCGAGTTCAGCGTTTGCTCAGACATATCTTTGAATTCAATGTGGTTTGTTTGCGTTTTTTCCTTAAAACGCTGCAGGTCATCATAACTGTTCATATGTCTGATCGCGCAAGGTGGATGATTTCGCGGCAATATAACATACATTTTTAAATAGTTCAGACTATTCTCATATCATAGAAGAAACACTTTTAATGAGCTAATAACCTGAAATTTAATAAAAAAATATAATTACATAAGTGATATATCAGCCGGGTGATTATTTGTCTTAATCGTCTATTTATGACATTTTGATGTGAGCTATTTCGTGAAAATGAAATACCCTGCTAACTCTTACTCTTTCATAGCGGTTCATTTACCTCTGTAATATTCTTTCCAGTACATCGTTTTTTCTCTTTTCGCGTACAGGCTACCTAACCTACTGAAAAGAAACGTCTGTTGCGCGTGTTCTGCTCATTTCTGAGCACCTGGACTTAGAATCGATACATTAGCCTGCTTTTCATACAGCATAGCAGTACTTCATGAATCTCGTATTTCTCTTAAGCATTTCATCCGGCTTATGAGTAGAGGCATCTGAAAAATAAGAAGGGAAAAGACTGGTTGGGGCGGCGGCGCCCGGTCGATAGCGGGCGGGAAATGCAAAATGGCCCTTCCGGAGAAGAGCCATTTTCAGGGTAGCCAGATAGGTCAGGCCTGACTGTTTTCGTCCTGCTCCACGGCAAAGCAGGCTACCTGTTGTGCGCCGAAGGTTTTCAACTGCGGTTGCAGCTGCACGCAAGTGCCAAACTGGCGGCGGCAGCGTGCGTTAAACGCACATCCCGGCGGCGGATTCAGCGGGCTTGGCAGCTCACCGGTCAGTTTAATACGCTCACGCCGCTCATCCGGGTTGAGACGTGGCGTCGCTGACAGCAGCGCCTGAGTGTAAGGATGGCGCGGATTGGCGAAGATCTCTTCTTTACTCCCCTTCTCCACACAGCGGCCCAGATACATCACCATCACCTCATCCGCGATATGTTCCACCACCGACAGGTCGTGGGAGATAAACACGTAAGAGAGGCCGAGGTCCTGCTGCAGGTCCATCATCAGGTTCAGCACCTGCGCACGCACCGACACGTCGAGCGCTGATACCGGTTCATCGGCAATCAGCACGTCCGGGTCCAGCATCAACCCGCGTGCGATAGCAATACGCTGACGCTGGCCGCCTGAGAACATATGTGGGTAGCGATCATAATGTTCGGTTTTCAGGCCAACCTTCGCCATCATCTCCAGGGTTTTCTCCCGGCGCTCGGCGCGCGTAAAGTCCGTATTAATCAATAACGGTTCTTCGAGGATCTGACTGACCTTCTTACGCGGGTTCAGAGAACCGTACGGGTTCTGGAAAACGATCTGGATTTTCTGGCGACGAAGCTTTTGCGCCTGCGGGTCATGCTTCAGCAGATCCTGCCCCTGATAGAACAGCTGACCTTCCGTTGGCGTTTCAATCATGGTCAGCAGACGGCCGAGCGTTGATTTTCCGCAACCGGACTCCCCCACCACGGCCAGCGTTTTGCCCCGTTCCAGATCGAACGAGACACCATCCAGCGCTTTGACCAGACGCTCCTGACCAAACAAGCCTTTTTTAACCGGATAGTGCTTTTTCAGATCGATCGCCTGCATCAGCAGCGTCGATTTATCGTGTTCAGGCTTCATAAGTGGGCCTCCCGGCATCATCCAGTGGGAAATGACATTTGGACTGACGCCCGGCAATATCACGCAGTGGCGGTTCCTCGTTGCGGCAGCGATCTTTGGCATACGGGCAGCGTGGGTTCAGCAGGCAGCCGTTCGGGCGATCATACTTGCCGGGTACCACCCCGGGTAACGAGGCGAGGCGCGCTTTATCCGCCGCGAACTCCGGCAGCGCACGCAGCAAGGCCTGGGTATAAGGATGGCGCGGGGCTTTAAAGATATCTACCGCCTTGCCGGTTTCCACCACCTGACCTGCGTACATCACGATAATGTGCTGCGCGGCTTCCGCCACCAGCGCCAGATCGTGTGTAATCAGGATCAGCGCCATATTCTCCTGGCGTTGCAGGTCAAGCAGCAGCTCAATGATCTGCGCCTGAATGGTCACGTCGAGCGCCGTGGTCGGCTCATCAGCAATCAGCAGCTTAGGTCGGCAGGCAATCGCCATGGCGATCATCACGCGCTGGCTCATCCCCCCCGAAAGCTGATGCGGATACACATCAAGGCGCGACGACGGGTCAGGAATACCAACCTGGTTGAGCAGGTCGATAGCACGCTGACGTCGGGTACGTTTGTTGCCGCCCTGATGCACCTTGATGGCTTCCATAATCTGGAAACCCACGGTGTAGCACGGATTGAGGCTGGTCATCGGGTCCTGGAAAATCATCGCAACGTCGGAGCCCACCAGCTGGCGGCGCTCTTTTTCCGAAATGCGTTTCAGGTCTCGCTGGTTAAACACCAGGTTGTCTGCCATGACTTTGCCGGGGTAATCAATCAGCCCCATGATCGCCAGCGAACTGACGGACTTACCGGAGCCGGACTCACCGACAATACCCACCACCTGCCCCTGCTCAACCTGGTAGCTGATGCGGTCGACGGCGCGGAAAGGTGCTTTTTCGTCACCGAAATGCACCGAAAGCTTATCTACAGTTAAAAGTGCCATCTCGCTGCCTACTGTTTGAGTTTCGGGTCAAGAGCGTCGCGTAAACCATCGCCCATCAGGTTGAATGCCAGTACCGTCAGCAGAATGGCAACACCCGGGAAGGTGACCACCCACCAGGCACTTTGCGCAAACTGCAACACGTCGGAGAGCATGGTGCCCCACTCCGGTGTTGGTGGCTGCGCACCCATACCCAGGAAACCCAGCGCGGCCATATCGAGGATCGCGTTGGAAAAACCGAGAGACGCCTGCACGATCAGCGGTGCCAGGCAGTTTGGTAAAATATTGACGAACATCTGACGTACAGCTCCGGCCCCGGCCACGCGGGAGGCGGTCACATAGTCGCGCGTCACCTCCACCAGCACCGCCGCACGGGTCAGACGGATATAGTGCGGCAGAGCAACGAAGGTCAGCGCTATCGAGGCATTAACAATCGATGGACCAAAGATCGCCACCAGCACCAGCGCCAGCAGCAGGCTTGGCAGCGCCAGCATGATATCCACCAGACGCATAATCGCCGCATCCACGGAACCGCCAACGTAGCCAGCAATCAGGCCGAAAATGACGCCGAAGATCAGCGACAATACCACCACCAGACAGCCAACCAGCAGTGACAGACGGGCGCCGTACATCAGGCGCGACAGAACGTCACGGCCAACATCATCCGTGCCGAAAACATACTGCCAGCTGCCACCTTCTTGCCAGGCTGGCGGACGCAGTAACGCATCGCGGAACTGCTCAGCAGGCGCGTGGGGCGCCAGCACGTTGGCAAACACCGCGATAATAATCATCAGTACCACGTAAACCAGGCCAATCACTGCACCTTTATTACGCTTAAAGTAGTGCCAGAATTCCTGTAACGGGGTCATCGGCTTGGGTGCAGCGTTGACGCTGCCTGGATCCACAACAGACATGTTGGCCCCTTATTTCTTGTGACGGATGCGTGGGTTAACCACACCGTAAAGCACGTCGACCAGCAGGTTGACGAAGATAATCAGCGTGGCCACCATCAGCACCCCACCCTGAACCACCGGATAGTCGCGGCGCTGAAGTGCGTCGATTAACCAGCGCCCCAGGCCTGGCCAGGAGAAGATGGTTTCCGTCAGGATGGCACCCGCAAGCAGCGTACCGACCTGAAGACCAATCACCGTGACCACCGGCAGCATGGCGTTACGTAACGCATGCACCACAATCACCCGCATCGGCGTCAGCCCTTTGGCACGTGCAGTACGGATATAGTCTTCGCCGAGCACTTCCAGCATCGCCGAGCGCGTCATACGCACAATCACGGCCAGCGGAATGGTCCCCAGCACAATGGCGGGCAGGATCATATGCATCACAGCATCTTTGAAATCACCGGGTTCGCCCCAGATCAGGGTATCAATCAGCATAAAGCCGGTGAGCGGCATGGTGTCATCAAGAAACACCGTATCGCCAATGCGCCCGGATACCGGGGTCAGGTTGAGCTGCACCGAAACCAGCATGATCAGCATCATGCCCCACCAGAAGATCGGCATGGAGTAACCGGTCAGGGAGATGCCCACCGCCGTGTGGTCAAAAATGGAACCGCGTTTAACCGCAGCCAGCACGCCTACCGGGATACCGACGGCAACGGCAAACAGCATCGCGCAGATACCCAGCTCAAGCGTGGCCTTAAAGCGCGGGACGAACTCTTCCCACACCGGGACACGGCTTTTCAGTGAGATGCCGAGGTCACCATGCATCACGCCTTTGATATAGGAGAGATATTGCTGCCAGAGTGGCTGATCCAGACCGAGCTGGGCCATCAGCTGTGCATGACGTTCAGGGGAGATACCGCGCTCGCCCACCATGATCATCACCGGGTCACCGGGGATCATATGAACAAACGCGAAGGTTAACAGGGTGATACCGATAAACGTTGGGATGACAAGCCCCAAGCGTCGGAGTATGAACTGCAGCATATTCCGCATTCTCTATTAGTTCCTGCCAGCCGTAACCAACAGGATTATTATTGCTCACATCTTGCGCGCGAAAATCCTCAGGGGACATCCACCCGCGACGCAGCGAACCGCGCCTTGACGACCTTTTTGCTTCCTGGCAAGAAGGGTCAGGCATGCCTGACCCCTACAAATAATGATGTGGGACGGGTCAGTCCCGTCCCTGAACACTATTCCTGGATATCAACCTGAGCGAAGTAATGCCCGCCTAACGGATCAACAACATAGCCTGACACTTTCTTACTCACTGGCTCGTAGACCGTAGAGTGCGCGACAATCAGCGCTGGTGCCTGGTCATGCATCACAACCTGAGCCTGTTTGTACAGCTCGATACGTTTGTTGTGGTCGTCGGTGGCACGTGCTGGCTGGATCTGATCTTCAAACGGCTTGTAGCACCAGCGTGAATAGTTCGAGCCATCTTTCGCGGCTGCACAGCTGAACAGGGTGGCGAAGAAGTTATCCGGGTCCCCATTGTCGCCGGTCCAGCCCATCATGACGGTCTGGTGTTCACCGGCTTTAGCACGCTTCAGATACTCGCCCCACTCGTAGGTGACAATCTTGGCTTTCACACCAATTTTCGCCCAGTCGCTCTGAATCATTTCAGCCATACGACGTGCGTTCGGGTTGTACGGACGCTGTACTGGCATCGCCCACAGATCGATAGCGAAGCCGTCTGCCATACCGGCATCTTTCAGCAAGGCTTTAGCTTTGACCGGATCGTACGGATAGTCCTGAACGGCATCGTTGTAGCCCCACATGGTCGGTGGGATCAGGTTTTTCGCTTCCTGGCCCGCCCCCTGGTAGACCGCTTCGATGATCGCTTTCTTGTTCACTGCCATGGTCAGCGCCTGACGAACTTTCAGGTTATCCAGTGGCTTTTTCTCAACGTTAAACGACAGATAACCGACGTTCAGACCTGGCTGCTCCAGCAGGTTGATGTTTTTATCCTGCTTCATGCGTGCAATATCAGCCGGGTTCGGGTACGGCATCACCTGACATTCTCCTTTCTGCATTTTGGCGTAACGTACGGAAGCGTCTGGAGTGATGGAGAACACCAGGCGATCAATTTTCGGTTTAGTACCCCAGTATTCCGGGTTGGCTTTGTACAGAATGCGCGAATCTTTCTGGTACTGCTGTAACTGGAACGGGCCCGTACCGACCGGGTTAAGGTCCAGTTTTTCCGGCGTACCGGCTTTCATCATATTGTCAGCGTATTCAGCCGACAGAATGGAGGCGAAATCCATGCCCAGGTCGGCCAGGAACGGCGACTCAGGACGGGTCAGCTCGAAACGTACAGTAGAGTCATCCACTTTCACGATTTTGCTGATCAGGTTCGGCATGTCCATGCCTTCGAAGTATTCGTAGCTGCCGCCAGACACGCCGTGATACTTGTTATTTTTATCCAGCTGACGTTCAAAGGTGAATACCACGTCATCGGCATTAAAGTCGCGCGTCGGTTTAAAGTCTTTGGTGGTCTGCCACTTCACGCCTTTACGCAGGTGGAAGGTGTAGGTTTTACCGTCAGCACTCACATCCCATTTTTCTGCCAGCGCAGGATGTAATTCGGTGGTACCAATGGTGAATTCCACCAAACGGTTATAGATCTGACGCGAGCTGGCGTCATAGGTGGTGCCAGAGGTGAATAACTGCGGGTTAAAACCTTCAGGCGAACCTTCAGAACAATACACCAGGGTCTTCGCCTGAACACCTGTAGCCATTAACAACGCGATCGCGCTGAGACCGACTTTCAGCATCCCGGATTTAGCCAGGGAAATACTCATGCTTATGCTCCAATAGTGATGTGATGTTGTTGTGTGCATACCCGACTTACTGTTTTTGGCAGAAAGAGGAGTAGTTACGCCGGCCGATAATTTTTTTGAGTGGCCTGTGCGTGGTGCCTTGCGGCATCAGTCAATCTGACGGGATGTGGAGACGTTCTGACGATGCAGAAACTATCAGAAAAATCCCCTTACCTTTTGTACTGAGGCTTCAATTTGTCAATTGTTTCAGGGAACGTCAATACAAGCGTAGGGTATTTACTCAGAGTGTGAGAAACAGCAAGCAAATATAAAAAAAACAATTTAATAACATTTGTAGCGTAAAACGTTATTACGTGTGATGAATACCACATTAAACCCTGGGTTAATGGCATAACTACAGAACATCACGCCGAAAAAAAACCCACAAAATAATCCACAAACAACCAATTTCCACCCGATAAAATGGTCTATATGGCTAACTTATAGATAAAAATGCTGCAACGCTAAGATAAGAAACAGGCAACAAGTCACATTCGGTCATAAGAAAAACGCGTTGCGAATTAAGTGGCAATACAGGCGGGATAAGGATTTATGCGGTTTTATGGGAATTGATTTGCAAAAAAGGGGGGCTGTTCAGAGGTTGAGCGGCAGCAGATTATTCGGTTGGATGATGGCAAACGTAGGGCGAGGCATGCCTCGCCCAGGTCAGGGTCAGGAATGCCTGACCCCTACGTTTGTTTATGGTTTAGCACACCAGTTGTTGGCCGGATTTATTCCACCATCGGGAGAAGTATAGCCGAGGCATCCCATGATGGTGTCAAACAGCTCCACATGGCGGTGCGTCTTGCCCGCTTTCTGCTCAGCCTGCAGGCGCTCAAACGCGCTCTTATTGGCCGGGTCTGCCAGATATTTATCCGACGCCCAGACAATCATCGGCACACGGAACTGCTCCGGCGGCGCCATATTGCGTGGCGTACCGTGCAGGTGCATGTTTTCGCTGATGGACTCACCATGATCGGCGGCGTAAAACACAATCGCTTTCTTATCACGCAGCTGGTCAAACACGCTGTCCAGCATCGTATCAACATACAGAATGGAGTTATCGTAAGCGTTAATCAGCATCGCTTTACTGCAGGTATCATCCACGCCCATGCACTCCGGCTGGTAGCGAGCGAATTCACGCGGATAGCGCTGAGAGTAAAGATAGTGAGAGCCTTTAGTATGCAGGATCACCAGGTGCTTACCTTTCGGGTGGTCGTCAATCGACGATTTCAGCTCCGGGATCAGCAGCATATCGTCCACGGATTTCCCCTGGTTACGCTTCTCTGAGCCAATCTGTTCGCGGAAGGCATAGCTGTCAGCATTGGTGTTGTTGTAGAACCACACCTCACTCTGCATGGCGTACAGATCCGAACTGAAGCCCAGCGATTTCAACACCGAAAAGACATTTTGCTCTTTCAGCGTGCGTCCCGGGTTATCCATCGTTCCCCCTTCACGCACAAACATGCAGCGCAGGGAGAGTTTCGTGGAGGTATCACAGGACTCGCCGCGGAACGCCACCAGGTTCTTCTCTTTTGACAGCTTTGGCGTGTTGTCACGCTCATAGCCCAGCAGCCCCATATGATCCCAGCGGGTGGTTTCACCAATCACGAACACGACATAGGTATCATCCAGCCCTTCAGGCGCCTTATAGGTAAAGTTTTTTGCCGGATCGAACAGATCATCGCTGTCCATTTTTTCGTCATAGCTGGTGTAGGCAAACAGCCCGACCGCTGTGAGCCAGTTGGACGGCAGGTAAGAGTGCGCCACCACCCCGCCATAGCTCGGCAGGTCAACGTTGGTCAGCTTCTCATTGGCACTCTGCACCTTATCGAAATAGCGAATAGGGCCCCAGGTCAGCAGCAGCGCCAGCAGCAGCGTCAGTAATGGCTTGATGCGCTGGCCGGGCGTTTTAAGCTGCTCCAGCAGCGTCATGCGCAGGCTGCTCCACCAGATCAACGCCAGCGGGATCAGACTGACCAGTACCATCCACAGGACAAAGTGATAACCCACCACTTCTTTAGACAGGTCGGTATCGGTGGTCATCACGGAAGCGACAATGCCGTAGCCAATAACGACATTAAAGAAAGCCATGTAGTAGCTGGCTGAGACAGAGATCAGCACCAGCAGGCTGGCGGTAACGCGCCAGAACATTTTTCCACCCAGCGATAGCAGACGTAACAGGAAGAAGGTCAGCAGGATCGCCGCCATCCCTTCTGCCAGTGCTGAAAGCCATTGCATCATTTCAAACTTAGCGAGGAAGGGATCAAATCGACGATAAAATACCGGAAGATTTAAAAACAACCCGATGTAGACAGCCAGCAACAGCGACAACTTTTGCTGGGTAAACAATTTAATAGAATTCATTCGACCTTAATCCTGGCGTAACCTAAACAATTGCTAACACGATCTGAACGCTAATCAGACCCTGGTACGGCGTCAGAGTTCGGACGCAATACCGATAAACCTTAAGGCCGTCCATAACCAGAGGAATCTGATGATAAATGAGGGGTAACAATCCTTCGCAGGGGGCGTAGTTAAACACACTCAGCAGGGTTAGTCTGTGAGGATATGTAATTTCGGCATTTTACGTATCATTGAGAGGAAGGTGCGGAATCGTGCCGCGAACGGTATGCAAGAGTGTGGGATCAGATACAGCAGGAATGACGATAACCGGGGCGACAGCCCCGGTCAGACGGCTTAGTTGATAATATTCAACGTCACGTCAATATTGCCCTGGGTGGCATTGGAGTAAGGGCAGACGATATGGGCGGCATCGACCAGCTTTTTCGCCTCAGCACTGTCCATGCCCGGCAGATGAATGTTGAGGGTCGCTTCAATGCCAAAGCCCGTCGGCAATGGACCAATACCCACTTCCCCTTCAACAAACGCCTCTTTTGGCATAGCGAACTTGTCACGCCCCGCCACAAACTTCATCGCTCCGAGGAAGCAGGCAGAGTAACCCGCCGCGAACAGCTGCTCAGGGTTAGTGACATTGCCACCTGCGCCGCCCATCTCTTTCGGCAGGCCCAGCTGGATATCCAGCACGCCATCGGAAGAAGTAGCGCGGCCTTCACGGCCACCGGTGGCTTTTGCTTTTGCACGGTATACAACTTTTTCTAACGACATGGTGTGTTTCCTTTTTTAGTTTTCACGCGATTAAATCGCACACTATTTATATTAATAAAGCTTTTTGACTCAAAGAACAAGGGCAGATTAGCCGTTCAGATTATTGCGCAGAATTTCCAGTTCGCCTTTTAGCGACTGTAATTTTTCCATCTCACAGGACGTAGCACCGATCACTGATTCAGGGATAGCCCGCGCCTGCTGGCGTAGTTCATGTCCTTTATCCGTCAACGTCACCACCACCTGACGTTCATCTTTACGCGAACGCAGACGGTGCAGCAGCCCGGCAGTTTCCAGACGTTTCAGCAGCGGTGTCAGGGTTGCAGAGTCAAGAAACAGCCGCTCACCGATCTCCGACACCGTGACGTCATCCCGCTCCCACAGCACCATCATCACCAGATACTGGGGATAGGTGATATCCAGCGGGGCCAGCAGCTGCCGGTAGATCTTATGCAGCGCCAGGTTAGCGGAATAGATCGCGAAGCACAGCTGCCGGTCGAGCAACAGTGGCGCATCCGCCGCTTTTTTGTCATCTTTATCTGTAGTCATGAAAAATAATATAGATAGCGCACTATACAATTGCAAGCGACTTTACAGGCAGGGAGAAAAACGATGCAAACTCTGGAAGAACGGGCGCAGCGCTACGCCAGCAAAGCCCATGCCGCAGCAGATCAACGCCGAAAATACACCGATGAGCCTTATATCGTGCATCCCGCTGCGGTGGTCGAACTGGTGCGTAGCGTCAGTGACGATGAAGAGATGCTGGCTGCGGCCTGGCTGCACGATACTGTTGAAGACACCAGCAGTACGCTGGAGGATATCCGCACCCATTTCGGCGAGCGGGTGACATCGCTGGTTGAAATGCTGACCAACCAGGGTGCCGTTGCCGGACAAAACCGCACCGCACGTAAGCTGGCCCATTTTCGCCATACTCAACAGGCCTCTGCTGACGCGCAGACCATCAAGCTGGCGGATATTATCGATAATACCCGCTCAATTATTCATTTTGATCCGCATTTTGCCCGCGTCTATCTGATTGAAAAACGGGTGCAAATCCGTCTGCTGACCGCAGGGCATGCCACCCTGCACCAGATGGCCGATCAGGTTATCGAACAGGGGATTGCGCAGCTTGGTCAACCTCCCCATAACGTTCCCGCCAGCTGGTTTGAACAGCAGGAGAAAAAATACCATCCATAACAATTAGTTGAATTAAAAAAATGCAAATTACATGTCATTATGTGCTCTATATAAGACAACCGCATAAAATGACCAGTTCTGTTATGGAACATCCCTATCATTGCCCCCCAATATTGACCGGGGGGTAACATGTCGACTGATTTATCGATTATAAAAAATAAGATATTCACATTTTTAGGCGCTGCTTTGTTTCTTGGCATGATGATGGGGTTGCTCTTTGCTGATGTCGTCTGGATGAATAATGCCGTCCATGAAACCTCATTGACTGAAATGGCGCAGGAAATCATGCTGGCAGTCATTGCCTGTCTGTTTTTTCATCGCGCCTGGCGTTCTCCGGCGCAGCGGCCGGTGATGATTCTGGTGGCCGGTTTCTTCAGTTGCATGCTCATTCGTGAGCTGGATTTTTTGTTTGATACGATCAGACACGGCTGTTGGCTCTGGTTTGCCCTTGCGGTGACCCTGGCCTGCGTGGCAGTCGCGCTGCGTAACCCACGTAGCATCATCCCGGGTCTTGCCGCCTTTGTGAGCCAACCGGCATGGGGCCTGTTGTCTGCCGGGATGCTGACAATTCTGGTCTTCTCACGGCTGTTCGGTATGCACGAACTCTGGGAACATCTGATGCTGGATGGCTATAACCGCACGGTGAAAAACATGGCGGAAGAAGGCAGTGAACTGCTGGGGTATTCACTTTGCCTGTTTGCGACTTTCGGCTACTTATGTCAGGAAAAACGCCGCGTCTGAACCTGTCGTCCCGTCAGTGTCCTGCTGACGGGACGCTACTGCGGCGTCCCCCTGCCCGGCGTCAGCGATCCCCGTCTTCTAAGCGTCATCCTGCGTTAATAAAAAGTTCATCCAGTCCCGCTAGCTTAGGCCCACTTCTTATTGCAAAGACGCACAGCTGGCATGAGTTATCTCTCTCTTCACCATATTCACAAAGCCTGGGGCACCAAAACCGCGCTGAACGACATCAGTTTTGAGGTGGCAGAGGGTGATTTTATCGCGCTGCTCGGGCCTTCCGGCTGTGGCAAATCAACCATGCTACGCACCATTGCCGGGCTGGAATCGGCCGACAGTGGCGCGATCTATTTCCAGCAGTCCGATGTGACAGCATTGCCGCCTTCACAGCGCAAACTGTCGATGGTGTTCCAGTCTTACGCGCTGTTCCCGCATCTGAATGTGCGGGAAAATCTGCTGTTCGGGCTGCGCGCCCGGGGTGAAGATAAGCGTCATTTTCCCTCACGTCTGGCCGATGTCAGCCGCCTGATGGAGCTGGAACCGCTGCTCGACCGTCTGCCGTCCCAGCTTTCCGGCGGGCAGCAGCAGCGCGTGGCGCTGGGCCGTGCCGTGATCGCCAACAATAAACTGTGCCTGATGGATGAGCCGCTTTCCAACCTCGATGCCAAACTGCGCCAGAGCATGCGCCGCGAGATCCGCGCCATTCAGAAAAAGCTCGGCCTGACGATGCTTTACGTGACCCACGATCAGACCGAAGCAATGAGCATGGCCGATAAAATTATTCTGCTGAATGACGGCAACATCGAACAGCACGACACCCCGGATAACCTCTACAACAACCCGGCCACGGTATTTGCTGCGCAATTTATCGGAGCCCCGCCGATGAACATCATCCCGCTGCGCCGTGAAGGCAACCATCACTACCTGGGTGAGATGCCGATCCCGGTGGTGCAGTACGGCGTTGAAGCCGGATTGAGCCTCGGATTGCGCGCCGAGGATATTCAACTGACCTCAGCCGAACACGCCGCTCTGACTGCCCGTGTGCTCAGCTACGAATACATGGGCGCAGACACGTTGCTGGTCTGCCAAATCGCCGCCTGTCAGGAGCCAATCACCGTCAAAGTGGCCGGCATGAGGCGCTTTAGCGAGCACAGCCCGGTCGGGCTGCAATGGTCTGCGAGCAAACACTATTTCTTTGTCAGCGCCAGCGGCAAACGCTGTTACGGCGCGGAACAGAACGTTTTACCGTCAGAACAAAAATATGCTGTTTAACCACTCTTTTATCGCTCAAGGGAAAACCATGTCTCCAGTTCTCCGTTTCTCACGCCTGACGTCTGTCCTGTTACTTTGTGCTGCCTCATCTGCTTTCGCGGCCGACCCTGTAAAACTTCAGATGTATTACCCGATTGCCGTGGGGGGCAAAATCAGCCACACCGTCGATACGCTGGTCGCTGACTTTGAAAAACTGCACCCGGATGTCAGCATTCAGCCTGTTTATACCGGTGACTATGCCACGACAGTGACCAAAGCCCTGACAGCGTTTCGCGGCGGCAATGCGCCACAGCTGGCCGTGATTGGGGATATCGAAGCCTATTCGTTGATCGACGCCGGTGCGATTACCGCGGCCAGCGACCTGGCGAATGATGCCGATGGCAAAAAGTGGATTGAAGGATTCTACCCGGCATTCCTGCGCCATATCGAAGGCAAGGTGTGGGGCATCCCGTTCCAGCGTTCCACCGTAGTGATGTACTGGAACAAACAGGCGTTTGAGAAAGCCGGTCTGGACGGCGAAACCCCACCCGCTAACTGGCAGCAGGTGGTCGACTTCGGTAAAAAGCTGGTGGTGAAAGACGACAAAGGCGTCAGCCAGTGGGGCATTGAGATCCCGTCCACGCCGAACGGCTACTGGAACTTCCAGGGTCTGGCGGCCACCAACGGCAGCCGCCTGGATAACGGCAAAGGCACAGCCGTGGCCTTTAATACCCCGGCCAACGTCGAAACCTTGCAGTGGCTGACCAACCTTGGGCAGAAAGAGGGCGTGTCGCCGAAAGGCGCAATTGCCTGGAGCACCACACCTCAGGACTTTATCAGCGGCAAAACCGCCATGATGGTGACCACCACCGGTAACCTGACCACCGTGCGTGACAACGCCAAATTCCCGTTCGGCGTCGCCATGCTGCCGGAGAAAACCCAGCGCGGCAGCCCGACCGGCGGCGGTAACCTCTACGTGTTCAAAAATGCCACTCCTGAGCAGCAAAAAGCCGCGATGACATTTATTCGCTGGGTATCAGCACCTGAGCAGGCCGCTCGCTGGAGTATCGCCACCGGCTACGTGGCAACCTCACCTGCCGCATGGGACACCACGGTGATGCAGGATTACGTCAAACAGGTGCCACAGGCGCTGGTCGCGCGTGAGCAGCTGAAATATTCACAACCGGAACTCTCGACCTACAACAGCGTGCAGATTCAGGATGCCCTGAACCATGCGGTTGAAGCCGCCGTCACTCAGGAGAAAACCCCTGAGCAGGCGCTGGAGTCGGCTCAGAAGCAGGCTGACCGCTTGCTGAAACCTTACCAGTAACGGACACCTATGCGCTCTCTTCACACTCTGGCACCGGCTGCCCGCAATCGGGGTCTGTCAATGCAGATTTATGGCTACCTGCTGCTGTTACCGGCACTGGGGTTTCTGCTGACGTTTACCCATTATCCGGCGGTGGCCACGATGTGGGAGAGCCTGTTCTCTGCGGCGCGCAACGGGCATCCGGCCCGGTTCGTCGGGCTGGATAATTACGCCGCACTGCTGGATGACGACATTTTTATGCTGTCGCTGCGTAATAACCTGTTGTATGCCGCGGTCACGATCCCGCTGGCGGTGGGGCTGGCCCTGCTGATGGCGCTGGCGGTGAATCGCCGCCTGCGCGGCAGCGCGCTGACTCGCGCCGCTTTTTTTATTCCTTCACTGCTGCCGATGATTGCCATCGCCAACCTGTGGCTGTTTTTCTACACGCCCCAGCTCGGCCTGCTCAACCAGCTACTGGCGCTGTTTTCGCTGCCGCCCGTCAACTGGCTGGGGGACCCCGACAGTGCGCTCTGGAGCCTGATGGCCGTTTCCGTCTGGCGTGAGGCCGGGTTCTTTATGATTTTCTATCTGGCGGCATTGCAGCAGATAGACCCGCGGCTGAGTGAGGCGGCAGACATTGAAGGCGCCTCACGCCGCTATTTCTTCCGCCGCGTGCAGTGGCCATTACTGATGCCCACCACGCTGTTTATTTTGATCAATGCCTCGATGAACGCGTTCCGCATCGTCGACCAGGTGATCGCCATGACCAACGGTGGACCGAATAACAGCAGCAGTCTGCTGCTCTATTACATCTACCGTACCGCTTTCAGCTTCTGGGATTTACCGGCCGCTTCCGCCATGACCGTGGTGTTGCTGGTGATCCTCGGCGCGATTGCTTTAATCAAATTCCACCTGCTGGATAAGCGAGCGCATTACCAATGAGCCTGACCATGACGCTTCCCGCACGGTCGTTTTCGCTGGGCCGTCTGTGCCTGAATCTGGCGATCTGGCTGGCCGCCCTGCTGTGGTTTCTACCGATTCTGGTGGCCGTTTGGGTTGCCATTCATCCTGCATCGGATCAGGGCACCTTTGTGCTGTTCTCCCCGCTGACATTGCAGAACTTTATCGATGCCTGGCACGCCGCACCGTTCGCCCGCTATTTCCTCAACACTACGCTGCTGGTGCTGATGATTGTGATCTGCCAGCTGGTGCTGGCGACAATGGCTGCCTATGCGCTGGTCCGTTTTCGCCTCAAGTTCTCCGGTCTGCTGTTTGCCCTGATCCTGCTACAGCTGATGATCAGCCCCGACGTGCTGATCCTCAACAATTACAAAACCGTGGGCGCGCTGGGGCTGCGCGACACACTGTGGGGCATTGCACTGCCCTATCTTGCTTCGGCCTTTGCTATTTTCCTGCTGCGTCAGACGTTTAAAAGTATTCCTCTGGTGCTGGAAGAAGCGGCGATCGTTGAAGGTGCCAGCCGCTGGACCATTCTGCGCCGTATTTATGTGCCGCTGGCCAAACCGGTGTATATCGCGTTTGCGCTGGTGTCGATCAGCTTCCACTGGAACGATTTCCTCTGGCCGCTGGTGATCACCGACTCGGTCAACGTGCGGCCCATTACCGTCGGTTTGCAGCTGTTTTCCGCCCCGGAACAAGGGGTACAGTGGGCGCTGGTCGGGGCCGCAACGCTGATGACGTCATTGCCGTTGCTGGTGCTGTTCCTGATTTTCCAGCGTCAGTTTGTTCAGTCGTTTATGCGTGCCGGCATCCGCTAACGGAGCGATATATGTCTTTTGAAACCACACCGCACCCGCTTTCTTCTCTGCAACGTCAGGCGCTGGGCGCTGCGGCCATGCTGTATCAGCCACCGGTGATGCGCTCCACTCATCCCGCCGACGGCACGCTGCGCTTTGGCCTGATTGCCGACCCGCAGTACGCTGATGTGGAGGCAGATGTGCCGAAAAATCTCTATTATCGCCATGCACTGCACAAGCTGCCTAAGGCGATTGCCACCTTTAACCGCAAGCCGCTCGATTTTGTCGTCACGCTGGGTGACCTGGTGGATCGCCACTGGTCAAGCTATCAGGCGCTACTGCCGCTGTATGAAACACTGCATCATCCGCATGCGATTGTGATTGGCAACCATGATGCGCAGGTGATTTCTGACCGCCTGACATCGGCGCATACGCCGCCAGCGGGCTTACCGAAAAGCTATTATCAGTTCCGCCTTGCGGGCTACCGCTTTATCGTGTTCGACGGTAATGACATCAGCCTGTATTGCAATCAGGGCAACGGTGATGACCGTCAGCAGGCGAAAGCGATACTGGCCGACCTGGTGGCCCGTCAGCAACCGCAGGCCGAGCTGTGGAACGGCGCGGTGAGCAGTGCTCAACTGGCATGGATTGAAACGCAGCTGCAACAGGCCCAGCAGTTGGGAGAAACCGTGGTGGTGTTTGGTCACTATCCGCTGGCCCCGCATACGGGTCATATCCTGTGGAATGGCGGTGAACTGGCTGATTTGCTGTGCCGCTATCAGGTACGTGCCTGCTTTACCGGGCATGACCATCGCGGTGGCTATGTGCGGCGCGACAATACCGATTTTATTATTATGAAAGGGATGCTCGACGGCGCGGAAGACGTCCCTTACGCGGTGGTGGAACTGCTGGATGGCGTCGTGACTGTAAGGGGATACGGAAATGAAATCAGCCGGATACTGACAAAAGATTAGTACTTATCCGATTCTTGCGGCAACGGGCGGACGGCAGCAAGAATCGGCATGACGAAAAGAAGAATATTAAATAATATGACGCTCAAATATTTTATAGGGCGATTCGCGCTCAGAATAGTTGACGATCGAGATCCCAAGGGTTTTTGCATTCTCCTGCGCCAGGACCATTTTTCTCTCGATATATTCCGGGCCATATCGCATTGGATCAGGCGTACCATGGCCATAGAAAAAGTCTTTTTCAAACCCCTGAAAATAATTATCCGCCCACTCTTTTATGGTTTTTTCTTTTTTATTATTAAAAAAATTCTGAATATTAGGTTTGTCGTCCGCGACCCATTTATCCGTTTTATTTTTGTTATAGTCGTGGTCAAACCCAAGCAAACCAATTCTTTCTGGCGATAAACCCAGCATTATCCAGTACAGACCCTGGAAAAAAGAGGTGTAGCCAATATTTATTTCAATATCAAAGCCTGTATCCGCCTGAATACCCAAACGACGGGCACCTTTATGAATAACCGCAGAGTATTCTTCATGCCTGATCTCATGTTGATAATTCACGCAAGAAGGGAAATTCTCCTTCGGAAAATCATTAGGATGTATCCAGTAATCAAACTCGCCTCCCTCATAGATACGCCAGGCATTATTGAGGCACACTTTGATATGGTCGTGATATTTATCACTACGCGCCTGCTGGGCCGATAGACCGCTTCCGACAAAAAGAACCTTCATAAATATAATCCTTTATATTTTTCAACATGTTATTCATTTGATTTCTGAGTTTTTCGCGTTCCCAAACGCGGTGGCAACTTATCAGTTCAAGGTCATAGCGACAATGAGTAAAAATACTATTTTGAGGCGAAAAAAAGCGAATTTTCCTGTTATTTTTTCAGGGACGGTGAAAGACCTGAAAATCAGACGTTGCGCCCACCGGAACCCCGGCGGGCGCAACGCATCAGCCGTGAGCTTTAAAAGTTATACTGAACCCCGATGCGCAAGCGGGTCTGCCTGTCATCGGCGGTTTTCCTGACAGAAACATCACCCACCTGCACATAAGGCGTCCACTGCTTATTGATGTTATACGCCACCTTCAGATCCTGCTCATAATCCCATTTGTCGTTGTCGTATAACACCTGGTCACTGTGCTTATAAATATAGTTATATTCAAAGCGCCAGTCCGCCAGACGATAACCCAGCCAGAGTTCACCCCGGTTCGTTTTCTTATCATCCGTATTTTCTTTCGTCGAGCGCGTATATTCATAACGGTAGCGCACGTTAAAATAAATACCGTTTTCAAACTGGTATCCGGTGGTTAAAAATGGCTTATAAATACTGTTATCCGAACTGGATTCCAGGGTGAACCCCGGCTGCAGGAACCAGGCGGGCGTGACTTTGTACTGATAACTGACGGTACTTTCTGTACCGCTATCCACCAGATCGGTAAAGGCTTTATTCTTATTATCGCCCCCCGATTTCCATTTGGCTTCCAGTGAAAAACCAAAGCCATTATCAAACCGGTGTGACACCATGAACCGATCTTTGTGTTGTTTACTGTCGTCCAGCCACTCATGGCGAACGTCGAGAGTGACGGCCTGACTACTGGCGCTGGCCAGCAGCAGACCGCAGAGCAGCAGTCTGTTATTTTTCATTTTGGTATCCCAGAGAGTTTGATGTTATTTTTGGATCGTACTTTTGATTAATTCACTCGTTTTCACGTGATAAAAAACATTCGTGTCATCGGTATTACCGCTGACCACATCGTCATATTTCCCCGGCACGGTACGCAGAGAAATATTGCCGCTAAACGTGCCCTGTTTATCTGGCGTGGTGTAAGGCGACGGACGGAACAGGAAGTTAAACCGCTGGTTATCCAGCGCCCGGTTGCCTGCAATAATCAGCGCGCCAGGATTGAAGTTATCGCTGAAGCCATCCATGCCGTTGTTCAGTGCCATGTTGTTGCGCGCCACATGCGCCACGGGCAGCCCTTCGCCTCCCAGTTTGAAGCCGTTGCTGCCGTTATTTACCGACAGACTGTTTTCGATGGTGACGCTGCCGTTCGGGCCGTCTTCAATTTTGTTGAACAGGTCAAAACCGTCATCAATATTGTCGTGGGAATAGCAGTTCACCAGGTGGTTGCCCTCACCGACACGCATTTTCACCGCAAAACCGTCAGCGTTTTTCCGTCCCGGGTCCTGATTACCCCAGGACTCAGCGTTGCTGATCAGATTATGGCTGGCCCACAGCGCGCGGCCGATGCCATCCGGTGAGGCGACCCAGATGCCGGTATCATCGGCATGATGAGCACGGACGCGGTCGATATGGTTGTGACTGCCGGCAATATGGAAACTTTTCTTCGTGACGGTGATGCCCTGAATATGCCAGTAGCTGGCATCGAGCGTCAGACCGTTAAACACCACGTTGTCGCCCAGCGGCCGCAGCATTTTACGGTGCTGCCCGGTGCCGCTGGCCGTGGCAGGGATCACCGTGGCCGGATACTCGCCCTCCGCCAGCCACAGCGTGCCGCCCGGCGCCAACAGATTGACGGCGCTGGCTACATCCAGCGGATGTTCACGTGAGCCATCGTTATCCGCAGCCCCCTGCGCGGAAGCGTATAACGTATCCGGATGACTGACCTGCGCCAGGCTTAGCGGGTACGTTTGCGTCAGACGCTGGCCGTTATCCGGTGTAAAGGTGACCTTGAGATCGCGCGGCATCGATGTGGCCTTCACCGGTAGCGCCACCACTTCGCCGCCACGCACTCTTTTCTGGCGCAGCAGCACGGTGTCACCACGTTCTATAGTGATCAGACCGTTGCCGTTGGTGCGCAGCTGGAACACGCCGTCACGCCTGGTGAGGCGAGGGGATGACATCACTTCAATACGCGATTGCAGCACAGGCGCGATATACGGCGCACCGGGCTGCGTATGTGCCTCACTGAGCGTCAGCGTGGCGTGATTCACCGTGATGCTGGCATTACGTGACGCAAAGAAGCCGACGTAATACTGCGTTTTATCCAGTTGGGTGATACGGTCTGCACCCGCCACCGTTTTGCTGCTCCATGCGCTGCCGCCTTGAGGGGCATACGCCACCTCAAACCCGCTGTCTGTTCGGCTCAGACGCAGTGAAAAATGCTGTGGCGTATTCAACGATTGATACGGCTCACGCACGATGCCGATGCCGGTATTGCCCCAGGGCTGCTGCACGCCCTGACGGGCCACCAGCGCCACCACGGGCAGCTTGTCACCGATCGCCATCACCGTATTCATCACCATATTCGAGGCGGCCGGTAACTCTTCAATGCCCGGCTGAACAGCGGGCGCGCGTGCAGGGCCTAAAATATCGCGGACCAGCAATCCCGCGCCTTCCTGCCCGGCCGGTTTTGCCCCGTTTTCCGGGCCGAACTGATTCAGCGTGATATCGGCTTCCAGCAGGAAATTGGCGTCCGCCGGTAAGCGCGTATAGAAATACGTCAGACCATCGTGACTGTTCCCCACCTTGCCGCCACGGCTTTCCAGCGTGAAGGGCGTGGTGAGCAGGCTGCCTTCTGCCGGCACCGCCTTACCCCCGGCCAGCAGGGTTTCATTGCGGCCGATTTTGTCTGCCAGTACGTTGGTGGCAAAATTAACGTCGGTCGACTGACCAAAGGTGATGCTGTGCCAGACCAGCGTGCCAGGCTCCGGCAGCGCCGCCGCAACGGGCGCGCTCAGCCCGAGGGACAACGTGATAATACAGAGTTGACGTTCCCACATAATCATTCTCATCCTTTAGGCGCAGGGCGCCGCTGGCCGGGTTTTCCGGCCAGTCGGTAGGTGGATAAATCGCGTGTTAAATCGGGGTATTACGGATGCTGTGTGCGGTTCACCAGCGGTTTCGGTGCAGGCTCCTCAACCAGTTCAACGGCAGGGGTATCGAAGATTTTGCGGCACACTTTACTGTTGCCCCAGCACTCTTCATACGGGTAACCGATCAGCTCTTCCATCACTAAGCGCACGTCTGGCTGAACATGGCCGATCAGCCCACCCGATTTGATTCTGGCGACTTCGCCCAGCACCACCAGGTGCGTTTTGCGGTTCAGCTTCATCTGATGGCTGAAGACCATCGCCATCAGCGCCAGCGCAATCACGCCCACACAGAAGACCAGCGCAATTGCCGTAATAGCACTTTCCGGCTGCGTTTGAGATTTAGACTGGAAGCCGTAGAAGCTGAGGATGGCGCCCATCGCGAAGACAATGATCGAACGCATCAGCTTGCCGGAGAAGGTCATGGCACCGGCGTAGATCCCTTCACGGCGACGGCCGGTAAAGGCTTCATCGATATCCGCAAGGAAGGTATAGACCGTCCAGGGAATGTAGTAGACGCCACCCGTACCAATGCCGAATACCACGGTGATGCCCAGCATGGCCGCCGTCGCATACTGCTGCGGCAGATGCAGGAAGTGCAGCAGGCTGTAACACACCACGGAGAACACCACGATGCCCAGCGCCAAAATGTAGGGTTTGCTGAAACCGTGCTTGACGCAGATGCCGATAAAGATCGCGGTGGAGAACAGCTGTAACAGGGAGTTAAGGCTGCTCAGGCCCGCCACCATCGCCGGGTCGTACTGCAACACGAAGATGATGAAGTAGGTGAAGACCGAGGCGAACAGCCACTCGGCGCCGAACCCGCACAGGTACATACCCAGATGTTTGCGGAACACGCGCAGATGGAAGGTCGACTTCATATCGCGCACCAGCGTCAGCATGGTTTTCGCCAGCGTCATTTTCTTCTCATCGACCGGCGTCGTCTCTTCTACCGGGCGTTCCCAGGAGGAGATATACAGCATGATCATCGCCACGCATAAAATCACGCCGTAGGTCAGCGCCGTGAAGAAGAACGGCTCGGCAGATTCTTTACCGTAAATGAGAATGAACTGGCCAGGGATAAATGCCGCGAGGAAATTGGCAACCTTACCGAAAATCGCCTTGTAGCCGGTCAGCTTGGAGCGCGCCGAGAAGTCGGTGGTCATTTCGGTAGCGAGGGTTTCATAAGGCACCATCACCGAGGTGTAGATCAGCTCAAACAGCACGTAGGTTGAGAGGTAGTACCAGAAGCCGAAGCCTTCCACCCACAGCAGCGGGTAGACCATCATCAGCGGGATGCCGAGTAAGATAAAGAAGCGACGGCGGCCAAAGCGTTTGCCGAGGCGCGTTTTGCCGAAGTTATCCGAAAGATAGCCCATCAGCGGATTACTGATCGCATCGATAATACTGGCAACCGAGAAGATCGCCGACGCCTGTAACAGCGTCAGCCCGCAAAAAGTGGTATAGAAGTAAAGCAGCCAGATACCGGCAATCGCCAGCGCCCCGCTACCGAGTAAATTACCACCGCCGTATGCCAGCTGATGTCTGAAGAGAATTGGTTTTTCTACGTTCATGTGAGCCCCGCCCAGAGAGATTTTATAAAAATGAACCGTTGTTTTATTTTTATAGATACGGTGTTTTATATAGATCTCCCCGCTGAATAGATGTGAATTAACTCACAGTTAAAACAGCAGACGGTGATTTCTCAGACAGATTTGCGAGACATGTAACATTCTTATCAATAAAACGACTAAGCCAGCCTCACCTGGCCCACCGTGATGCCGCGTAAAAATAACGAAATCGCTGTTATTTTTACTACAATACAGACACTTAAATATAACAATTTGTCCGAAGCATCCCGGTGAGAAAAGAAAAAAACGTCCCACTACCTGCGCCATCTATCCCGCTTTTCTGAACAAAAAGCGGCTGTTTTGTGATCGGCTTTGCATTTCTGGCAGCGACTGACCCCGCAGCCTTCTCCACGGTGGTAATGTGTTTTCATATTTATGAAACAGCATTTCAATTAAATGAAGACGCTCAACACAGGGCGACACTCATGGCCACCGATGGAGTGAATCATGGCAAAAGGTTCTCAGATCCAATTCAACTTCCACACCGTTCAGGATGCGCAGACCGGCGCCCGGGTGACGCGCTTAACGCCACCTGATGTGCTGTGCCACCGTAACTACTTCTATCAGAAGTGCTTTACCCGCGACGGCAGCAAGCTGCTGTTTGCCGGAGAGTTCGACGGTCATCGCAACTATTATCTGCTCGACCTGAAGTCGCAGAAGGCGATACAGCTGACGGAGGGCGACGGTGATAACACCTTCGGCGGTTTCCTGTCGCCGGATGACCAGTACCTTTACTACGTAAAAAATGAGCGCCTGCTGCAACGCGTTACGCTGGCTGACTTCAGTGAGGAAACCGTCTATCAGGTGCCGGATGCCTGGGTCGGTTACGGCACCTGGGTCGCCAACAGCGAGTGCACCAGCCTGGTGGGGATTGAGATCGACCGCAAGGACTGGACGCCACTCTCCGACTGGACCATTTTCCAGTCGTTCTACCACAGTAACCCGCACTGCCGCCTGCTGCGCATCGACTTGCTCAGCGGCCAGTCTCACGTCATCCACGAGAAAAATGAGTGGCTGGGGCACCCGATCTATCGTCCGTTTGACGACAGCACCGTGGCGTTCTGCCATGAAGGCCCGCACGATCTGGTGGATGCGCGTATGTGGCTGGTGAATGAAGACGGCAGCAACGTGCGTAAAGTGAAAGAACACGCGCCAGGGGAAAGCTGCACTCATGAGTTCTGGGTGCCGGACGGTTCCGCGCTGATCTATGTTTCCTATCTGAAGGGCCAGCACGACCGCCATATTCGCCGCTTCGACCCGCAAACGGGTGAAGACATCAGCCTGATGACCATGCCCGCCTGTTCGCACCTGATGAGCAATGATAACGGCACGCTGCTGGTTGGCGATGGCTCCGGTACACCGGTAGATGTGAAGGATACGGCCAGCCACACTATTGAAAACGATCCGTGGCTGTATATTTTCGATGCGCAGACGCGTCAGTATGCGCCGCTGGCTGCACATAACAGTTCCTGGCAGGTGCTGGACGGTGACCGCCAGGTGACCCATCCGCACCCCTCTTTTTCTCCGGACGATCGCCATGTGTTGTTCACGACCGACCATGAAGGGCTGCCTGCGCTCTATCTGGCGGAGATCCCGGATGCCCTGCGCCACTCATTAAGGAAGGATTAAACCGTGTTTATCTACAAGCAAGACAGACCCTTACAGGACCTGGGCGATGGCGTAAGCCGTCGCGTTCTGGCCCATGGCGGCAGCATGATGGCGGTGGAGGTCAGCTTTGAGACCGGCGCCATTGGCCCGATGCATCACCATGTGCATGAACAGCTCACCTATGTGCTCTCCGGCCGCTTCCGCTTTACCATCGGCGACGAAACTCATGAAGTAGGCGCGGGCGATACGCTGTATAAAAAGCCGGACATTGTTCACGGCTGCATCTGCCTGGAAAAAGGCGTGCTGTTAGACACCTTTACCCCGCAGCGGCAGGACTTTTTATAAGTCATCGTGCCCAATAAAAAACCGGTGCTGATTCAGCACCGGTTTTTTTATGCCTGAAGAAAGAGAGCGCGTTATGCGAGGATTTCACGCACAAAGTTTTCGATCTCTTTGTTCTGGCTGTTCTCGAAGAAGCATTTCTGGAAGCGCTCGCCGGAGACCGCCGTTTTTACCAGCTCTTTATCGATAGCGCGCAGTGTATCCAGGTAGTTCTCTTTAACGATGGCGGCTTTCACCTGATTTAAGATGCCGGCATTGCGTACCTGAGGCTCTTTACGATCGGCCGGATAGCCCTGACCTTTCGCACCGCTAAAGGCTTTTTCGAAGATAAAGCGCACGTTCAGCTCGGCACCCCAGCCAAATCCTTTGGCAAACGGCAGCGACAGCGCATTGCCGTTGTTGATCTGGGCAAACAGGAAGGCGTCTGCCGGGTCAATGCAGTAACCGCAGATCACGCCCGGATGCAGGTTCAGCGACATCAGCGCGCCCTGGCCGGTGCCACAGCCCGCCACCACAAAGTCCACCGCCTTCGAGTTCAGTAGAATGCTGGCCATGATCCCCAGGTGAATATAGGTCAGGTGGTGATCCTGCTCGTCTGACATGCCAACGTTATACACCGGGTACTCTTTCTCCCCGGCGACCGCGTTCAGCTCTTTCAGGATAATCGCGTTTTTAGCCGCCTGGCTGTTTTCCATCATCAGTGCAATTTTCATTTTAACGTCCTCTTGGGTGCAGCGGGATCGCCCGCTGCACATCAGTGAATTAGGGGGTATTAACGCGCCAGCCAGCCGCCGTCGACGGCGATGGTGTAGCCATTAATATAGTCAGATGCTGTAGATGCGAGGAACACCACCGGCCCCATCAGGTCGGCTGGCAGGCCCCAGCGCCCGGCCGGGATGCGGCCGAGGATCTCTTCGCTACGGGCTTCATCGGCGCGCAGCTGCTGAGTGTTGTTGGTGGCCATATAGCCGGGTGCAATCGCGTTGACGTTGATCTGGTGCTTCGCCCATTCGTTCGCCAGCAGACGGGTGACGCCCATCACCGCGCTTTTCGAGGCAGTATAAGAAGGCACACGGATACCCCCCTGATAAGAGAGCATCGACGCAATGTTAATAATTTTCCCGCCTGTTCCCTGCGCGATAAACTGTTTTGCCACCGCCTGCGACATAAAGAACACGGATTTGATGTTCAGGTTCATCACGTCATCCCAGTTCTTTTCACTGAAGTCGATGGCGTCTTCACGGCGGATAATCCCGGCGTTATTCACCAGAATATCCAGGTGGCCCATCTCGGCGACTGCGCGCTCCAGCAATCCCGGGATCACTTTGGTGTCACTGAGGTCGGCGGTCAGGCTGAGGAAACGACGCCCGGTTGCCGCGATGCGTTCAATGGTCTCTGTGGGTTCGACAATATTGATACCGACAATATCGCAGCCCGCTTCCGCCAGGCCGAGCGCCATGCCCTGGCCTAAACCGGTATCGCATCCGGTCACCACCGCCACTTTTCCCGACAGGGAGAAATTATCCAGAATCATGTTATTTCCTTGAGTTTGACCAAACATGTTCAGGCGCTTGCCGTGACCCTAAAGTGTGCGGACAGTGCCCGATACCAAAACTGATACAGGCAGCTTAACGGCAAAGTGGGGTAAACTCAACAAAATGAAACGATGTTTCATTTTATATAAACCTGAGTATCTATTTTTGCTGCGGGGATCACATCCTGGAGAGTTCAGGAATGATGTAGAGGCCGATCATCTTTTCCGATCGGCCCGGGCGGATGGTGTGTACCACGGGCCAGGTCTGCATCACAAACAGGAGTGGCTGCTCATCCGGCGTCAGGTCCGGGGCCAGTTTGAGCACGCCGGATCGGCAAAAGACGCATCCATGCGGGCCTCGACACGCGCCGTCCTGGCGCGTGACGCCCGGCTTACCTCAAGCTGGCCCCCTCCACGCAAAATCGTACTCGCTGTCGGTTTTAAAAACCCAACGCGATTGCGATTTCTCGTAGGGGTCGATCATCTTTTCCGAACGACCCTTTATCATTGGTTTATTTAACATATTGGATCATCACCTAAGCCATAAGTGCAGGCATAAGGATCGGCCCACTGGTTGTCTTTAAGGAAGAAAGTGGCTGCCTCTCCATTATCGAAGATTACAAGCCCCAGACCGCTGGATTGCACCGTCCAGTGCCCGGAAGAACCATCTTGGAATTTTACTTCGCCAGTAGAAACACAAGGCGAATAGTATTCATGAAGCAGGTTCCCACTTTTTTTTGACTCTTTAGCCTGGTTGAAAAAACGGATCATCTGTTTATTCGTCGGCCTGAAGACCTTACAAGCTTCTTCTTCATTTTTGTCTGTACGTCCATCGTAATGTAATCCTATCCCTTCAACGTCAAGTTGACTGACTTCTCTTCCCTGTGCTTGCGTTGAAATAAAGAAGAAGATGAATAAGACAACACTAAATGATTTTTTAAATTTTACCATTGTGCTGTACTAGCCTCCGTTTCGTTTTTTCTTCCTATTTCCGGATGACGATATATTTCATTCATACTGACGTTGAGTGTTTCAGATAATTCTTTAATTAACCATGTCAAAGAGTCATTTTGTCGCGCATTGACTGCCTCATAGATATATTCGTCTTTACCCGTTTTTTTGTTCTTAACCTCTACTGACTCACCCACAATCTCAATCCCAATACTATCCACATTGCTCGGGAATCGATCAGGGTAGTTTTTCACTTTTTCAATCTGATGCACTTTGTCAGAATTTCTCCATGACTTTTCCAGTTCAGCCACTTTTTGAAAATCCGTCGGTTCGCATTTTTTGGTCAGAAAACAGCGGGATTGTAATTTTCCCACATGCCAGGTGATCTGGAATAACGAAGCGGTCTGATAGATGCTGCCATCTCTGTCAATCAGGAAGTGAGCGCCGGTGGCGCCTTTCGTTTGATAACTGTGAAAGGTACTGCTGGCTGTCGGCGCATTGGTCTGATGCACAACGATGCCATTAACCGCATCCATCTTTCCACGCTCAATATTATTGAATATTTTCAGGATGATGCGTTCTGCATCAATATAACCACCCTCGTCGATATAAAGCATAAGTCCCTTCCTTAGGTTACAAAAATCAAATAATGGCGTTGGCTTTAATGTCATACCCCATGGAAACCGTGCCTGCCATTCCGCCCTCTGCATTTTGCAAAACATAATCCATTTTCACCCGTGAGAATGATAACCCGACCTTTTCTCGCGGACTGCGCATGGTGTCATAACCGAAAGACTCAACCCGGGTAATGATCACCTCCTCTAAGGTCACACGCAGATACTCCAGCGGAGAGCCGCCGGCTTTGCGAACGGTCAGCACGACTTCCGGTATGTGCTTGCCAGTAAGACAGTATTGAAGAAGATTGGGGCTGGCTTTATCGAGGCGGTGATCGAAGTACAGATCGCCGACGGTCGACTTTCCGGCCCCCCCGCCGCTTCCTGAGTGCATGTTGGCAGGCTGACTGACGGCCCATTTCCAGCGTATAACCTCAATCTCACCTTTATGTGAAAAATCCAGAGATTCACCCTCAATCCCCTTAAATGTAATGAAAATATCCTGAGCCATACGTCCTCCTTGTATATGAGTAAAACGATAAAACTCATGGCTATTGGTTTAGCCTGAGCTTATTAGTGGAATAATTAATAAGCTGAATATTTATAAACAAGGGAAGGTACGGCTAATTGAGGAGGGTTATAAATAGTAAAAAAATGATTTTCTAATTGTTGCTGAAGAGATGAGGCCTGCTATCCGCTGTGCGATTAACACAACCCTGGCGAGGCCTCAAGTAAAGGCGTTAAATTTTCTTGCAGCTTTCCAGCCAGCCGGCGGTATCAATCTTGCCGTTCTCCAGATATTTCTGCTGGTTCTGCCAGTGTGCGGCCAGGAAAGGTTTGAGCCCGGACAGACGCTTGTTCAGGGTCAGCATCTGATCAAAGACGCCAACCTCATGTTTCAGCCCTTCCTGCCCATATAAGGTCGCCGAATCTACCAGGCTACTGGCGTAGTAACTGGTCACCTGCTGTAAACTTTTTGTTTGCTCACCCAGTTTGGTTTTACGGATAGCACAGTTCTGATCGCTGCTGTCTTTATCCTTACACAGCGCCTCATAGTTATGTGTGAGGAAATCGAGGAAGCGACCATCATCCTGCAGCTTGGTGCAGAGGAACGATCCCAGGTTAAGGCTGGCGCGGATCGATTGCGCTCGCTCTTCCTGCTGCTGCTGATTGCTGGCCCGCAGCTGACTTTCCAGGTCATTGAGCTTTTTCTTCAGTGCGGCATCATCTACCCCTGAGGCCAGCGTTCCCAGTGCTTTGACGGTGTCTTTCGCTTCATCTTTTTTCTTATCTGCACCGCTACTGTCTGCCCCGAGCGCAGCCCAGCTTTTTTCCAGCTGCTTAACCCGGCCCGTTGAGGTCATCGCGGGGGCTACCAGCACCAGGCGCAGCCCGGTGGTTTTACTGGTCGCAGGGCTGGTACTGTCGTAATAGTTCACCTCTTTGCGCGCCGAACTGCGGATCTCCGCTGCACTGGTCTGGAAGTTGCCCCCGCGCACCACAAAGCCCCCAGCCTGACCGTGCAGGCGATTGAGTTTATTGAGATAGAACGGGGTAAACATCATCTCCGAGACATTGCCCAACATATCATGCAGGCCAAGAGGATTCGGGCTGAGACGCCCGATCAGCTGCACCTTGCCATTGGACGATTGCGCACCGGAATACCACTCAAAGTTTTTCATGTCATCCATTGGATAATGGACATCACGAAACTCCGCGCTGTTAACCTTCAGTCCGCCACGGGCAGCAAACTCCCACTCCACCTCCGTAGGCAGGCGTAAAAAGCCAGCGGTACCGTCTTCTTTCGGCAGTTTATCGGCCGCATTACTGCGTAGCCATTCATTGTATTTATTCGCCACGCTGACCGCATCAAACCAGCTGATACCGGTCTCCGGCACGCTGAGTTTACGCGACGGCGTGGGGCAGGTTCCCTGCGTCAGTGCCTGATATTGCAATGCGGTAAGCTCATATTTTGCCATCAGGTAATAACGGCCTTTGCTCTTACCGGCATCGGAGAAGCTCCCGGCGATAAAAGCCGGATAGCTGTGTTCAACAAAGCCCCATTCTCCGCCATCCTGCCCCAGCGTGATCGGCAGGTCATCAAGGGGGCCAGCAAGGGGAATCTCGACCCGGCGAAAAGCCATCGATCCCTCGCAGGGCATCGGCAGAATGATATCGTCATCATCAGGTTTAGGATTGTAGCTATCGCCTGTCCAGGGCTCGGCCAGGGCAGGTGCGGCACTGGCGAGCAAAGCCAGAAACAGCCAGGATGACAATGAGGAAGGCGTAAAGGTCACGAACAGTCTCCGCTAATCAGTAATAAGAAAATAAGGGTGGCAGCATCACACCTCGCGCAGACTCTGCGCGGGTTCAATATGGATGGCACGGTAAGCGCCAATACTGGCGACCAGCAGCGCTACCACCGCCGTCAGGGCCATGGCCAGCAGGCTATGCATCGGCGTGATTTTGCACAGCATCTGCCCCGTGGCCTGGCTACCCGCCAGCGCCCGGTTAAAGACCTGGCTGGCAATCAGATAGATGCTGTAGCCACCGACATACGCCAGCAAACTGAGCAGACAGCCCTGTATCATCACGTAGAGGCCGACGGCCGGGCCGGTGAAGCCGAGCAGGCGCAGGACAGCGATATGCTTACGTTTGCGATCGACGTTGGCGATAAAAGAGCCCACCAGCGAGGCGATGCAGCCGATCAGGGCCGTCGCGGCGATGGTATTAAAAATCACCCCCAGCACCCGGTTAATGCTTTTCACATTTTCAATATCTGCCAGGCGGCTGGCGGTTTCGATGCGCTGCGCCCGGAGATCGCGCTCAAGACCGGCCACCTGGTCTATATCTTTGGCGTACAGTCGGGCGCGGGCATAGCGCGGTGACATGTCGCTGAGGGGGTTGCCGCTGCTGACGCCGAGGGCCGGGGTAGCGAAGCCATCGCGGAAATGTTCCAGCATCAGTAACAGGGTCGGGCGAGTAAAGATGGCCGGGCGATTGAAGTAGGTAGCCGGTAAAATACCCACCACGGTCAGACGCTGACGCCCCCACTCGCGGCGCTCTTCAAACAGGCGGTTCACCCGGAGATCGATCGTCTCCCCGACGCTGACGGCCAGCTTGCGTGCGGCTTCCTGGGTTAACACCACCTCATTGTCATGACGCAGGATAAGGCTGCCCAGTAACGGGTCGCCTGACGCAGTGGGGATCACTTCGGCGCTTTCGATAAAATGGGTGCTGTCGGTTTGCAGATCGGCCAGCGTGTTCAGCGAACGCGTCTGCCCGATAGCAAAGCCCACGTCGGGCCGCTGTTGCAACTGTTCGATCCAGGCCTGGTCATAGCTGTTGCTGCTCAACATGCGGATCTCAAGATTACGCGGGTCTTTCGCCAGGTCGTCCTGTAACTGGCTGACAATGCCAAAACGCAGGCCGAACAGCAGCAGCAGAGGGGCTATCACCGCCACCAGCGAAGAAATGATGCAAAAGGAGATGGTGCGGTCGTGCCACAGGTCCTGCAAAGCGAGCCGGGCAAGCAGCGGAGTTCGGTTAAAGGACAAAGCGGGTTTCCCCCTGGACAGGCTCTGATGAATCGGCCGGATTCACGGCTGGGGCATCGGTGCGGGCGATCAGGCAAGGTAAGCCGAAACGTTCGACCAGTGGCCAGTCGTGACACACCACCAGCGCCATCATCCCTTCCTGACGCACCAGCTCAATAAACAGATTAAACAGCTGCTGCGCATTGTGAGGATCCAGCGCGGCGGTGGGTTCATCCGCCAGCACCAGCGCGGGACGATGGACAATGGCCCGGGCAAAGGCGGTTCGCTGTCTTTCACCAAAGGATAACTGCGCCGGATAGCGGGCCAGTAAAGGGCCCAGTTTCAGGGTGTCGATAATCCGGTTCAGCAGGGTTTTGTCGGGCGTTTTGCCCAGCAGCTGGCAGGGCAGGCGGATATTGTCGCGCACGTTCAGATAGGGAAGCAGGCCGCCATTTTGCAGGACGAACCCTAACTGGCGTGCACGCATATCGGCCAGCTCCGCCTGACGATCGCCATTGAGCAAGGCGGCAACATCCCGTTGCCCGCTCGCCTGGCTCAACATAAAACGCCCGATGTGGCTGGGGCGCAGCAATAAGCCGATGGCTTCCAGCAGCGTACTTTTACCACAGCCGCTTTCGCCGGTGACAGCCATCACCTCGCCCGGCCGCAGTGCCAGCTGCGGCAGCGAGACACGGTGGGCCTGGCTTCCCTGCCCCCGGACAATACACAGGTCCTCAATGTGCAGCATCAGGGCATCATTTCCAGCGGCACCGGGTAGACGCGATCGCGCGGATCGCTGCCAGCGGCAAGCTCAACCCAGCGATCAACATCGGCGTTATATTTCTGGTAGTGGCGCAGCTTGGCCGACAGCGTGCGAATAAATTTCTCCTGCGACAGCCCATCCCAGCTTTTCCATGTCTCTTCGTCCAGATTCAACACGTCGCTGCGATAAGGTAAGTCGGCGAGATATTCGCCCAGCACCCCGAGATCGTTGATTTTGGTATTTTCCTGCTGCTTAAGCTGGTTAGGATCGGCGCCCATAGTGGCGGCGACAGTACGTAAACGCTCAAACATTTTTGCCGGAGAGATCATGCCCTCGTTCGCGGCTTGCAGGATCTGACTGACCACATCGCTTAAATCACTTAGCTGTCCCTTAGTCAGCAGCACCCGCACATCCGTGGTGGGGATATTCTGCTTAATCAGGTCACGGTCGCTGATCCAGGCTTTAAACACCAACGGTGCCTGGGTGCCGTTCTTTTTGCCGAGATAGGCCAGCTGCATTGCATGACCAATCAGCGCCGTATCCTGCAGTAATTTCTGCTCGGGCGTCAGCTTCTTACCATCATCTTTGGCATAGATCGCACTGCCGATGGCTGCATCCCCCATATAGGCGGACTTCACCTGCGCGGTAATGGCAGAGGCCAGGGCATCAATCTGCTGACCAAAGACGGACAGATCGCCGGCATCCACCGTCTGGTACAGGTTGGACTGCGTGCTGTCAAAGTTAGAGAGATCGCGATACTGGCTTTCTGCTTTAGCGTGGTCATCTTTGCCGCTGGCGGTTTTCAGGTGCAGGGTATAGATGGCGATGCCACGATTGCCCGCCTCCAGGCGCAGCTGGCTGGCATCCAGACCGGTACCTGACAGTTTATTGCTGCCCTCAATGGCACCGGCATCGGTGATTAATACCACGTAGCGGGCGCCAAACGGGCTCCAGTCGATGTCGTCGATAGCCGACATCACACCGGCATAGGCATCTTCGTCATACAGCGAACTGGAGACTTTGGCTTCTTTCAGGTCGGCGACCTTTTTCAGGAAGTCCGGGCCATCTTTCACCTGATTGGGATCGGCGAAGATTTTGGTGCTGAATTCCAGGCCCGGCACCGCTTTGGTGTTTGAGCGATAGGACACCAGACCAAATTTCACCTGCTCCCCCAGATTCTCCTGTTTGATTTTATCGTAGATCTTATTCACCGCTTCCCTGGTGCGATCGATATACGGTCCCATTGAAATGGTGGAGTCGATAACAAACACCACCGAGGCGTTGAACCCTTTGATTTTGTTAACGCTCTCTTCTTCTTTGGCGGCGGCGGCGGTGGCGTCGGCTTTACTCACCGAAGCAACGTTCAGCAGGCGGGTATAGAAGCCCTCTTCTGTCATCACCTCTTCACCGCTGAGGATCGGCAGCAGGTAAAACTGCTTTTGCAGATCGACAAATAACGCCGGTTCCTGGGCCTGTACCCCGTCTGCATGGCCGTCACGCTTCAGTTTGGCACGCAGCGGTGCAACCAGAGAAACCGGGTCTGCTGCGGAGAGAATATCGTCCAGATTTTTTCGCTCTTTGAAAAACAGCAGGCGGTCGCGGTTGGCCGGATTGGTGAAGGCCAGGGTCAGCTGCATTTTCCAGTCAACGGTGCAGGCCTGGGGTAACCAGCCGATTTTTTTGCCGTAGCTGTCGGGCCCGACTTCGATCCAGCTTGCGCCCTTCACCTCTGTTTTTTGGTAAACGTACAGACTGCTGAAGGCGGGCTGTATCGTGCCTTTCGCTTCGCCAGCAGCGTTGCTCAGAGTGCAACCCGGCGTGGTGAGTACTCGCTGAAATAAGGTTTTTTTCCCTTCCTGCAGCAGCGGTTTATCGCCATCAGCGGCCAGCGCATGGCTGGACAGCAGCAGGGCACAAAGCGGCAGCGCCAGACGCAACATCGGGGAAGGGATCATTTTTCCAGCTCCTCAAGGCGTTGTTTGACCTGTTTATTGTCCGGTTCAGCCTGCAGTGCGGTCTCGTACCAGTAGGCTGCCGTGTCTTTATCCGCCGTTTTGAAGCACTCGCCCGGCTGATGGGATTCAGGATCGTATTCACGGGCGTAAGCGATGGCGATCTTACTGTCACCCCCCTGTGCGCGGTTGGCATACAAACGCTGTGCCACGCCGCATTTCTTCGCCTCTTTGGCGGCCTGAATAATGGTCAGTAACGCCTTGCTGTCGAGCTTCTGCTCAACACAGCCCTGCACGAAATCGAGCTCTTTCTGGCTATTCAGGTTAGCAACGGTACAGGTGCTGGCAGCGGTGGTCTCTGCCGTTTTTTCTGCGCCTGCCGCAGGTGCCGAAGAGGGTTCCGTCGTGGCGGACGCTGGCGGCACCGCGGCGGCGGACGTGGCTTCCTGTTGCGCATCAGCAGCAGCAGGGGTGGCAGTATCGCGCCCCAGGAACCACCAGAGCCCGGCGGCGATCAGCAGCAGGGCCAGCACGGCACCGGCGATAATGGCGATCAGCGGTACACGGGATGGCGTGCTTTTCCCTTTGGGTTTATCCGCAGCAGACACGGCAACCGTGGGCGCAGGCTGGACAACGGGCGGGGCAACCGGGGCGGCTACCGGCGGGGACACCGGTTCCGGCGTGGGCAGCACGCTGCTGCTGCTGTAGTTGCCGGTCTGGCCACGCGCCTCCGACGAGAACAGCTCATCGCGCGCCAGCTGGAGCGTGGTGTTACGCACTTCACCTGAGGCCAGTTTGACCTGGATTTGCACCTGGCTGGCATTGGCCAGCAGTGGGTCAAGGATCGTTGGGCCAAGACGAAAACCACTGCCGCCTGCCAGCGCATAGCCGCCAGCGACGGTAAACCAGTGTTGTGCCGCCCCCCATCTGCCATCAGGTTGCAGGTAATCCTGCTCGTTGTTGCAAAGAATAAAGGTCAGGTCAGACAGGATGGCCTGCTCGCCGCGCAGGCGCACCATCAGTTGTGCCGTACCCGGCGCTGCCGGTTGGCAGGCGAAGATTTTAGCTAGCATGGGGTGTTCTCTTGTTTCAACTGGCGGATAATCTGACCCAGCTGCTGGTTATGTTCGAAGGAGATATCGCGCGTGGCGCTGTGGCCGGCGTTGTCCAGAATGACGGTCATCAAGGCCGATAACCAGTCACCCATCCAGGCCACACCGGGCTGCGGTGCCACGGCTGCCAACTGAGGTAACGCATCGCCTGTCAGCGGTGTCTGACGCGCAAACACTTTCTTTTTCTCACCCACATAGCTGTTGGGCACCTGTTCTTCCGGCAGAGAGAGATAGCCGAACCAGGCAATAAAATCACGCATCGCCAGCTGGGTACGCAGCACCTGACGCGCCCTCAGCTGGTCATGATGGGTATCTGCCTGCTCCTGACCCGCCAGCGCCTGTTTCAGGGTGCCCTCCAGATCGAGGCGAGTGGCGGCCGCAATCAACTCTTCAGTGAGCAGATTCATCAGCTCGCTGTTCAGGCCGAGGGCGGACCAGTGGGCCGTTTGCTGCGGTAACTCCCTCAGATGAGCCACCCAGGCTTTGAAGGCCTGATGGGCGAACTCGTCCTCCTGGCTCACCCTTACAGACGCAGGCGCGGTGTCGGCAACGGCGGCCACCTCCGCCGTCACTGAACCGGAGAAGGGATCGCTGGCAAACGGATTGCTGCCAAACGGATTATCGCCAAACGGATTGCTCGCCAGCACCTGAACGGGGCGCGGGTCACCGGCCGCCGCGGATGCCTGATCCTCATGGCGAATACTCAGATAGATGTTGTTGAGTTCAGGCGTGGGAAGTTCCAGGCGACTGATCATTTCACCGATGCTGTGCGCACTGGCGGATAACCCCTGCCACAGATCTTTGGCAATCGCCTGTTTCTTCGCCCGCTGATCTTCGCCACCCTGTTCATACCAGCGGCCAAGCTGTTGATCGCCGGTTTCATGGCGGCACTGCACTAACTGCTGATGCAGGCGCTTCAGTTTGAAATCCAGATGAGCAACGCGGCGCAGGGCTTCGGTGAGGCGACGCATCCCGCCATCGTTCAGCGTCAGCATCGCCTTCCATGCATCCTGCGGTTCGGCCAGATATTTCCGCACCAGCTCGCCATCGATAAAGGTATTGCCCATTCTGTCGAGCACCTCGTGATAGCGTTCAGCCAGGGACACTTCTTTAAGTACCTCCTGACCGGGTTCACGCACCAGGTCCAGGAAGGGATTATCAATCCCCGGTTTACGCACCAGGAAGACATTCTGGAACGGTTTCCCTGGCATCCACTCCTGGAGCCATTCGTAATGAGCAAAACGCTCGCGCAGGGTGATATGCAACATATCTTCCCAGCCCATTTTTAGCTGAGTGTCAGTATGTTCCAGGCTGTCGCTGATGCGTTTGTCACACATCGTGATGGCCCAGAACAGACCCGGGGCGCCGCTGCGTTCACCCGCCTTACCCTGAGTTTTTTCAACCCACCGGTTTAACACCGGGCCGACATCGGCCACGTCGCTCTGCTTGGCGGCACTGGCGCACACCACCAGCGCATTCATCTCCTGGTTATCGGTGTAGCGCTCGAAAAGATAGGCCACTTTACCGCGCAGCAGTAACTGCGAGATGGGGTTGAGCCCGCCCTGACCGGCATCTTCCAGCTTGTCAATTTTGAGGCGTCCGCGGTAACCCGGGAAATCAAGCAAATCGACCTGCTCCACAATGCTGTCCTGCGGGACTTCCGCCAGCGGGAAAATCAGCTCCGCGGTGAGCGCGGTCAGTTCGGCTTGTGACAAAGAGGCGCTGACGGATTGTTGATCGTCGTTCCAGTAACGGATATCGACATTGCGATCCTGATGGGAACCGAGGCGATTCAGGCTGTCGACGTTCATGATGCTGCCGCTACTGTGATCGGTCAGCGTCTCCAGCGGCGCAAACACCATTCTGGCATGGTTTATTTTCACCAGCACCCTGGCCAGTGAACGATAGGTTTCCGTCAGTGCGCTCTGTTTACCCCACAGCAGAGAGAACAATTCTGCACGTTCCTCCGGACGCAGCCCAGGGGCTATTTTCAGTACCTGCGGCCAGTAAACCGATCTGAGTTTTCCCACGGATCTTTTGAACGATGTATCAAGGTAGTCCCATAAAGACACCACATCTTCGCTGCTGACACCGGCGCAGATTTCACGCTGTTCGGCACGAAGCAGGAAGGGACGCAGGTGTTCTTCAATGTGGCTTTCATCGAGTTCATCGCCCAGTTGCTCCTGATTAAAGTCGTTAAACCAGGTGTTCGTCAGGATTTTAGCAATATCGATTTCGCTAAACAGACGCAGCGGGACAGGGTAACCCGCAGGTGCTTCTGGTGCCTGTCTGGTAAAGCGCGTGACCAGACCCGTGGCCTCCTTACCCCCCCCAACCGGGTTGACCTCTTTAATAAAGTCTACTCGTCGGTCGCCATAGGCCGCTTTCAGGCTGCCGTGGCTGCCCGCTGCCAGCGCTGAGATCAGGTAGGACTTGCCCGCCTGAGAAATGCCGAAAAAACCCACCGTCATCGGCGTCGAGGCAACATGTTGCAGATTGTTGGCCAGATTGCGGGTACGCAGCAAACTGAGGTTGAGTTTGTCCGCCTCGTTATCCAGGCGGCGCGAGCCGACACGCACGGTTTCTACCCAGCCGCGTGCATCCTGACAGCTCCGGGCGATCGCTGCCCAACCTTGGGTAAGAGATTCTGGTTCGCTGTTCATTATTTTTTCACACTCCCGCTATCGAGCCAGTGCCGGCTGTCAATGAGCCCGGTATCGGGCATGGTATTCAGTTCCAGTTCTAAATCCCCTTTGCTAAAGGATTTATCGGTGTTGCTGCTGACATCTGCGATGGTCAGGCGATCGCTGATCAGCCCTAACTGGCGCGCGCGTTTGCCTTTATCCACGGTCAGCCGCACCCTGAGATAAGGGGAGCCGCTGTCACTCGACTGCGCCGTGGAGAATTTTTGACGGCCCTTTTCGTTGAAACGCAGGGTGTAGAGCGGAGCGGCAGACCAGCGTTCGGCATCCAGCTGGCGATATCCCAGCCGCAGATCGCCACGCATCACGATGCTTTGCATTGCGCCCTCGCCCTCTTCGCTGCGTTCGCCCGGCAGGGTGATCTGGCCGTTCTCTGACTGGATATGGCGGTAGACCACATCGGCATCACGCAGCAGGTTATCCATATCGATAATGCCAATATGGCGAATGGTCGAGTAAGGCTTCAGCGCCGAGACACGGAAATGGAAGTTAGGAATACTGTGATTGGCGCACAGCTGTGCCAGCATGGCGCCGACCGAGGCGGTGCTCTTCGGATCGTCGATATAGCCATTTTTGTGGAACGGATACCAGGTGCCGGTCTGGTAGCCATGCAGTGGCAGAATGCGTCCCGGCGGTAACGGCAGATTGCGACGAATGATCGCCTGGATGCCCGGTAACTGCGAAGGCCGCCCCGTCAGCAGCAGCATGTCGCAGTGATAGCAGGACAACACTTCGCACAGGGCCGTGAGCACCTTATCAATGTTGAACTTGCCCGAGCACAGATCGTTATGCACCTTCACCAGCGACAGGTTGAGGGTGATATCCACCAGCCTGAAATCATTCGGGCCACCCGCTTTTTGCACTTCGCGACGCACAAAGCCATCGACTTCGTCACGAATACTGCCAGCAGGCAGTAACTCACTCACCTTGCGGTTGATCAGCAGGTGGGTTTGCTCATCCAGCGGATCAAAGTGCTCGTAGCTGCTCAGAATATGCAGCGCCAGTGGCACAAACAGCTGCAGGCTGAGTTGCTGACGCAGTACGGCTTCAGCAGCACTGATATTTTGTGATCCGCACAGCTGCGACATCAGCGTTTCAACCGTGACTACTCCGGCATCACGCAGCGCCAGCTCGAAGGCGGGCAACACATAGGCCTGGATCACATCCAGCAGAATGTCGTCACCGGCGGTTTTGAAGCTGTCACGAAAACGCTGATGGGGAATGATATGTGCGTTAGCGCCGCTGCCTTCCAGGCCATTGCGATCCAGACGGTAGTCGGTGATCACCAGGTCCGTGGTTCCACCTCCGATATCGAGGGATGCCAGCGTGATGGTTTCACGATCTTTGCGGTCCGGGCGGCCAAGGGTATTGAAGAACACCTCCGGGTGGCCGGCAAAGTTCTGATTGATCTCGGTGTACAGATACACCAGCTGCGCACAGGAGGCCTCGTCCCATTCCACGCGAATTTTTGGTAAGGGGATACGGATATTCCCCTGGGTGGATAACTCCTGTTCATCCAGATACGGGTCATTCTCGCCGTTGTGCCAGCGCAGCGATTTCCACACTAACCCCACCGCCTGACGCATGCGGTCATCCAGGATACAGCGTTCAGCCATCGGCAGGCCTGGCGGCACCGTCAGAATGATATGACGGAGCTGGCGAGGAATACCGGCGTGGCCCTGACGGGTACGCTGTTCCACGCTGTTAATCTGGCTGATGGCCTGGGTCAGCACTTCCGACAGCATAAAGGTCATCAGCGAGCTGCGTGAATAGCGCGGTGTGAAGACCGGAATGCGATCCATCTCGTCTTCAATGGTGTGCAGCGCCTCGCCTTTTTCGTCGATGAGGTTGGCAAAGGGGGCCGCGGTCGCCAGCGGGTTGGTGTCCTGCACGTAGCTGCCGTTGAAACGCCAGCCCTGGCCATAAAACTTCTCATCCCACAGGTAGCGCTTAGGGCTGGACAGACCGGTGGAGCCTTCACTGCCGCGGCGGCGTGCCGCTAAACGTGTGGCTTCCCCGCCGATGCGGGCGATGGTCGGCCACTGGAACGCGTCATGTCGGCCGCTGCGCACAGAGCAATGGTCTTTGCCGAAAAAGGCCTGAGAGAACTCCACCCGGCTTTCAAAGGGATCGGTGTAGATGTGCTCAGGATTGCTGAGATCGCGCAGTTTCAGCACATAGTTGTGCATCAGACCGGAACCTGACTGGCCATGATCTTCAATCAGGATCCCGCAGGTGCGTGAGTTACCGACGTCGAGGATCAGATCCACCGGGATCGGTTTAATGGCATTGGTTTCGCGATTGGCGATCATGCGGAACTGCGGCAGTTCGATGGCAGGCGCGGTCTGGGTTTGCAGCCCTTCCACCGGAATGGCCATCAGTGACAGCAGGTTAAGGTAGTGCGCCAGAGGATAGTGCTGCGCCAGCTCCTGCTCCTGTTCATCCAGGTCACGGCCTTTGCTGCTCTCTTTGAACACCTCTTTCAGCCAGTCTTTGACCCAGTCCTGCGTCAGATACCAGTTGAGCGCATAGGTGGCGGTTGCCACGGCAAAGGTCGCACCGGCGTTGACGTCTTCCTGATTAGGACTGAGGTCGGCTGCCGACTGCTGCCGGGCCATGATGCGGGTATCCATCGCCAGCGTCATGCGGTGAGTGTGGCCATCCATGTCCGGTTCCGGCAGTTTGACCAGACGAAAACGCGCCCAGTTCAGCGGCCCTTCCTGATAGACATTCGGCGGGCTGAAACGGAACAGGGGCAGCGGTAACCAGACGCTGTCCAGTAGCGCCAGGCTGGCATCCACCGGAATATCGTACTGGCTTTTGGCCTTCTCAATCGCGTCAGGCGTCGGTTGATAGAAATAGTAATCGCGCTGCTCGTTGTAAATCAGACGCGTGAGCACGCCATTGGCTAATTTAACAAACTCCCCCGCAGGCAGACGTTTTGGCGTCAGGCCGAAATCCATAAACTGGATACCGGAGTCGCCGACCAGGGTGATTTGACGATCAAAAGAAACAATCTCAGGCAACATAATTTAATCCGTCCCTGTTCAGGTATTGGGTTGAAGCATACGAATAGGGAAGGTTTTTTCCCCGTCGTTGCTGCCGACACACTCGGCGTGATCGGCGGCAGGCGATTTGCAGGCGATGACGGGCGCAATAAAGTCTGAACCGTCGCTACATTTCATCTGCTCTGGGTTAGTAATGCTGAGCGCCCCCTGCTGCACGTCGCCCCTGGCGGGGCCCTGGCAGGTGACACCGCTCGACTGGCGCACGCTGACGGTGCCCTCACCTTGCTTAAAGTTGTATTGCAACTGCAGCGGGCGGCCCGTGAGTTTGTCCTGGATACCGCCGTTTACCCGCCACTGGCCGTTGAGAAACTGTGCCGGACCATTAGGCAGGGTCGGCGGGATTGCCAGCGGTTTGCCCGCAGGCGGGATCACCGGCGGGACGGTATTGGGTGCCACTGCGGGCGCTTCAGCACCCGGCTCTGGCGGCGTGGTGGGCGCGGCCTCTGGATTCGCTGCAGCTTCCGGCGTCAGTGCGGGCTGAACCGGATCCGTCGTGGCTGCGGGCTCCGTAGCCTGCGCATCGTCTGCCGCGGGTGGCGTGTCGCTGGCGAAGGGTTGTGGTGCTTCCGTCGCTGACGGAACACCCCCCACGTCCTGAGCGCTGCCCGGCAGGCTGGCACCAGGCGCGCCTGCGACAGCACCGTTTTGCCCTGCGACATTCGGCAATTTCAGGTCCGGCATGGCCGGCATTTCCGGCAGCTTCACGTCGGGCACCTGAGGATGGCCCTCATTGTTGACCGACAGCGCGGGGGGTTTATTCCCCGGGAAACCCGGCAGGCCCGGCAATGACAGCGTAGGAACGCAACCACGCAGCAGGCCAAACAGCAGGGCCAGTAACAGCAGCCCCAGCAGCGCCCAGAGTAACCAGCGCCAGTTCCAGCGGCGGCCACGTGTGACCGTCTCCACCACTGGCGGGCTGGCCACGGTAGCAGCCGCGCGCGGCGGCGTGGTGCCAGGGATCATCGCCGCCGACGGCGCAGGCACCGATGCAGGTTCCAGCCAGTGCAGGGGGCTGCGCGTTTCACCACCGGGATGAACAAAGCCCCAGAAGGTGATCACCAGCACGCCGTTGACCAGATAGACAAAATCATAATCGGGGAAATGGCTGACTGATTTCAGCAGCTGAGCAAAGACCCGGCGATCGCCACCGGCACCGCTGTTCTCAGCGTTAAGCAACTGTTCACTGAGTGCCTGTACCGCGATCTGGAATTCGCTGAACTGCTGACGCGCGGAGGCGCGCTCCGTTTCACTGGCGCTGCTCCACGGAATAATGTCGCCAGGAAAGCTGCTGTACCAGTCGGTGCGATCGCCCCCCTGATCGTTATGCGGGACGGCAAGGTGACGGGCCAGGTCACGTCCGGCATCAAGACGGTAGATCGCTTCGCGTAGCTGAAATGCCATCTTGAACACGGGGTAGCCCGTTTCACCCAGCGCCTTAAATGAGGAGTTATGTCCGGTACGTAGCAGTGGTCCCTGAATCGCATTTCGCATTGTCTAAACCTTGTCACGCTGTGAATGAACGAACGTTATAATGAATGTGGCTAGTTTTTGCTCGCACCCGGCTTCCATTTAAATCCCCAGCCGTAATACTTATCCATCGGCTCCCGATCGCGGAAGAAGCGGTTAAGGCGTTCCACTTTTATCTCGCCATCGACGTTTTTTAATCGGGCGATCGCCGCAACATTATTGCGCTGACTGCCCTCCTTCAGGGTGGTGCTGATCGGCGCCTGGCCCGGTACATGCACCGTGATCGTCGCATCGGTGCCCTGCCAGTTACTGGCTCCGCCAAAAATGAAGCTGTAAATCAGTACCTCATCAATCTCCGCCCAGCGGCTGCCGTTGATGAAGAGCCACTCACCGTCCTGGTTGTTACCGTTACGCAAATCTTCTTTCAACTGGATGTAAGGCGGTTTTTCATAGTCGCCCGCGGCGTGGCTGAGGGCTTCCACCCCGCTGATGTCGCCATTTTTAAAGCGGACAAACGCGGCGATATCCAGGTCGATAGGCTGCTGCTGCTGGCCCTGTTTCCAGGTCAGGTTGATTTTGATGCGCCCGAAATCCTTGCGTTTCGCAAGGTTAATACTGGGGTTATCCTGCGTCAGTTCAGTACTGGCGGGTGGCGTGGGGGCAACGGCAGCGGGGGTTTCACGCGGTGCCGGCACCACGGGCTCGGGGTGAGTACGATGGTGATACCACCACCAGGCGAGGGCGAGCAGTAACAGTAAAAGCAACAACAGCAATAGCCAGGGCAGCGCGCGTCGCCACCACGGCACCACCACCACCGGGGGCGGGGCCTCCGGTGCCACAATGACCCAGTTCACCAGAACCGGTTCATCGCCGACCGCATAGCAGTCCAGCTGCTGTGAATGGACGAGTAACTGCTGCAACGCCTGAGCGGGTTGCTCCTCGCCACGGGCGGTCAGCTGCTCAATCAGCCCGGCCAGTATTCCACGGTAATTCTGGAGCTTGCTGTGGAGCGCCTGCTGTTCCGCTTCATTCAGTGCCGACAATGGCCGGGCAACGCCCTGGCGGTCGGTCCACCACTCCAGATGCCCGGCAGGATCGCGCCGGGCGGTGGCAAACACCAGCGCAAGAGACGGAGGGAGATAGCGCTGGATAATCGCAACCGTCTCCTCATAGGTGGCCAGAGTAGAATCATTAATCGGCGCTGCACGTGTTAATCGTTGCATTACACAGGGTCGTCTTGTGGTTATCGTTGGCATCCGCCGCCGGTTCGCGGCGGATCAGCATATCGTCACATCAAAGGGCGCGTTACTGCAGCGTGTTCGCCTGCTCCAGTGCTTCCACCCTTTTCCTGGCGTCGGCCACTTTTTTCTCAATAGCGGCAACGTCGCTGGCGCTGGTGGCCTGCTGCGCTTGCTGTTGCAGTGCCTGCAACTGTTTAATCTCTTTCTGGCTGGCTTTGCTTTTGACGTTGTCGGATTTAAGGCGTTTCATTGTCTGCGCCAGATCGGTACGCGCTGCCTGCAGTCGCACCTGTTCATTGCTCAGCTGTTGATCCGTGACCTGCTGCCGGTTCTGGGTATTGGCCAGATCCTGTTTGGCGCGCTGATTTTCCCACTGACTGAGCTGGACCTTCTGCTCTTCTTCACTGACTTTCTGCCGATAGCCACCGGAGGTGGTGCAGCTCAATTTCGTCAGGAAGCTGGGATCTTGCGCCTGCAGGTCGCAGTCCTGAGGAGAGGTGGCACAACCGGTAAGCAATACTGAAGCGAGTAATACATATTTTCTCATGAAATGTTCCATGAAATGAGGAAAACAAATAAGGTTTTAAGGCCAGTGACAGGTGTGAAAAGGGGCTGACAGTTCTGTCAGCCCCTCTGCATTAACCCAGTGAAATAGCCTGGCGCTGACTGTAAAGACCGTTCGCTTCTGATTCCAGAGCGGCGATTTTGCTATTCAGCTGGGTATATTCTTTATTTAATGCGGTCAGATTGGTTTTATCTGTTTTATTCGTCGTTGATTGTCCCTGCAGGGCGACTTTATAAGCAGCATCTTTGTCTTTCATGACTTTAATCTGGCTTTTCATTTCTTTGATATTGGCATCAATCTGATCCAGCTGCTTATTGGCGCTGGCTTTATCAAAACCGGCTTTATCTTTCTGGATGCTGATTTGGGTCAGAGTTGCCTGGTTGTCACTGATGACCTGTTTCATCGCCGTAGAGGTTTTCTCTACCGCCGTTGTATCTTTGCGGATGTCGGTGCCCATTGCCTGCAGGCGAGCAGCAGTGGTGGCGTAATCTTTTTTCAGGCTATCCAGGTAGTAGTTAGCCGTCATCCCCACCGCACAACCCGCGGCGCCCCCAATGGCAGCACCGACCAGCGCTTTTTTACCGTTACCGGCCAGCGCGCCAATACCCGCGCCCGCCAGAGCACCCGTTAAGGCACCCACTCCACAACCCTGTGCGCCCGATGCACTAAAGAACTTAGCCTGCTCACCGCTGGTCAGTCGCGGGTCGGCTTTTGTACCGGACAACAGAGAACTGCCGGTATTGGCACAGCCGCTCAGAAGCAGAGTGGCAGAAACAAGTAAACAGGTTGCGCTACGGCTAAAAATCTTCATCAGTGTTTCATCCTTAAATAATGGACGGGCTGTGTGTGTGACCCGTTAATTTCATTTTTGTGAAAATTTGTCTTAAGAAGCGATATTCTTTCAGGATTATCGCGCAACGGAAGAGGTGTTATCGCGGGATAACATCTGGCGGCCAGCAGAGAGGATTAAATAATCTCATCGGGGGGCGCAAGTGCTCGACATCCTGATTCTGGTTATTTTTTGTACATAAGATTATTCGTAAATTTTTTTATGTTTTTATACATTGTTTCATGAATAAATGTAATCAAATTTGAACCTGACCGTTCAGGCTTTCTTCTACGAATGGAGGAGAGGGGCTTTTAGGGGGGCGGGACCGCCTGAGGGGCGCAAGCACTCGGTCAGACGATACGCTTCAGGATTTTCTCTAATACCGCTTGCTCATCATCTCTGCACAAATACTCCGTGACCTCCCGCGCCCAGCCTTCGCCATCACCGAGCACGGCACGACTGTACGCAGGGGCATAGAGATCGTGGCTGTCATACAGATTAATCAGCGTTTGATTCACGCCATCAAGATTCACAGCGGGGTTCTTTTGCTGCTGGGCAGCCAGCGCACGCACGATCTTTTCCTGATGCGCCGGGTCCGTCGGGAAGGTTCTTTCCCCCAGTTCACTGAGCACCAGAAACGGCGGCGGCATGCCCTCTTCGATGGCGGCCTGTAAACGGTAGTGACCATCAAGAATAACGAATGAACCCAGCCCGGCAATGAAGCGCACCAGTACTGGCGGCAGCGCCCCTTCCCGGCTCTTCTTGCGCCACCATTTCAGGCGCCCTGCGTGCGGTTGAAGGGCGTAACGGGCCAGCAGCGGGGTGCCGTTCCACCACCAGTCAACCTGCGAGACGCGCGTCGGGGCCATCAGGTTCGGGATATCTTCCGCGAAGAGTGACCAGCTAAAACCGATATTCCCGCTACGGGCAGGGGCGTGAAAACGCCAGCTTTCCACCGGAGACGTTTGCTGAAGGGAATAAGGTGCAACGGGTGCGGTGGGTAGCATCGGGCGCAGCAGCCAGCGGCCCGCGGATAACAGCGGAACGTCAGGCGTCAGCAAATGGCGGGCAAAATAGCGGCACCATTCGCCCATCCACGCCTCTGGCCCGGAGCGACGAATCGACTCCAGCGCCAGCGAAGTAATGGGCGGTAATAACGCATATGGATCAGGATGCTCAGCGTTAAACACCCGCCACAGGCCGGAATGGTCTTTTAGCATCGAAGCCCAGAACAGCGGCGCACCGCGCAGTGATAGCGCCATGCGGCCATGATGCCCGCTGTGCATCTCCAGAATGGGCTGCATGGTGGGTTTCGGGCTCTGTAATTCCAGCCCCAGCCAGGCATGATTGCGGTCGTGCAGGTCCTTCCACCAGTACTGTGACATCCGATGTTCCTTACGCCAGAGAGGGGGAAATTTTAAGGGAGTGAGGGGAAGATGCAAGGGGTGACGATGCATCGTCTATCCGGGGCCTGTTGTTGGTCGGGATGCGCCGGGGAAAGAGTGAGCACACCGCGGGCCAGCCGTTCATTTCTGATAAAAATGTCGACCAGGCGTTCCATTAACGATATTGAACGTTCCTCTTTCCCTTTTGCGGGTATCCGTCTCTCGCCAACCCCGATAGGCTTGCGATTGGGACGAGGGATTGCTGAATAATTCATGAAACAACTGGCCCTGCTTCGTTGGACAACACCGAGTTCTCCAGACAGCCCTCCCCTAAAAGCGCCTGAAATTGCGGAATAAACACGAAAAAACCATCCGTAGCACCGGATAAAACCGGGCTGTAAACGCCACCCTCAGTCCCAGACATTTTTGAAAACTTTATTCTAAGAATTATCGGAAACTGCCCTGTTAACACTCACACTTATATTTACAGCTCTTAACAATTCTTTTATCATCCGCGCAGTTTGTTTATTAAGCACTTTCATAAAAAAATCAAGAGAAGTCACAGGGATGATGCGCAACACACCGACAGGGACGGCCCGCGGCACAACGCCGTTCATTTTTTCAGCTTTCACGCTTATCGCGCTGATGATCCCCTCTTCCCCGTCTGCCGCCCCGGTCCCTCCACCTGAGCGTCCTGCGGCTGAAAAGAACATGATCGACCGGACGCTTCAGTCCCAGCAGCAGCGGCAAAGAGCGCTGGAAGAAACCCTGACACCGCCCACCCCGGACGTGCGCCTTTCGCCGCCTTCCTCCTCTTTTGGCCGCATTCACTTTGCGCCAGAAACTCCCTGCTTTCAGATAGACCGGGTAACACTGAGCGGCCAGGAGGCCCTGCCGCACTGGTTGCCACTGCAGCGCCTCGCCCGTCAGGGTGAAGGCCACTGCCTCGGCGGGAAGGGCATTAATCAGCTGATGAGCACCCTGCAAAATCGCCTGATTGACCACGGCTATGTAACTTCCCGTGTACTGGCCCCGAATCAGGATCTGACCCGTGGAACCTTGTCGCTGGTGATCATGCCCGGCTACGTTCACGAGGTGAAACGGAGCCCCGACAGCGATCGCTGGCTGACCCTCTGGACCGCTTTCCCTGCTCATGCCGGAAACCTGCTCGACCTGCGTGATATCGAACAGGGGCTGGAAAACCTGCAGCGTCTGCCGACGGTGGAGGCCAATATGGAAGTGGCACCCGGCGAGCTGCCGGGCGAGAGCGATATCGTGGTGCAGTGGCAACAGCGCAAGATGTGGCGCCTGGGGGCCTCGCTGGATGACTCAGGTTCCGTCGCCACCGGGCGTTATCAGGGTGGTGCGACCCTGTCGCTGGATAACCCCTTCTCCCTGAGCGATCTCTTTTATCTTTCCGGCACCCGCAGCCTCAAAACCGGCGACGATAAAGGCAGTAAAAACATCACCGCCCATTATTCGGTGCCTTTTGGCTACTGGATGGCCAGCGCCACGGCCAGCGATTATGACTATCACCAGACGGTGGCGGGCCTGAATCAGGACTATCTCTACAGCGGCAAACGCAAAAACCTCGACGTCCAGCTCAGCCGGGTACTGCACCGCAGCGGCACGCAGAAGACGTCCGTCAGCTGGGACGTGCTGACCAGTGAATCGCGCAACTACATCGCCGATACCGAGGTCGAGGTGCAGCATCGCAAGACCGCCGCCTGGCGGCTGGGGCTGTCCCATCGTCACTATATCGGGCAAAGCACGCTGGATGCGGGCATCAGCTATCAGCGCGGTACCCGCTGGTTTGGGGCCATTCCGGCCCCGGAGGAGTACAACGGCGACGCCACGGCGAAGAGCAAAATCGTTACCCTCAGCGCCGGTCTGGATATTCCCTTTGAGATCGTCGGCGAGTCGTTCCGCTACAACGTGCAGTATCTGCGCCAGATGAGTTCAATGTCCCTGACGCCGCAGGATGAATTCTCCATCGGCGGACGCTGGACGGTGCGCGGCTTCGATGGCGAACGCAACCTGAGCGCCAGCCGTGGCTGGTTCGTGCGCAATGACCTCGCCTGGCAAACGCCGTTGCCGCAACAGGAGTTCTATCTGGGCGCGGATTACGGCGAAGTCGGCGGCACCAGCAGCGCAGGCATGCTGATTGGTCAACATCTGGCAGGCGGCGTTGCCGGCCTGCGCGGCACTGTTTTTAATACCGGGTACGACGCCTTCGCGGGCGTGCCCTTCTCGAGACCTGACGGCTTTAAAACCAGCCCTTACACCCTGGGTTTTAGCCTGAACTGGAGTTACTGAGTCGTCACCTCACGACATAACGGGTTTCCATTGATGAGTGGGATTTAAGGATGAATAAAAATCTGTATCGTATCGTGTTCAATAAAGCACGCGGTATGTTGGTCGTGGTGGCAGAAATCACCCGAAGCTGTCGTGCGGTAGCCTGCCCGGCGTCTGGCACCGCCAGCGTGCAGCGTCAGTGCATCACTCGCCTGAATGCCCTCGCCTTCGGCCTGCTGCTCGCGCTGGGCGCAGTCCAACCGGCAACGGCCAATGTCGTGGCCGATAAGAGCGCGCCGGGTTCGCAGCAGCCGACTATTATCAGCAGCGCCAACGGTACACCCCAGGTCAATATCCAGACACCTAGCAAGGGCGGGGTTTCCCGCAACGTTTACAGCCAGTTCGACGTGAACAATAAAGGCGTCATCCTCAACAACAGCCGTACCCATGCCTCCACCCAGATCGGCGGTATGGTGGCCAGCAACCCGTGGCTGTCGCGCGGTGAAGCCAAAATCATCCTTAACGAAGTAAACTCGCGCAATCCGAGTCAGCTTAACGGCTACATTGAAGTGGCGGGCAAAAAGGCCCAGGTGGTGATCGCCAACCCATCGGGCATTACCTGCGACGGCTGCGGCTTTATCAACGCCAACCGCGCCACCCTGACTACCGGGCAGGCGCAGCTGAACAACGGCAACCTGACCGGCTACGACGTCAGCAAGGGCGATATCGTTATTCAGGGCAAAGGGATGGATACCTCCCGCCAGGATTACACCGACATTATCGCCCGTTCGGTAAAAGTGAACGCCGGACTCTGGGCCAATGACCTTAAGGTCACCGCCGGGGCCAGCACCGTTGATGCCGCCCATGAAAAAATCGTGGCCAAAAACGGTGATGCGGCGACGCGTCCTCAGCTTGCCGTGGATGTTGCCAGCCTTGGCGGGATGTATGCAGGAAAAATCCGCCTCACCGGGAGCGAAGCGGGTGTCGGCGTGCGCAACGCCGGGAATATCGGGGCCCAGGCCGGAACGGTGGTGGTCACCGCCGATGGCCAGATTGACAACAGCGGCAACCTGAACAGCGCGGGTGATATGAGGCTGACCGCAGGCAGCGTCAGAAATAGTGGAAAAATCTACGCTGGCGGGAGTGCGGAGGTGAACAGCCGGGGCGAAATCGAACACAGCGGCACCCTCGCCACCGCCGATAATCTGACCCTGCGCGGAAACCGCATCACCGCGACCGCACAAAGCACCCTTGCCGCCGGTATCGATAAAGACGGGCAGGCAGGCGAGCATGGCGACGTCACCCTTTCCAGCCACGGTCGCCTGACCCTGCAGGGACAAAATATTGCCGGCGGCACCCTCACCGCCAACGCTCAGGGGATTGATGCCAGCGGCAGCCGGACGGCAACAGGCAATACCGCCCTGGACGCCGGTCATGGCGATCTGGATCTCAGCCTGGCCAGCGTGGACGCCACCGGCAAACTTGAGGCCCGCAGCACAGGCCGCCTGCTGAATGACGGCGGCACCCTGAGCGGCAAAAATGTGGACCTCAATGCCCGCAGCATCACTAACCGCGAGGGCAACCTTGTCGCCGGGCAGCGCATGGACATAACGGCGGATACGGTCAGCGGCGACGGAAAAATCCTCTCCGAAGGCGATCTGAACCTCAGCCTGCAGCAGGGCTTGACCAACCAGAGCCTGCTGCTGGCAAATGGCGACCTGACGCTGACCAGCGGCGGCACCGTGGACAACCAGGGCAAACTGCTGGCGGGTAAGACCCTGACGCTGCAGGCCGCCAGCGCCACCAATGCGCGGGACGCAGAGCTGGGGGGCGGTGAATCCCATCTCTTACTGAGCGATTCTTTGGTCAACCGGGGCCTGATCGACGGCACCCTGACCCATATTGACACCGGCACCCTCACGAACCTCGGCGCCGGGCGTATTTACGGCGACCATGTCGCTATTAAGGCGAACACCCTGGATAACGGGGCAGAAAACGGCGTGGCCGCGACCGTGGCGGCCCGCGATCGGCTGGATATCGCCGCCGGGACGCTGAACAACACCGGCCATGGGCTGATCTACAGCGCGGGTGCGATGGGCATAGGCGGCAGCCTGGACACGAATCTGAACGCCACCGGGCGCGGCGGAGTGCTGACCAATCGCGGTGCCACCATTGAGTCGGGCGGCGATATGCGCCTTGATATGGAGACTATCCATAACCTGAATAACCATCTGGTGACGGACGTGGTGGTGACGGGGACCAGCCGCCACCATGAAGCCGTGCTGAGCGGCAAGACTCAGCGCTACGACTGGAGCCAGGTTAACACCAGTCAGAAAAATAAGTACGGCGTCCACTCGGCGAAAATGCCGGACGGCAGCAGCAGCGATAAATTCTACGAATACAACTACACCCGCACCGTCCAGGAAACGCGTGTTATTGAGAGCGATCCGGGGAAAATTCTCTCCGGCGGCAACCTCACCATTAACAGCGACCAGATGAATAACCTGGACAGCCAGGTCATCGCCGCGAAGGTGCTGGGTGGGGTGATTAGCCTGCTCAATAATGATGCCACCAGTGGGGTGAAAATCATCACCGACATTGGCAGCCAGACCCGCTGGTATGCGAAGAAAAAGAAAAAGAAACTGGGCGGTACCAAAACCTCGCAGGGGAAAGATACCAACAGCTACCGCCCCTCTCCGGTGACCCAGACTATCTCCCTCAGTACGATGGCATGGGAAGACAATAACCCGGCCCAGGGCGGCAGCGATCGCCCGGTGGCGCTGCCTGCAGGCCAGACGTGGGAAAGCGCGAAAAACAGCAGCGGCGAAGTCGTGCGCACCGGCGTCGGGGACACCCGCGTTCCCTCAGGCAGCCTCTATACGGTTCACGCCTCCACGACCAGCCACTACCTGGTGGAGACCGATCCGCGCTTTACCCAAGAGCGCACCTGGCTGGGCTCCGACTATATGCAGAACGCCCTGTCACCGAACGGGGATACGATCCTTAAACGCCTCGGCGACGGCTTCTATGAACAGCAGCTGATCCGCAACCAGGTCACCAGCCTGACCGGCCAGCGCTATCTCAGCGGCTTCGACGATGATAATGCCCAGTACAAAGCCCTGATGGATGCCGGAGTCGCCTTTACCCGTGAGCACAACCTCACCACGGGCGTGGCGCTCAGCGCGGAACAGATGGCCCTGCTGACATCAGATATGGTGTGGATGGTAGAGCAGACCGTTCAGCTCCCGGACGGCAGCAGCCAGCGCGTGCTGGTCCCGCAGGTGTATGTGCGGGTGAAAGAGGGCGACGTGGATGGTAACGGCTCCCTGATGGCGGGCAACCGCGTGGCATTGCAGGCCGCAGACGACCTCAACAACAGCGGCACCCTCGCCGGGCGCGAGATCACTGCCATCACGGCGAACAACGTCACTAACAGCGGTCTGATCCGCGGCGGCACGATCGATATCGCCACCCTCACCGATTTCAACAACGTGGGAGGCACACTGCTGGCGGACGATGCCCTGCAGGTCACTGCCGGACGCAACCTGAACAGTACCAGCACCCTGAGCGGCGATGACAGCAACCGCAGCCTGGATCGCACCGCCGGGATTTACGTCCAGAATGACAGCGGCAAACTGGTCCTGCAGGGCGTGAACGACATCAACCTTAACGCCACTCTGGTGGGTAATAACGGCAAAGAGAGCACCACTGTGCTGAGCGCCGGGAACAACATTAACCTCGGCACGATCGCCACCACCCACAGCGAACGCGGCGACTGGGGCGGCGATAATTATCGCGACCTCACCCAGCGCAGCGACGTCGGCAGCCAGATCGCCGGCAACGGCAGCGTGCAGCTGTCGGCAGGCAATGACCTGAACGCCCTTGCGGCCTCGATCAATGCCACCGACGCCCTGAGCGCGGTGGCCGGGAACGATATGAATATCGTGGCCGGGGAGTCCGCGTATCATCTGACCGAACACAGCAGGCAGACCAGCAAGGGCTTCCTCTCCGGCCGCTCGCTGGAGACCCACGATGAGATCGAGGCCACCCAGGCAACCGCCAGCAACGTGACCGGCGACAGCGTGACCCTGCTGGCAGGTAACAATCTGACGGTACGCGGCAGCAACGTGGCGGGCGAAAACGACGTCCGGCTGGCGGCGGGCAATAACCTGACCCTCGACACCGCTGAAGAGCAGCGTCAGGAAAACCATCTTATCAAAGAGAGCAAATCCGGCCTGATGGGGACCGGTGGGATCGGCTTCTCTTACGGCCGTCAGAGCGTCAAAACCACCGACGACGGCAACAGCACCGCCCACGCCATCAGCACCGTCGGCAGCAGCGCGGGCAGCCTCAGCCTTGAAGCAGGCAACGACCTCTCCGCCCGCAGCGCTGAGCTGATTGCCGCGAAAGAGATGAGCCTGGCGGGCAAAAACGTTGCCATTACCGCCGCCAGCGACAGCAGCGCACAGACTCACAGGGTCGAGCAGAAACAGAGCGGCTTTACCCTCGCCCTCTCCGGCGCCGTCGGCAGCGCGCTCAACACCGCCGTCGAGACCGCCAACCAGGCGCAGGAAACCGAGGACAGCCGCATCGCCGCCCTGCAGCAGACCAAAGCGGCACTCTCCGGGGTGCAGGCCGCTCAGGCCGCGAGCCTGGCCAGCGCCCAGTCCGGGACGCCGGGCGCGTCAGACAATACGGTCGGGATCAGCCTCTCTTACGGTTCTCAGTCGTCTACGTCCACGCAGCACAGCGAGCAGGTTACCGCCCGCGGCGGCAGCCTGACCGCCGGGGATAACGTAAAAATCACCGCGAACGGCAGCGGCACCGACGGCGATATCCTGCTCCAGGGCACCACCGTGCAGGCCGGAAAAAACATCGACCTGACGGCTAACCGCGATATCATCCTGACGTCCGCGCAGAACACCTCCCTGCTGACCGGCAGCAACAAGAGCAGCGGCGGCAGCGTCGGGGTCGGTCTCGGCGTCGGTTCCGGCGGGTTCGGCATCAGCGTCTCCGCCAGCCTCAACAAGGGCAAAGGCCACGAAAGCGGCAACGGCACCACCCATACGGAGACGCTGCTTAACGCCGGGCAGGCGGTGAACCTGGTCAGCGGCCGCGACACCACCCTGACGGGCGCGCAGGTCAGCGGCGAGACGGTCAGGGCCGACGTCGCCCGCAACCTGACGATGACCAGCGAGCAGGACAGC
>NZ_VTDE01000011.1:0-126817 GCF_052824965.1 Erwinia sp. 1181_3
CCGGCGCTATCAGTTACCTGACGCTCCTGACCCGGTGGCTTGTAAGCCGTTGTTCCGTGTCAGTGGAGGCGCAGTATAGGGATTTTCTGGAGAGTGACAAGGGCTAATTGCAAAAAACTTTCTGAGTGATGATTTTTTGCCCTAAAGTTCCCTAAAGCGCCAGTTTTTCGAGCTTTGCAAAGCCATATCGTTGTAAAACGGGCATTAATTGAACTGCCTGTTCAGTGATATCCATGCAGAACGCCATGTTCTCATCCTGAGAAAAAGCCTCAGGAGACTCATTTTCCAGCAGCCACACCGTACGGCGGGCAATGGCAGCGCCAGAATCGATTAAACGAGTGCCTTCAGGCAGTACTTGCTGTAGCTCTTCACTGATAAGAGGGAAATGCGTGCAGCCAAGCACCACGGTATCGGGTGGCTCCTGCATCCGCAGCCAGGGTTGCAGAATACGTTTTACTTCTTCTATAGGAACAGGCTGACCATGCAGCTTAGCTTCTGCTAACTCCACCAGTTCCGCAGAGCCCAGCATCTCGGTTTTGCACTCACCACCAAAACGCGCCACCAGCTCTTTAGTATAAGGACGCTTTACTGTGCCACGCGTCGCCAGCAGACCAACCACGCCGTTACGGGTCAGACGTGCCGCTGGCTTAATCGCTGGCACAACACCGACAACAGGAAATTCAAAGCGTTCTCGCAGAGCAGGGAGCGTCACGGTGCTCGCCGAGTTACAGGCGATAACCACCAGCGCAAGAGGATAGAGCCGAGTGACCGCTTCCACGATGGTCACCACACGCTCGACGATAAACTCTTCCGACTTTTCGCCATAGGGGAAAGCAACGTTGTCGAAAGCATAGAGATAATGGAGATCCGGCAATAATTTGCGGATCTCATCATAGACAGAAAGCCCACCGACGCCGGAGTCAAAGACCAGCACGGTGGGGCGCGGTTTAGAAGGTGTAGCTGCCGCTGAGGTAGTATTCCCGTCCAGGGGTTTCATAGCCATACACTGTCTCGTAATCTTTATCGAACAGGTTGGCAATTCTACCACGAACAGTGAGATGGGATGTGACTGGATACGAAACCGCGAGATCCCACAGGCTGACACCGCCCAATTTGGCCAGATCACCGTTTGGATTTGTTGCGTATTGACGGTCGTAGCGTTCACCCAGGTATTGATAACTCACTGACCAGTCGAAATTATACACCGTCCAGTCGAGCTGATACTTCACCTGCTGTTTAGCCCGACGCAGCAAAATCTCATTGGTTTCAGCATTACGCGGATCAACGTAATCATAGGAAATCTGGTGAGATACCGGACCGGTATCAAATGAAGCCGTTGCTTCAACACCTTTGATGGTCGCTTTGTTGATATTGTAATAACCGCCGTTGGCACTACTGTAATCAATAAGGCTGTCGATATCGTTGCGATATGCGGATACATGCCAGGTTACAGGGCCCGTTAAGCCTTCGAAGCCCCCTTCCCACTGCTTGCTCTCTTCAGGATCAAGATTGCTATTGCCGCCAAAAGAACCGTACAGCTGACCGAGGTTAGGTGCCTTAAATGCAGTCCCGTAACTGGCGATAAAACGATAACCCTCAATGAACTCCCAGGCTGCGCTGGTTTGCCAGGTATTATGCCAGCCGTACACGGAGTGATCATCGCCACGAACGGCACCTTCCAGCGTCACTGGACCAAACATCTGCTGCCCGGTGGCATACAAACCCGTATTGGTCACTTCACGACGGTCATTCACATAAGCAGTCCCTGGCTCAATGGACTGCTTCTGCCAGTCAACGCCGCCACCCACACTGCCCTGTCCCACGACCACATTATTGGCCCACTGCAAATTATACTGCTGGGAGTCATCAAGAGTGGCGGAGGACGCATAGCGTCCCATATCAGGACTGTAGTTATAATCTTTCGTGTGGCTGTAGCTGGCGGTCAGATTGGAAGAATAGAGACCATTATTGAAGCGGAGTCCACCATCCCATGTCTGGCTATACAGCTGGCGAGTATCAACATAGGTATCGGGTTGAACGTAGGTCGGGCTACCGTCATAGGCAGTACGGTTATCAAAGCCATAACCACGAACAAAGACACTAAAATCATCATTGATCTGATGTTCAATCGCGCCATAGATGTTCTTGCTCATAAACCCATCACGATCGGATTGTGCAGTGTTGCCAAGCGCATCAGGATAATTAGCAACAACGTCATAGCCTTTGGTGTAGGTATAGTTACCTGCAAGCGTCACACGAGTATTCTGGCCCAGCATCTGCTGAGTGGAACCGTCGTAAGACTGATAGCCGTTGGAACCGACCCCTGCCGCAAGCGTCGTACCCTCCTTAGTGCGCGTGGTAATGATGTTGAGTACCCCACCAATGGCATCAGAACCATAGACCGCTGAACGTGCTCCACGTACATATTCAATCCGCTGAACCAGTGAAATTGGGATCTGGCTGAGATCGGAAGCACCGCTGATCCCCGCCTGATTAAGGCGCACACCATCAATCAAGACCAGAACATGGCTGGAGTTAGTGCCACGAATAAACAGTGAGCTTTGCTGGCCCAGTCCACCATTTTGAGCAATATCGACGCCAGGCAGGCGGCGCATCACATCCGTCAGCGTTTTTGACTGCCAGCGGTCGATCTGCTCTTTCGTGACCACCGTGGTAGGGGCCAATACAGCAGAGACTGGCTGTTCAAAACGATTCGCAGTCACAACCTGCGTTTCTTCTTTATTACTGTCCTGTGCAAAGCCGTTTTGCGCCCAGAGGGAAATTGCCGTAGCGCTAAACGCCAACAGCGTATTTTTTGTTGTAATCATGACCAAGCATCCAAAAAATGTGCAGGATGCCGCAGGCATACGATCGATAGCACGCGATGACCGTAAGAAATGCGACGTTAATCCGGCAGGTCTTCGGGCTCAGAATCGTTGGGTGGCAATGACTTCCCGTCAAAAGACAGTGTCTGCGTTACGCTATTGTCACGACATTCTATACCGCTGCGCGTCAGCTCCAGATTTACACTGGATTCCCTATTAACTCGTGGGAGGCCGGGGAACGCATTTTATGAACAAATGTGTTAGAAGTCCAGATATCCAGACATCCATAAAGGGTGAATCGTGGACAATACTGGACATGAGGTAAAGAATCCCTACAATCGCCCGGCTATCACTGCCACATACTCAGGAACGCCCATGACACCCGAACAACTGCCTGTTGAACACTATGACGACCAACTCACAGAGAAAGTGACACGACTGACATCCATGATGTCTGCGTTTAATGCTCCCAACGTCGAGGTCTTCCGTTCACCGGTCAGCCATTACCGGATGCGTGCAGAGTTCCGTATCTGGCATGACGGTGATGATCTGTACCACATTATTTTCGATCAGAAGACACATGACCGCATCCGGGTGGACAGCTTCCCCGCAGCCAGTGAGCTGATTAACCGCCTGATGCCCCGGCTGATCGATGCCGTGCGCGACCAGCGTGCACTGCGTTTTAAACTGTTCCAGATTGACTACCTGTCGACGGTCAGTGGGCAGGTCGTTGTCTCTATGCTCTATCATCGTAAGCTGGATGATGAATGGCAGCAGGCTGCCACGCTACTGCGTGATGCGCTGCGCGCTGAAGGTTTCGATCTGCACCTCATCGGCCGCGCGACTAAAACCAAAATCTGTCTGGATCAGGATTTCGTGGATGAGCGTCTGATGGTGGACGGGCGTGAGATGATCTATCGCCAGGTAGAAAACAGCTTTACGCAGCCAAATGCGGCAATGAATGTGAAGATGCTGGAATGGGCGCTGGATGCGACGCGCGATTGTCGCGGCGACCTGCTGGAACTGTACTGCGGCAATGGCAATTTCTCGCTGGCGCTGGCACGTAACTTCCGCCGCGTGCTGGCAACGGAAATCGCCAAACCGTCAGTCGCCTCTGCTCAGTACAATATCGCGGTAAACCAGATCGATAACGTCCAGATTATCCGTATGGCGGCAGAAGAGTTTACTCAGGCAATGAACGGAGAAAGAAGCTTCAGACGCCTGGAAGGCATCGATCTGACCAGCTACGAGTGTGAAACCATTTTCGTCGACCCTCCGCGCAGCGGCCTAGATGACGAAACGGTGAAGATGGTGCAGGCGTATCCACGTATCCTTTATATCTCCTGCAACCCGACAACGCTGTGCGAGAACCTCGCCACATTATCGGCTACTCATGAGATTACGCGTCTGGCCCTGTTCGACCAGTTCCCGTACACACACCATATGGAGTGCGGCGTTCTGCTGACTCGCCGCTAATCTGGCTCGGGCGATATCCATCGCCCGGCTTTCGCATTACACGCTGGAATGACGCGCGCGCCACTTAACAGCAATCCAGAACACCACCGCCACCATCAGAATGGTCGGCACAAAGTTTGAGCCAATCTCAGGATACTCCGCTCTGACAATCGCACTGTACAAGAGAATGCCCAACAGGAAGAATCCCGCAGCCAGCGAGGGCATACCGTCCGGCATGGCACGGTTAAGATAACGTTGATGCAGGCACCAGGCCGACAGACCCAATGCAATCAGAGGGAAAACAGAAAATGGCACCACTGCGCTGAACAGCACCGAAAACGAGCCGTTAATCGACAGCCCGGTAAGAAATGTTAACAGCAGAGTGCCTTTATCGCGGCCAGTCGCTAAATTCATGTCATCCCCTTGAATTTGTTCCAGTCGGCTAGGTTATTTGCCATGTAGGCCCTGACCAGGCCGCTTAGTCTTTTGCTTCCAGCGTCACCGCCAGCTTCTCCTGCTCACGTCGATACCAGTAATATGCCCCTTTCGAGATCATACGCAGTTGCAGTACCAGCCTTTCTTCCAACTGGCGTCGCTGATCGACATCAATATCCAGTGCTTCAGCACCGGCGTTAAACACGATAATGACCATCGCTTCTGCCTGCGCTTCGGTGAAGCTGCGCGGCATACGGTTCTCAACTTCCAGATAATCGGCCAGTTCGGCAATAAAGTGCTGAATTTCACGGGCAACAGCGGCACGAAATGCGGATGACGTGCCGGAGCGTTCACGCAGCAGTAACCGAAAGGCATTTGGGTTATTACCAATAAACTCCATAAAGGTAGAAACAGAAGTGCGGATGACACTGCCACCTTTGGCAATACGCTGACGCGCCTGGCGCATCAACTGTCGCAACATCAGACCACTTTCGTCCACCATGGTTAATCCCAATTCATCTACATCACGAAAGTGACGATAAAATGACGTTGGGGCAATCCCCGCCTCCCTGGCAACTTCCCGCAAACTGAGGCTGGCAAAACTACGTTCGGCACTGAGTTGACTGAATGCCGCTTCGATAAGTGAACGTCGTGTACGTTCTTTTTGCTGCGCTCTAACGCCCATTTTTGTGCCTGTTTAGCCTGCAAGTGGGCACTATAGCAAAAATTTCAGCGTACAGTGGGCCAAACTTTGTGAGCGGCTGTTAACCCTGTCATTTGGCATTTGATGGCAAAAAGCACGGTTAGAATTGGGAACTGAGGCGCGAGATGTTAGAATCTCGTTGTAAAATTGTATAAGAAAATAGGACGTATTGGTATGCAACAGTCTTATGATTACGACGCCATTGTCATTGGTTCCGGTCCTGGCGGTGAAGGTGCTGCGATGGGACTGGTGAAGCAAGGTGCACGTATTGCCGTCATCGAGCGCTACCACAATATTGGTGGCGGATGTACACACTGGGGAACAATCCCGTCGAAAGCGCTGCGTCACGCCGTCAGCCGCATTATCGAGTTCAACCAGAACCCACTGTATAGCGACCACACGCGTCTTCTCCGTTCTTCTTTCGCCGACATTCTGAATCACACCGAAAACGTTATCAGCCAGCAAACCCATATGCGCCAGGGTTTCTATGAGCGCAACCACTGTGAACTGTTCCAGGGGGATGCACGCTTTATCGATGCCAACACCATTGAAATCGAGAGCCACGATGGCAGCATTGAGCGCCTGACCGCAGGCAAGTTTGTCATCGCCTGCGGATCACGTCCTTACCATCCGCCGGATGTCGACTTTACCCACCCACGTGTTTATGACAGCGACTCCATCCTGAATCTGCACCATGAACCTGGTCATGTGATTATCTATGGCGCAGGGGTGATTGGCTGTGAGTATGCATCGATTTTTCGGGGTCTGTCCGTCAAAGTTGACCTGATCAATACCCGTGACCGTCTGCTGGCTTTCCTCGATCAGGAAATGTCTGACTCGCTGTCCTATCACTTCTGGAATAACGGCGTGGTCATACGCCACAACGAAGAGTTCGAGAAGATTGAAGGTGTGGCAGATGGTGTGATCATGCACCTGAAATCCGGAAAAAAACTCAAAGCAGACTGCCTGCTGTACGCCAACGGCCGCACCGGTAATACCGATGGGCTGGGGCTGGAAAATGTCGGACTGGAAGCGGATGGCCGCGGCCTGCTGAAGGTGAACAGTATGTATCAGACGGCGCAGCCGCATATCTATGCGGTAGGCGATGTCATCGGGTATCCGAGCCTCGCATCAGCCGCCTACGATCAAGGCCGCATTGCCGCTCAGGCGATGATCAAAGGCGAGGCCACCGCTCATCTGATCGAAGATATTCCTACAGGTATCTATACCATTCCGGAAATTAGCTCTGTCGGGAAAACCGAGCAGCAACTGACAGCAATGAAAGTGCCATATGAAGTGGGCCGTGCGCAGTTTAAACACCTGGCACGTGCGCAGATTGTTGGTATGAACGTTGGTAGTCTGAAAATTCTGTTCCACCGCGAAACCAAAGAGATCCTCGGTATTCACTGCTTCGGTGAACGTGCTGCGGAGATTATCCATATCGGCCAGGCGATTATGGAGCAGAAAAACGGTGGCAACACGATTGAGTACTTCGTGAATACCACCTTTAACTACCCCACCATGGCGGAAGCCTATCGGGTGGCGGCGCTTAACGGTTTAAACAGGCTGTTCTAAGCGGCCCATCACACCTCGCATGTGCTCACGGATCGCCTCTGCCAGCTGTTCATAACGGCCACGCAGAGGTGAACCTGGGCGATACACCAGGGCGATAGTGCGCTGTGGTACCGGCTTATAGCAGGACAGATAACAGACGCCATCACGCACTCTTTCGTTCGGTACGGCCAGCGAAGGTAACAGTGTGATACCGCTGCCCGCCGCCACCATATTGCGCAGCGTTTCCAGACTGGTCGCACGGAAATGCGTATCTTCATCCGCCCCCGCCTGGAAGCAAAAGCCCATCGCCTGATCGCGCAGACAGTGACCATCTTCCAGCATCAGCAGTTTCTCCCCGGCCAGATCCGACATCGGAACACGATCGCGGTCGTGCCACGGGTGATCCGCATAGATCGCCAGTTTCATCGGCTCATCAAAGAGTGGGACTTCAATAAACGCTTCTGACTCTTTCACCAATGCCAGGATCGCACAGTCCAGCTTACCGCTGTCGAGTTGCGCCAGCAGTTGCTGCGTTTGTGCTTCGTGCAGATACATCTCCAGCTTAGGGAAGGTCTGATGAAGCGTAGGAATAATCTGCGGCAACAGATACGGGCCAACGGTCGGGATCAGCCCAATGTGCAGCGGGCCGGACATCGCCTCGCCTTGCTGGCTGGCCATCTCTTTCAGGACCTTGACCTCCCGCAGCACAGTCCGGGCCTGATCCACCAGCAGCAGACCTGCCTGAGTGAATAATACCTTGCGGCTGGTACGTTCCAGCAGCATCACCCCCAGCTCATCTTCCAGCTTGCGAATCTGGCCGCTTAACGTTGGCTGACTCACATGGCAGGCATCGGCTGCACGACGAAAATGGCGATGTTCTGCCAGCGAAACCAGATACTCCAGATCACGAATATTCATCTTATCCTCTTTTTCACGATAGCCCGTGACGATAGATAGCATAGCAACCAACGATTATCCCTATCAAGCCTGAATGATAATAATGTGCCGGTGCCAAAAAGGGGCACACCAAATTCAATCACCTTGAGGTCTTTTATGTTTGCAAGTCAGGAAGGTAAGTCCATCCCGCAGGTCACTTTTCACACACGTCAGGGCGACAGTTGGGTCGATGTCACTACTGATGAGCTGTTTAAAGACAAAACCGTGATCGTCTTTTCACTGCCGGGGGCTTTTACTCCTACCTGCTCCTCCAGCCACCTGCCGCGCTATAACGAACTCTCGGATGTGTTCAAAAAACATGGAGTGGACAGTATCCTGTGCGTCTCGGTTAACGATACTTTTGTGATGAATGCCTGGAAGGCCGATCAGAACGCCGGACACATTACCTTTATTCCTGACGGTAACGGTGAGTTCACCCGTGGCATGGAGATGCTGGTTGAGAAAGCCGATCTCGGCTTCGGTCCGCGTTCATGGCGTTACTCGATGCTGGTACGCAACGGTGTGGTAGAGAAGATGTTTGTAGAACCTAACAAGCCGGGCGACCCGTTTGAAGTGTCTGATGCAGACACCATGCTGCGCTACGTCGCACCAGAATTTAAAGTGCAGGAATCCGTTTCCCTGTTCACCAAACCAGGCTGTTCATTCTGCGCGAAAGCCAAACAGATGCTGTTAGATCGTGGAATTCAGTTCGAAGAGATCGTGCTGGGCCAGGATGCCACGACCGTCAGTTTGCGCGCCGTTACTGGCCGTGCCACTGTGCCGCAGGTGTTTATCGGTGGTCGCCATATTGGCGGAAGCGATGATTTAGAGCAGTTCTTTACGGCATAAACCGAACAGGGATGGGCATACCCATCCCCTATGTCATCCCAGGGGTCAGGCATACCTGACCCTATGCATGCCTGACACAAAAGGCATTACGCCAGACGCTGTTTCGCTTCAGTAATCGCTTTTGATACCTGATGCGGAGAGACACCGCCTTTCGCGTTACGCTTATCCAGGCAAGATTGCAGAGACAGGAACGGGTACACATCCTCTCCGATCACACTGCTGAACTTCTGTAAATCACCCAGCGTCAGCGCTTCCAGCGCCACACCCTGTTTAATCGCTTCGACCACGGTTTCACCTACAATATGGTGCGCTTCACGGAATGGCACGCCTTTCGCGACCAGATAATCCGCCAGCTCCGTCGAATTCGCGTAACCCTGCTCAGCGGCTTCCTGGCAACGTGGGCGTTTCACCTGAATACCATCCAGCACCAGTGCGGCCATATGCAGGCAGTCAGACCAGGTATCGAGCGCATCAAACAGCCCTTCTTTGTCTTCCTGCATATCTTTGTTATACGCCAGAGGCAGACCTTTCAGGGTCATGCTCATCGCGGTCAATGCGCCCTGTACGCGGCCGACTTTGCCACGGATCAGCTCCAGCGCATCCGGGTTTTTCTTCTGCGGCATCAGGGATGACCCCGAAGTGACCTTATCGGACAGCTCAACGAAACCGGATTCGCCGGTGTTGAAGAAGATCAGATCTTCCGCGAAACGCGACAGGTGAACCATGCCGATGGACGCATCAGACAGCAGTTCCAGCACATGGTCACGGTCAGACACGGTGTCCAGGCTGTTACGGGTCGCGGAGGCAAAACCTAACCAGCCTGCCAGTTGCTCACGGTCGATTTCGTACGCGGTTCCGGCCAGTGCGCCACAGCCCAACGGGCTGACGTCAAGACGCTTCAGCGTATCCTGCAGGCGGCTTTCATCGCGTGCCAGCATCTCAACGTAGGCCAGGCACCAATGTGCAAACGTCACCGGCTGGGCACGTTGCAGGTGGGTATAGCCCGGCATGACGGCGTCCTGATTGGCTTCCGCCGTCGCCACCAGCGCCTGCTGGAACTGGCGTGTGGCGATCAGCAGTTCGCTGACCTGCGCTTTACACCACAGTTTCAGATCGGTAGCGACCTGGTCATTACGGCTACGGCCAGTGTGGAGTTTTTTACCCAGCGCACCGACCTTGTCAATCAGTTTGCCTTCCACCCAGCTGTGAATATCTTCGGCATCGCTTTCCAGAATTTGCTGTGGGTTCGCGCGCACGTCTTCCAGCAGAACATTCAGCGCCACTTCCAGCTGCTGCTGTTCTTCTGTGGTTAATACATTGACCGTCACCAGCGCTTTGGACCAGGCAATGGAACCAGTGATGTCCTGCTCTGCCAGACGATAGTCGAAGCGCAGTGAGTCATTGAAGAGCTTGAAACGTTGATCTGCTGCCTGCGTAAACCGTCCACCCCAAAGTGCCATGATGCGTACTCCATTCAAATAATGTAATAAGGGCGGCACATGTGCCGCCCCTACGAATACCTGTAGGGACGAGTTGCCTCGCCCAAAAAATTACTTCTTCTCGTTCAGCGCACGGATGCGTGAAGAGAGTGAGAACAGACGGATAAAGCCGCCTGCATGACGGTGATCGTATACTTCATCTTCACCGAAGGTCGCAAACTCTTCAGAGTACAGGCTGTTAGCAGATTTCTTCTGAATCGCGGTGACCTGGCCTTTATACAGTTGCAGAACCACTTCACCGTTCACTTCTTCTGCCAGGGCAGCGGCAGATGCCTGAATGGATTTGCGCAGTGGCGCGAACCAACGGCCATCGTAAACCACGTAGGACATTTCCAGGCCCAGCTGCTCACGCCATTTGAAGCTGTCACGGTCCAGAACCAGCTGCTCAACCGCACGCAGCGCATTCACCATGATGGTGCCGCCTGGGGTTTCGTAACAGCCACGGGACTTGATGCCCACCAGGCGGTTTTCCACGATATCGATACGGCCAACACCGTGACGGGCACCGATAGCATTCAATTTGTCCAGGCAGCCAAACGGGCTTAACGCTTCACCGTTGACGGCAACTACACGGCCTTTCTCAACGGCAACGGTCACCTGCTCCGGCTGGTCTGGTGCTTCCAAAGGATCCACGGTCCACACCCAGCAATCTTTGTTCGGTGCGTTCCACGGGCTTTCCAGCACGCCGCCTTCGGTGGAGATATGCCATGCGTTTTCATCACGGCTGTAGATTTTTTCCAGCGACGCGGTGGTCGGGATATTACGCTCTTTCAGGTAGTCCAGCAGGGCTTCACGGGAACGCAGGTTCCACTCGCGCCACGGTGCCACCACTTTCAGCTGCGGAGCCAGTGCGGTATAGGTGGTTTCGAAACGCACCTGGTCGTTACCTTTACCGGTTGCGCCGTGGCACAGTGCATCTGCCCCCACTTTCAGTGCCAGCTCAACCTGAGCTTTAGCGATAATTGGGCGCGCCATTGACGTCCCCAGCAGGTAGGTGCCTTCATACAGGGCACCGGTCTGAAGCACCGGATACACGTACTCGCTGATGAACTCTTCACGCAGGTCCACAACGTGGCATTCAGATGCACCGGATTGCAGCGCTTTCTGCTCTACACCTTCCAGATCGCCACGTTCCTGACCGATATCGGCCACGAATGCCACCACTTCACAGCCGCCGTAGTTCTCTTTCAGCCACGGAATAATGGCCGAAGTATCCAGACCGCCGGAGTAAGCCAGTACGATTTTCTTGATGCTTTTATCTTGCATTGTCTCTTCCTTCAATTTCCCATCATCTTTCACGCTGCAACTACGTTGGCTTCCTACACTCACCCCAGTCACTTAGTGAACTAAGCTCCCGGGGATTCATTCCGTCGCCGCCTTGCTGCAACCCGAAATTTTTCGGGAAAGGTTTATAATTAAGCGAGGATACGGGTGCCAATAGACACACCGTTAAACAGGGCTGGCAGCTGTTCAGCATGGCGCCAGCTGGCAATATCTACCGGACGGCCCAGGGTACGGGCAGCGTCCAGTGCGGCATTCACCTTGACGATCATGCCGTCAGTGATCACACCATCAGCAATCAGCTGTTCTGCTTTCTCTGCCGTCATCTCGGCGATGCGCTGTTTATTGGCATCGAGAATACCACTAACGTCAGAGAGCAGAATCAGGTCTGCACCCAGAGTGGCGGCCAGCGCCGTCGCGGCCTGATCGGCGTTAACGTTCATCAGCAGGCCATCCTGAGTAATACCAATCGAACTCACTACTGGCAGATAACCCGCCTCCAGCAGTGTGGCGATCAGCCGTGGCGATCCCGGCGTTGCCAGGCCCACGTGCCCAAGTTCATCATCAAACTGCGCTACATTGACGCTTCCGCCGTCACCGAGGCACAGACCAACGGCATCAATGCCATGTTTTTTCGACCAGGCCAGCAGGGTTTTGTTCGCCGTCCCGGCCAGTGCACCGGTAATAATGTCAATCTGATCGGCAGGTGTCACGCGCAGGCCGTTTTTCTTCTTCACCGGCAGCGCAAGCTTAGTCATCAGCTCATCCACCAGGCAGCCACCACCGTGAACAATCAGCAGTGGGCGTTGGTGGGCAGCACGGTAGGTCACCAGGGCGTCAAACAGCCGCTCCAGCGCTTCTTCGCTGTCCAGCAACACACCACCCAACTTGATAATTAACGGATTTGTCATGAAAGTCACTCGCTCACTGTGAGTCATTGCGCTTCAGGGCTGCCAAAACGCCTGTTGAACTGCTACCGTGGAAGACAAATTTATCGGTTTCCATCCGGTCGTCGTTAATGTATTTTTATTCACTATTAATGCATGAATATTGATACTATCCTAACTCAAGGACTGTCAACAGTGAAGACAAAATTACCCCCTTTTATCGAGATTTACCGCCAGTTGATTGCTACACCATCAATCAGCGCAACCGACAGCGCGCTCGATCAGAGTAATCAGACTTTAATCAATTTACTGGCCGGCTGGTTCCGCGATATTGGCTTCAGCGTGGAAGTCCAACCCGTTCCCGGTACGCACAACAAATTCAATATGCTGGCGAAGAGCGGCCACGGCGCCGGCGGGCTGCTGCTGGCGGGTCATACCGATACCGTTCCCTTCGACGATGGCCGCTGGACGCGCGATCCCTTTACCCTGACCGAGCACGACAACAAACTGTACGGTCTGGGCACCGCCGATATGAAAGGCTTCTTCGCCTTCATTTTAGATACCCTGCGTGATATTGACGTTTCAACGCTGAAAAAACCGCTGTATATCCTCGCCACCGCTGACGAAGAAACCACGATGGCAGGCGCGAAGTTTTTCTCAGAAACCACCAGCCTGCGCCCGGACTGCGCCATTATCGGTGAACCCACCTCACTGAAACCCGTTCGCGCCCACAAAGGCCATCTCTCCAATGTGATTCGCATTCAGGGCCAGTCCGGCCACTCAAGCGATCCAGGACGCGGCGTCAACGCCATTGAGCTGATGCACGAGTCGATTACCCAACTGATGGAACTGCGTAATACGCTAAAAACGCGCTACCACCATGACGGATTCGCCATTCCCTATCCGACCATGAACTTTGGCCACATCAACGGTGGCGACGCTGCCAACCGTATCTGCGCCTGTTGTGAATTGCATATGGATATCCGCCCACTGCCAGGCCTGACGTTAAGCGACCTTGACGGTTTGCTGAATGAAGCGCTGGCACCCGTCAGTGCACGCTGGCCAGGCCGCCTGACCGTGGGTGAACTGCATCCCCCGATCCCGGGTTATGAGTGCCCGCGCGAGCATCAGCTGGTACAGGTCGTGGAGAAATTGCTGGGGACAGAAACGGAAGTAGTGAACTACTGTACCGAGGCGCCATTTATTCAGGAAATCTGCCCGACGCTGGTTTTAGGCCCAGGATCGATCGATCAGGCACACCAGCCGGATGAATTTATTGACACGGCATTTATCAAACCTACCCGGGAGTTAATCGCCCAGGTGGTGCATCATTTTTGCCATCACTGAGTAAAAAAGGGGGTAAATGACTGCCAAAACAGCCGTTTGCCACCGATTTCAATTATTCTGGTTGATAAGAATAACTTATCTCACTCCGTTGTAATTAAATTTCATAAATTCCCGCTATTTAGCGTCACGATGCGGCAAATTTAAGTCAATTGACGAATGGTTGCTAACGTGGCTAGATAAAAGGCTAAGTTATGCCCACAAGGGTTATTTATAGCCAAAATAGTTGAAGTTGCAGCAAGGCGGCAAAAGAGCGAGTCCCGATGAGCTTACATTAGTCAGTGATTCGGGTGAGTGAGAGCAGCCAACGTAGTTGCAGCTTCAAGTATGACGGATATTAAAGTTACAAATACAAGAAGGGTGTCAGGGGTCATATGAACGAACAATATTCCGCAATGCGAAGTAATGTCAGTATGCTCGGCAAACTGCTCGGGGATACGATTAAGGATGCACTGGGAGAGAACATCCTGGACCAGGTAGAAACCATCCGTAAGCTCTCTAAGTCATCACGTGCGGGAAATGATGCCCACCGTCAAGAGTTGCTGTCCACGCTGCAAAATCTGTCCAATGACGAACTGTTGCCGGTTGCCCGCGCTTTCAGCCAGTTCCTCAACCTGACCAACGTGGCCGAGCAGTACCACACCATTTCGCCAAAAGGCGAAGGTGCGAATCACCCGGAGCTCTTGGCAAAGACGTTTGAACGCCTGAAGCAGCAGCCGGACCTGACCGAAGCCGCCGTTCGTGAAGCTATTGAGTCCCTGTCGCTTGAACTTGTTCTGACCGCGCACCCGACTGAAATCACCCGCCGCACCTTGATCCATAAGCTGGTAGAAGTGAATACCTGCCTGCAACAGCTGGATCACAATGACCTGTCTGATTATGACCACGGCAAGATCATGCGCCGCCTGCGTCAGCTGGTTGCACAGGCCTGGCATACCGATGAAATTCGTAAATACCGCCCGACACCGGTCGATGAAGCTAAATGGGGCTTTGCGGTCGTCGAAAACAGCCTGTGGGAAGGTGTTCCTCACTTCCTGCGCGAGCTAAACGAACAGGTTGAAGCCGCTTTTGGTTACACCCTGCCGGTTGATTTTGTCCCCGTGAAATTTACCTCCTGGATGGGCGGCGACCGCGACGGCAACCCGAACGTCACGGCCGACATCACTCGCCATGTTTTACAACTGAGCCGCTGGAAAGCGACCGACCTGTTCCTGCGTGATATCGCCGTGCTGGTTTCTGAGCTGTCGATGTCTGAATGTACGCCAGAAGTCCGTGAGCTGTGTGGTAACCCGGAAGCCCTGGAACCTTACCGCGAGATCATGAAAAACCTCCGTGGCCAGCTGATGAGCACTCAGGCTTATCTCGAACGCCGCCTGAAGGGCGAGCGCTTACCACGCCCGGCCAATTTACTGATCTCCAACGACCAGCTGTGGGAACCACTGTACACCTGCTACCAGTCACTGCAGGCGTGTGGCATGGGCATCATCGCGAACGGTCAGCTTCTTGATACCCTGCGCCGCGTGAAGTGCTTTGGCGTTCCACTGGTGCGTATTGACCTGCGCCAGGAGAGTACCCGCCACACTGAAGCCATTGCAGAGATCACCCGTTACCTCGGTCTTGGCGACTATGAAAGCTGGTCAGAGGCCGACAAACAGGCCTTCCTGATCCGTGAACTGAATTCCAAGCGTCCGTTGATGCCGCGCCAGTGGGAACCCAGCGCCGACACCAAAGAAGTGCTGGATACCTGCCGCGTGGCCGCAGAAGTGCCTCAGGGTTCGATTGCTGCCTATGTGATCTCGATGGCGAAAACGCCGTCAGACGTGCTGGCGGTTCACCTGCTGCTGAAAGAAGCGGGCATTACTTACGCCATGCCGGTCGCACCGCTGTTTGAGACCCTCGATGACCTGAATAACGCCAACGACGTGATGAGCCAGCTGCTCAACATTGACTGGTATCGCGGCCTGATTCAGGGCAAACAGATGGTGATGATTGGCTATTCTGACTCCGCGAAAGATGCGGGCGTGATGGCAGCAAGCTGGGCACAATACCAGGCCCAGGATGCACTGATCAAAACCTGCGAGAAAGCGGGTATCACCCTGACGCTGTTCCATGGACGCGGTGGCTCAATCGGCCGTGGTGGTGCGCCAGCGCATGCGGCATTGCTGTCTCAGCCTCCGGGCAGCCTGAAAGGTGGCCTGCGTGTCACCGAACAGGGTGAGATGATCCGCTTCAAATACGGCCTGCCAGAAGTCACCATCAGCAGCCTGTCGCTGTACACCGGCGCGATCCTCGAAGCTAACCTGCTGCCACCACCGGAGCCGAAAGCAGAGTGGAACAGCATCATGGATCAGCTCTCTGATGTTTCCTGCAAAATGTATCGTGGCTATGTGCGTGAACACGCCGATTTCGTGCCGTACTTCCGCTCCGCCACACCGGAGCTGGAGCTGGCCAAATTACCCCTGGGTTCGCGTCCGGCTAAACGTCGTCCGACGGGGGGTGTCGAATCACTGCGCGCCATTCCGTGGATCTTCGCCTGGACGCAAAACCGCCTGATGCTGCCTGCCTGGTTAGGTGCCGGTGCCGCATTGCAGAAAGCGATGGAAGATGGTCATCAGGAAACGCTGGAGACCATGTGTCGTGACTGGCCGTTCTTCTCTACCCGCCTGGGGATGCTGGAAATGGTGTTCTCGAAAGCCGACCTGTGGCTGGCGGAGTACTACGATCAGCGCCTGGTCGATAAGTCGCTGTGGGCACTGGGCAAACAGCTACGTGACCAGCTGGACTCCGATATTAAAGCGGTGCTGACCATCGCCAACGATTCCCATCTGATGGCCGACCAGCCGTGGATTGCCGAATCGATTGCGCTACGTAACGTCTACACTGACCCACTGAACGTATTGCAGGCCGAACTGTTACATCGTTCACGCCAGCAGGAAGCAGAAGGCGCAGAGCCGGATGCCCGCGTTGAGCAGGCACTGATGGTGACGATTGCCGGGGTGGCGGCAGGGATGCGTAATACCGGTTAATCTGGCCTCACGGGCCGATCGGAAAAAATGATCGGCCCCTACAGATGTTCGCCCGCCACGATCAAAAAAGGACGCTTTCGCGTCCTTTTTCTGTTTGTGCCGCCCCTCTCAGGCGATGATCTGCGCCCCCGGGCGTACGCCCAGCGTATGGCAAATGGCATAGCTCATTTCGGCACGGTTCAGCGTGTAGAAATGGAAATCTTTCACCCCTTCGCGGCTGAGGATCTTCACCATATCCATCGCGACATTGGCACCCACCATTTTGCGGGTTTCCGGGTCGTTATCCAGTCCTTCAAACATGCTGGTCATCCAGCCCGGTACGCGCACGTTAGTCATGGTGGCAAAGCGCTGCAACTGCTTAAAGTTCGACACCGGCAGAATACCCGGGACAATCTCAACATCAATACCGGTAGACACGCAACGGTCACGAAAACGCAGGTAACTTTCTACATCAAAGAAGAACTGAGTGATCGCGCGGTTCGCGCCGGCATCAATTTTACGTTTCAGGTTGATCAGGTCGGCCTGTGCGCTTTTCGCTTCCGGATGCACTTCCGGGTAGGCCGCGACAGAAATATCGAAATCACCCACTTCTTTCAGCACGGCGACCAGGTCAGCCCCGTACATTTCCGGCTTGCCACCGCCCGGCGGCAGGTCACCGCGCAGCGCCACAATATGACGGATGCCGTTGTCCCAGTAATCCTGGGCAATGGCGCGCAGTTCATCGCGGGTAGCATCAACACAGGTCAGATGTGGGGCGGCTTCCAGACCGGTGCGGTCTTTAATGCCTTTGATAATGCTGTGGGTACGGTCACGTTCACCTGAGTTGGCACCGTAGGTGACCGAAACGAATTTTGGCTTCAGGCTGCTAAGGCGATCGATTGAGCTCCACAGGGTGTCTTCCATTTCACTGGTACGCGGCGGAAAGAACTCAAAGGAAACGTTAATTTGCCCGCTGATTTCGGCAAGACTTTGGTTCAATGCTTCGCGCTGGTTTGCGTGGAAAAAACTCATACCCTTTACCTCATCGATCGCTGCTGAAGATGGCTCGCTACCTTGAACGTCTATCCGTTTAGACGTCCAGACATTCAAAATGACGGAAATTGGTTATTCAGTCAACAGATAAATGATGGCCTGGCGTGACAAATCCTCAACAAAGATGAGGGAATTTCATGATGGTGTGGTGTGGCGAAGGGGCCAGGCATGCCTGGCCCAAATGAGGAGGAGATTACAGCAACTGTGCCAGGCGGTTGAGATCCGACTGAATGGCTCCGGCAGTGACATCGCGCCCTGCACCTGGCCCACGGATCACCAGGGGATTATCGCGATACCAGCGGCTTTCGATAGCGAACACGTTATCACACGGCAACAGCGCCGCCAGCGGATGATCGTCACGCACGGCTTCCACGCCAACACGCGCTTTGCCGTTGGCATCGAAACGTGCGACGTAGCGCAGTACCAGTCCCAGTTCCTGAGCGGCTTCAAAGCGCTGGACCATCTGGTCATTCAACTCATCGGCATTCTCAAAGAAGTCATCCACCGATCCCGACTGGTAGCTGGCGGGAACCAGCGACTCAACGCGTACCTGGTCAGGTTCAATATCGTAGCCCGCCTCACGCGCCAGAATCACCAGCTTACGCATCACATCCTGGCCGGAGAGGTCGACACGCGGATCGGGTTCAGTCAGACCCTGCTGCCACGCCTGATCCACCAGTTCGGTAAAGGGCACCGTGCCATCAAATTGCAGGAACAGCCACGAGAGCGTGCCGGAGAAGATACCGCTGATCGACAAAATGCTGTCACCGCTTTCACGCAGATCGCGCACCGTGTGGTTCACCGGCAACCCGGCACCGACCGTGGCGTTATACAACCAGTGGCGCCCGGTTTTCGCAAACGCATCGCGGATCTGGCGATAGCTATTGCTACTGGCCGCGCCTGCCACTTTGTTCGCACCAATCACGTGGAAACCGTAGCTGGCGAAATCTAAGTACTGCGCAGCCAGCGTTTCACTGGCGGTCACATCCAGCACCACCAGATCGTCAAACGGATGAGCGCGCATCCACAGGAACAACGACTCCTGGTCCTGCTCTACCGCTTCCTCTTCAAAGAAGGCCAGCGCGCGGCTGGCATCCAGCCCGTCGTAACTCAACAGACTGCGGCGGCTGTCCACCACTCCGGCAAGAATAAATTCAAACCCGGTGCGCGCAGAAAGGGTTTCCTGCTCACGGGCAAACAGCTCCAGCCAGCGGGAACCGATGTTGCCTTTGCCAAACAGCACCAGGCCTACCTGCTTCTCCGCACGGAACAGCGTCTGATGCAGGCCCCGGATAAGATGTTCCGTCGGCCCGACGCGCAGCACCGCCACCAGGCTGATGCCTTCCTGTGACTGGCAGATAAATTCCACCGGCTGATCTTTCATCTGCTGCCAGAAACGGTGACTGTGTAGCGGGTTACGGCAAACGCCTGCCCCCACCATCGCCACCATTGCCATGCCTTCACGCAGCTGCAAACGCCCCGGTAATCCGGCATCCTCCAGCAGAGTCAGGGCACTGTTTACCACTTCCGAGGTGTAGCACAGCTGTAACAGATTACGGTCAGGATGGACGCCGGTTGCCAGCGGACGAACCTGTGCACGCTTCAGTAGCTGATCGATCTCTTTATGCCGCGCGGCAAAATCATGCTGTGCAGGTACATGGAATTCAATCAGACAAACATCATCATGGCTGGTCACGATACGCGCCCCGGTGCCTGAAGCCAGCACGCGTTCAATACGTGTTGATCCCTGTTCTGGCTGATAGCTGCAACGCAGTTGCAGATCGATATCGCTGCCTGAAACCGGCTGAAGCGTACGCGTATGCAGGACCGGAGCCGCCAGACGTGCCAGCTCACTGGCTTCATCCAGACGCAGCAGCGGCAGCAAACACGCATCTTTCACTTTACGCGGGTCAGCACTGTACACGCCAGCCACGTCACTCCAGATGGTCACGCGTGTCACACCGGCCAGCGCACCGATCTGCGTTGCAGAATAGTCACTGCCGTTACGCCCCAACAGCACCGTTTCACCCGCATCATTTGCGCAGATAAAACCAGTGACCACCAAACGCTGTTCAGGACGCTGCGCCATCAACTGCTGTAACAGCGGCTGTGACTTCGCTTCATCCACCTGCGGCTGTGCGGCACGTTCGGCGCGTAAAAAATCGCGAGCATCCAGCCAGCCTGCGTGAATATCCCGCTGGTTCAGCACCGCTGACATCAGACGTGCCGACCAGATTTCACCGTGCCCCACGACTTGTGCATAAACTGCATCAGTGATTTTGTTATCCAGCAGGACGGCCAGTTTTTCGAGGTCATGAATAAACTCAGCAATCAGCGGTTCAGCGACATCCGACGGTAACAGACTGCTAATCAGCTCACTCTGATAACGGCGTAATGCCTGTTGCACCTGGTGCGCAGACAACCGATCATTCTGACTCAGCTTAAGCCAACTAATCAGCTGGTTAGTGGTACTGCCGGCTGCCGAGACCACCATCAGGTCACCCGGCTGGCTGTACTCTGCCATGATCCCGGCAACACGCAGGTAGCATTTGGCATCGGCCAGGCTACTGCCACCAAATTTATGTAACTGCCGCGAACTGTCTGCCCCTGCCACTGCTGAATAACTCATGCTTACCTCTTGGCCGCGATCCGGAATGCATTATCCAGATCGGCGATTAAATCTTCGTGATCTTCAATTCCCACCGAAATACGCAGCAGCGTCTCCGAAATCCCCGCTGCCACACGCGCTTCAGCAGACATGCCCGCATGGGTCATGGTTGCGGTGTGGGAAATCAGGCTTTCGACGCCGCCCAGCGATTCCGCCAGTGTGAATAATTCCAACGCTTTCAGGAAACGACGCAGCGTTGCCTCATCACCGTTCAGCTCAAAACTTAGCATGGCGCCAAAGCCTTTTTGCTGACGTACCGCAAACTGATGTCCGGCATTTTCCGGCAGGGAAGGATGATACAGCTTTTTCACCAGCGGTTGTTGTTTCAGATAATCGACAATCGCCAGCGCATTACGCTGTGCCGCCGCCATACGCGGGGCCAGTGTACGCATGCCGCGCAACAGCAGATAGCTGTCAAATGCGCCACCGGTCACACCAATATTGTTCGCCCACCAGGCCAGTTCAGTCACATGCTGCGGGTCTTTGGCAACAACAGCACCGGCCACCACATCGGAGTGACCGTTAAGGTATTTGGTACAGGAGTGAATCACCAGGTCAGCACCCAGCGCCAGCGGATTCTGTAAAGCCGGGCTGAGGAAGGTATTGTCCACCACGCTAATCGCGCCAGCTTCTGCCGCAGCCTGGGTGATCGACGCAATATCCACCACACGCAGCAGCGGGTTGCTCGGGCTTTCAATCAGTACCAGCTTAGGTTTCTCAGCCAGCGCCGCCTGTAAAGCAGCCTCATCGCCCTGGTCAACAAACTTCACGCGATACGCACCGCGTTTGCTCAGGCTATCGAACAGACGGTAACTGCCGCCGTAACAGTCATGCGGCGCCACCAGCAGGTCGCCGGGTTTCAGGAATACGGTACACACCAGATGGATGGCAGACATGCCCGTATTGGTCATCACTGCACCAGCGCCCCCTTCCAGCTCTGCCAGCGCACGTTGCACGACATCACGCGTCGGGTTGCCGCGACGTGAGTAGTCATGAGCGCGCGGCTCATTGAAGTCGGTAAAGTTATAGGTGCTGGAGAGATGAATCGGTGGGACAACGCAGCCATATTGCTCGTCATCATTCAAACCGCTACGTACTGCGATGGTTGCCTGTTTACGCGTCATGGTGCATAACTTCCTGCTGGTTAATAAGATAAGACTGATAGAGTAAACAGCAGCGAGATAGACGTCAATACATCTGGACATCTAAATGTCTTTGCGTATAGATTGAGCAATGCGTCAATAACCGTTAGAATTATGTCGATATACCCCAGAGAAAGTTGTGCCATCCCGGTGTGATAGCCATCGACTTCGGGCATAATTAGCCAAATTTCGGCAATTCTACATTTAATATGATTAAGGTAACTCATGGCTGAATGGAACGGCGAATATATCAGCCCTTACGCTGAGCACGGTAAAAAAAGCGAGCAGGTTAAAAAAATCACGGTATCCATTCCGTTGAAAGTATTAAAGATTTTGACCGATGAGCGCACCCGCCGCCAGGTTAATAACTTGCGTCATGCCACCAACAGCGAACTGCTGTGCGAAGCATTTCTGCATGCATTTACCGGCCAGCCTCTGCCGGATGATGTTGACCTGCGCAAAGAACGCAGTGACGAAATTCCCGAGGAAGCAAAAGCGATCATGCGTGCAATGGGCGTCGATCCTGAGACCTGGGAATACTAAACCGTTCGGTTATCCGGTCAGGCACCTGATGTCACATCAGGGCCTGCCGGGTTACCCGATAGCCCCGCATATTACACACCGCCGCTTCCCGATAAGCAGGCATAAAAAAACCCAGCCAGAGGCTGGGTTTTTTTTACATCCGAAACGGTAACCGTTTCTTTCAGGGTGCTTATTTAGCGCCTGGGATGCTGAAACGCTTGTTGAAGCGATCCACACGGCCGCCGCTAGCAACATCACGCTGCTTACCGGTGTAGAACGGGTGGCAGTTGCCACACACGTCCAGGTTCAGGTCGTGACCCACGGTAGAGCGGGTTTTGATTTCATTACCGCAAGAACATTTAGCAGTAACTTCAGCGTAATTAGGGTGAATACCTTTTTTCATGGGAAAACCTCAGTTAAGGCCGTGTCGCTCTCCCGCGCCAGGATCACTCCTGCACCGGCACCACACGAAGATTAATATTTCAAGTGAAGTTGATACCAAAATGCCATACCAACGGCGGCGAACTATACAGAAATTAAACAGCCGCCGCAATCGGATCCGCACATTCCGGACGACACAGTGTACACTAACTGGCCCTGTTTTTCACCCGGATGAATCCATGCCCGTTGTTCAGGTCGCGCTACCCGTTCCGCTTGCCCGCAACTTTGATTATCTGTTGCCACCTCACCTCAGCCATGCCGTGGTCGGTGGGCGCGTCAGCGTGCCTTTTGGTAAGCGCAAGGCGATCGGCGTGGTTGTCGGCATTGTTGAACACAGCGATTTCCCCCTCGACCAGCTAAAAAGCGTGCATGAGGTGTTAGATAGCGACTCACTGTACCCCGCCTCCTTGTGGCGCATCCTGCTATGGGCTGCTGATTATTATCATTATCCACTGGGTGAAGTGCTGTTCCACGCCATGCCCGTGCTACTGCGTCAGGGCAAACCCGCCGAAGAAGCCCCTCTCTGGCAATGGCTGATGACAGAAGAAGGCAAAGCGACCGCACCGGAAAGCCTCAAACGTGCCCCAAAACAGCAGCAGGCACTGGCTGCGCTGCGACACAGCGGGCTGTATCGCCATGAAGTCAGCCAGCACGACATCACTGAGGCCACACTGCAAGCGCTGCGGGCGAAAGGCCTGTGTGAGCTGCGCGCCCAGCCACGTGCCCACCAGGACTGGCGGGAAAATTATACGGTGAAGGGCGAACGTCTGCGGCTCAATACTGAACAAGCGACCGCCGTGGGAGCCATACGCAGTGCCGACGATCAGTTTTCTGCCTGGTTACTCGCGGGGATCACCGGATCGGGTAAAACTGAGGTTTATCTCAGCGTTCTGGAAAACATTCTGGCCAACGGCCGCCAGGTACTGGTGCTGGTGCCAGAAATCGGTCTGACACCGCAAACCATCGCCCGCTTTCGTGAGCGCTTTAGCGCCCCGGTAGATGTGCTGCATTCCGGGCTGAACGACAGCGAACGCCTCGCCGTATGGCTGCGCGCGCGCAGTGGCGAAACAGCCATTGTGATTGGCACCCGCTCTTCCCTCTTCACGCCGTTTGCCCGTCTGGGCGCCATCATTATTGATGAAGAGCATGACAGCTCTTACAAACAGCAGGAAGGCTGGCGCTATCACGCACGCGATCTGGCGGTGTTTCGTGCCCGTCAGGAAAATATTCCAATCGTGATGGGCTCAGCGACCCCAGCGCTGGAAACCCTGCAAAACGTTCAGTCCGGTAAATATCGCCAGCTTAACCTCAGCAAACGCGCCGGAAATGCCACCAAAGCCACACAGCTGCTGGTCGACCTGAAAGGCGTCAAGCTTCAGGGTGGCCTGTCTCCGATGCTGATTAAGAAAATTGGCCAGCATCTTAAAGCCGATAACCAGGTGCTGTTGTTCCTCAACCGTCGTGGTTTCTCGCCAACGCTGCTGTGCCATGAATGCGGCTGGATTGCCGAATGCCAGCGCTGTGACCGTTACTACACCCTGCACCAGCATCAGCGCCAACTGCGCTGCCATCACTGTGACAGCCAGCGTCCGGTTCCCCATCAGTGCCCGCAGTGCGGTTCCACGCATCTGGTGCCGGTTGGGTTGGGAACCGAACAGCTCGAACACAATATTAGTGAGCTGTTCCCGGGCGTCCCCCTGACGCGTATCGACCGCGATACCACCAGCCGTAAAGGGGCGCTTGAGCAGCAACTGGCTGAGGTTCATCGCGGCGGGGCGCGCATTCTGGTCGGAACGCAAATGCTGGCGAAAGGCCACCATTTCCCGGATGTCACGCTGGTGTCACTACTGGACGTCGATGGCGCGCTGTTCTCGGCAGACTTTCGTTCGGCCGAGCGCTTTGCTCAGCTGTATACCCAGGTCGCGGGGCGAGCAGGCCGTGCCGGTAAACAGGGGGAAGTATTGTTGCAGACCCATCATCCGGAACATCCCCTGCTGCAAACCCTGATGCATCAGGGTTACGATGCCTTCGCCCACCAGGCACTCAGCGAGCGCAACAGCGTGTTCCTGCCACCGTTCACCAGCCACGCTCTGTTTCGTGCAGAGGATCACGACAACCAGCAGGCCAACCTCTTCCTGCAGCAGCTGCGCAATTTGCTCGAAGCCAGCCCACTTAACAGTGAATCATTCTGGGTCATGGGCCCGGTTCCGGCATTGCAGGCAAAACGCAGTGGCCGGTATCGCTGGCAGCTCCTGCTTCAACATCCTTCGCGCGCCGTCTTGCAGCGCCTGATTAAATCCAGCTTGCCCCTGATCTCAACACTGCCTCAGGCCCGTAAGGTGAAATGGACGTTAGATATCGACCCGACAGAAAGCTGACAACGTAATCGATTGCCTGCAAAGTTGCGCACTGGATCGAAAAAAGTCGCACAAGTCACAATTTTTATGCAAATTAAGTAACAGCCACCTCGCATATCTGTTAAGAATGCGGGGGCGTTCACCGCAAGCGACATGTTGAGTCGCCGGACAATACATCGTTATTAGTTGGTCAGGTCGGCTCAGGGGCTGGCGTGAGGAGAAAAGCGTTGGAGCAGAATCAAGACACATCCGTGGTGACCATGAAAAACGTGGCTGAAAAAGCCGGCGTATCAACGGCGACGGTTTCCCGCGCCCTGATGAATCCGGAAAAGGTCTCTGCTGCAACACGCTATAAGGTTGAACAGGCGGTGATCGCCGTCGGCTACTCCCCGCATTCAATGACGCGCAGCGCGCGACGCAGTGAATCACGGACCGTACTGGTGATTGTGCCCGATATCTGCGACCCATTTTTCAGTGAAATTATTCGTGGCATTGAAGTCGTGGCGGCGGCTGAAGGGTATCTGGTACTGATTGGCGACTGTGCTCACCAGAACCAACAGGAAAAATCCTTTCTTAATCTGATGCTGACCCGCCAGATCGACGGCATGGTGCTGCTTGGCTCCAATGTCCCTTTTGACACCGGAGTGGAAGAGCAACGTAATCTGCCGCCAATGGTGATGGCCAATGAGTTTGCACCGGAGCTGGAACTGCCAACGGTCCATATCGATAATCTGACGGCAGCCTTTGAAGCCGTTAACCACCTGCAAAAGCTCGGACATCGCCGCATTGCCTGCATCTCCGGCCCGGAAGAGATGCCGCTGTGCCAGTATCGCCTGCAGGGCTATATTCAGGCTCTGCGCCGTCACGGCATGGCGGTCGACCCGACCTATATCGTGCGGGGTGACTTCACCTTCGATGCCGGTTCGCAGGCGATGAAACATCTGATGACCCTGCCGAAACCGCCCGATGCCTTGTTCTGTCATAGCGATATCATCGCACTGGGTGCGATGTCACAGGCGAAGAATATGGGCCTGCGCGTACCAAAAGATCTGTCAATCATCGGCTTCGATGATATCGAACTGTCACGCTACAGCGATCCGCAATTAACCACCGTTGCCCAGCCGCGTTTCAACATAGGTCGCGAAGCGATGCTACTCTTGCTGGAGCAGTTGCAGGGCAGGATGGTCAGCAATGGTTCACGCCTGCTGGACTTCGAGCTGAAAATTCGCGGGAGCACCGCGCCCTCCCTGCGCGACGAAGATTGATTTTTCCCAGATAGCGGGTAGCACGCCATGCCTGCTTTTGGGCAAAAATCAGCGGATTCTTAGTAAGATCGCTGCTGGTCAAACTTCCGGCCCTTCAGTAACATGGCGGGCTATCATCGGGTACACATTTTCACTCTTTTAGCCCGGCCTTACCTTCATCGATTATTAGCGGAACGATAGTGGCACAAAAAGATTATGTAGGCCGCGGGCGTTCGACAGGGACGCGTCGCAAAAATACCAACAGTCGCAGCAAGAAGCGCAGCAGTGGGTCCGGTGTATCAAAAATCATGATAGTGCTGGCGGTTGCCGTTCTGGTCACCTTTATTGGTGGCTTGTGGTTTATCGCGCATCATAAAAAAGAAGATACACCAGTGATCCCTGACCACAAGGCGACCGGCAATGGCCTGCCACCCAAACCGGAAGAACGCTGGCGCTATATCAAAGAGCTGGAGAACCGTCAGCTTGGCGTTCCTACGCCTACAGAACCGACGTCAGGGGGCGAAGCACATTCCCAGACCCAGTTAACCGATGAACAGCGTCAGCTACTGGACCAGATGCAGGCCGATATGCGCCAGCAACCTACTCAGCTCAACGAAGTGCCGTGGAATGAACAAACGCCGGCGCAGCGCCAGCAGACCATTCAACGTCAGCAGCAGCAGGGCCAGCTTCAGCAGCAGTCGCGTATGCCGCAGCAGCAAACGCAGCCGCGCACGCAGCCACAGACTCAAACTCAGACACCGCGCCCGGCACCGATAACTCCGGTCACCCGCGAACCTGTTCGCCAGCCGAAACCGGAAATTGCCGCGCAGCCGAAAGTGGAAACCAAGCCAAAAGAAGCGGAAAAAGAGAGCGCGCAGCGCTGGATGGTGCAGTGTGGCTCCTTCAAAGGTACCGACCAGGCCGAGTCCATTCGTGCTCAGTTAGCTTTTGAAGGATTTGAAAGCAGGATCACGACCGGCGGTGGCTGGAATCGTGTCGTTATCGGACCGTATAACAACCGCAGTGCGGCCGACAGCACGCTAAAACGCCTGCGTGGTTCCGGCCACTCAAATTGTATTCCTCTGTCCATCGGGGGTTGAAACCCCTCAAACCCGCCCCATATCTGATTGCATCAGTACCCCGTACAAAACGTGCGGGGTCATCTTCCGACTGCAATAAGGGGTCTGCCCGTGACAACAATAGTAAGTGTACGACGCAACGGCCAGGTAGTAATTGGCGGTGATGGCCAGGCTACCCTCGGCAATACCGTGATGAAAGGCAACGTCAAAAAAGTGCGTCGTCTCTACAATGACAAAGTCATTGCGGGCTTTGCGGGCGGTACCGCCGATGCCTTCACTCTGTTTGAACTTTTTGAACGCAAACTGGAAATGCACCAGGGTCATCTGGTGAAAGCCGCCGTCGAACTGGCAAAAGACTGGCGCACCGACCGTATGCTGCGCAAACTTGAAGCACTGCTGGCCGTGGCCGATGAAAATGCCTCGCTGATCATTACCGGTAACGGGGATGTCATCCAGCCAGAAAACGACTTAATTGCTATCGGTTCAGGCGGTCCATACGCTCAGGCAGCAGCCCGTGCGCTGCTGGAAAACACCGATATCGGCGCACGCGACATCGTGGAAAAAGCGCTAGGTATTGCAGGTGATATCTGCATCTATACCAACCATAACCTCACCATCGAAGCATTACCGTCTAAAGCGTAAGGATCCTAATTTATGTCTGCTATGACTCCGCGCGAGATTGTCAGCGAACTGAACAGATTTATCATCGGCCAGGATGGCGCCAAACGTGCCGTCGCCATCGCGCTGCGTAACCGCTGGCGCCGTATGCAGTTGGACGAAGAGTTGCGTCATGAAGTGACGCCAAAAAACATTCTGATGATCGGCCCAACCGGGGTGGGTAAAACGGAAATTGCCCGCCGCCTGGCAAAACTGGCTAACGCCCCTTTCATCAAAGTCGAAGCGACCAAGTTCACCGAAGTGGGCTATGTGGGTAAAGAAGTGGATTCGATTATCCGCGATCTGACCGATTCTGCGATTAAGATGGTGCGCTCACAGGCGATTGAGAAGTATCGTTACCGCGCCGAAGAAATGGCTGAAGAGCGCATTCTCGATGTGTTGATCCCACCGGCAAAAAATAACTGGGGCCAGAATGAAGCAGCACCTGAGCCTTCTGCTGCGCGTCAGTCCTTCCGCAAGAAGCTGCGCGAAGGCCAGCTGGATGACAAAGAGATCGAAATCGATCTGGCTGCCGTATCCGGTGGCGTAGAAATCATGGCACCTCCAGGTATGGAGGAGATGACCAGTCAGCTCCAGTCGATGTTCCAAAACCTCGGCGGGCAGAAACAGAAACCTCGTAAGCTGAAAATCAAAGAGGCGATGAAACTGCTGGTGGAAGAAGAAGCCGCCAAGCTGGTGAACCCGGAAGAGCTGAAGCAGGAAGCGATCGACGCGGTTGAACAGCACGGTATCGTGTTTATCGATGAGATCGACAAAGTCTGTAAACGGGGTGAATCGTCCGGTCCTGACGTGTCTCGCGAAGGCGTACAGCGTGACCTGTTGCCGCTGGTCGAAGGCTGTACGGTGTCGACAAAACACGGCATGGTAAAAACTGACCACATCCTGTTTATCGCTTCCGGCGCATTCCAGGTAGCCAGCCCGTCAGACTTGATCCCTGAGTTGCAGGGCCGTCTGCCTATCCGCGTTGAACTCCAGGCGCTGACCACGCACGACTTTGAGCGCATCCTCACAGAGCCAAGTGCCTCCATCACCGTGCAATATAAAGCACTGATGAACACGGAAGGCGTAGAGATTAACTTTACCCCTGACGGCATCAGTAAGATTGCGGCTGCGGCATGGCAGGTGAATGAGACCGCTGAAAACATCGGTGCACGTCGTCTGCATACCGTCCTGGAGCGTCTGATGGAAGACATCTCCTACGACGCCAGCGACCTGAATGGCCAGTCGATTACCATTGATGCCGAATATGTAGGCAAACATCTCGACGAGCTGGTGGCTGACGAAGATCTCAGCCGCTTTATCCTGTAAGCAAACGGCTCGACACATCAGGAGGCTTCGGCCTCCTTTTTTTATATCCTGCACCAACTTGACCAGGATTAACTCCCGTTGTTAAAAAGCCGCTTACCATGACACCGATATCGTGCTGGCACTCGCCGCACTGGACCTGAAACGGATCGGAGGCGCAACCTGTCATGGATAATACTCAACTGGCTCCCCCACTCTCAATGCCCCAGGCCTGGTTGGAAAGCCTGCGTCTGCGCACACTGCCGCTGGCCTGTGCCTCGATCATTACCGGTAGCGCTCTGGCGTGGCATCAGGGGTATTTTGACCCCACCATCGCCCTGCTGGCGCTGCTGACCACCACTCTGTTACAGATCCTCTCTAACCTGGCGAATGACTACGGCGATGCGCTGAAAGGCAGCGATACGCCGCAGCGTATCGGGCCGTTGCGTGGCATGCAGAAAGGGGCGATCACCAAAGAGCAGATGCGCATCGCGCTGATGCTGACCGTGGCCATCACCACCGGCTGTGGCCTGCTACTGATCCTGCGGGCCTGCCAGTCTCCCGCCGATATCCTCGGCTTTGTGGCGATGGGCGCGCTGGCGATAGTCGCAGCCATCGCTTATACCGTGGGGAAAAAACCCTATGGCTATCTTGGCCTTGGGGATCTGTCTGTGATGATCTTCTTTGGCTGGCTGGGGGTCATCGGCAGTAGCTATCTGCAAACACACCAGATTGATCTGCTGCTGCTGCTGCCCGCCAGTGGCTGTGGCCTGCTGGCGACCGCCGTACTGAACGTCAACAACCTGCGCGATATCGACAGCGACCGGCAGAATGGGAAATTTACGCTGGCAGTTCGCCTGGGTGCACATGGAGCACGCCGCTATCATGCCGTGCTGTTAACCACCGCACTGGCCTGCTTTGCTCTCTACAGTGCGCTGGTCAGCCTGCGTCCGGTGGGTTGGTTATTCCTGCTCGCGGCACCTCTGTTGTGGCAGCAGGGACGTTTCATTTTGCGAGAAACCAGTGCACTGGCGATGCGACCCATGCTGGAAAAAACCGTTAAAGCAGCCCTGCTGATCAATATCCTGTTTGCCATCGGCTTAGTGTTCAGCTAAACGCGATGTGCTTGACCCATCGCAATTTTTAACAATTGATGATTTTGCCAACAGTGGCCTTTAAGCGATATACTTAGCCCTCCTGCGGCAAACAGACGAAACCCCTATGAAATACGATACTTCAGAACTGTGCGACATCTACCATGAAGATGTGAATGTCGTTGAACCGCTTTTCTCAAACTTTGGTGGTCGCACCTCGTTTGGCGGGCAAATCACCACGGTAAAATGTTTCGAAGATAACGGGCTGCTCTATGATTTGCTGGAGGAAAACGGCCGTGGTCGTGTTCTGCTGGTTGATGGTGGTGGTTCAGTACGCCGTGCGCTGGTGGACGCCGCGCTCGCAACGCTGGCTCAGCAAAATGAGTGGGAAGGCATTGTGGTGTATGGTTCTGTTCGCCAGGTGGATGATCTGGAAGAACTGGATATCGGCATTCAGGCCATCGCGGCTATTCCTGCCGGGGCTGCAGGTGAAGGCATTGGTGAAAGCGACGTGCGGGTGAACTTTGGTGGCGTCACGTTCTTCTCCGGCGATCATCTGTACGCAGACAACACGGGAATGATCCTGTCCGAAGACGCGCTCGACATCGAATAAAGACGAACATATAAAATGGGTGCCCCAGGGCACCCGTTTTCTGCTTGCTTCCTGCTTTTACGCCAGGTGCAGCATTACACCTCTTCCATTTTTCCCAGCAAAGCCCGCAGACGATCCTGCCAGACATGCTGCTCTTCTTTTAACTGCTGATTTTCACGCACCAGCGCATCACTGCTGCCTGCTGCCTGCTGAACCTGCTGGTTCAAATTACCGTTTTGTTCTTTAAGCTCTTCGATTTCCATCTGCAACAGCGTGATGGTATCAATCGCCTGCTGCACTTTCGCTTCCAGTTTCTCGAATACTTCAAATGACATGTCTATAACCTCTCCTAATCGCAGGGCGTTGATGATGCTAGCCGCAGGGGTGAGGAATGAACCGGCATTCCGCGGATAACAACGATTCTCCGATTGTAAGTAGAGCGACAGCTCAAGTCCAGCAGCGAACCCTTACAGGGCGTAGTCTGTAACAATTTTCAGTCTATACCTGGTCTCATTAACATCTTCCCCCTCCTGATGTAAGGTCAGCGTTAAATAATTGCGCATTTCACACGCGATCAAACGCGCACCAGGTCGTTTTTGGAAAGCAAAAAGACGCGAAAACGCTCATTTTTATGACACAGAACACAATTTTTGATTTCGCTATTTCTCGTTTATGCTCGTTAACGATAAATTCACAACAGCCCTACATAAGATTTGGGTGATTCATGGATGAAACAAAACTAAGAAGCTAAACCATTAACCTCGCCTTCAGGAATTCATCATGAGTCAGACAACAAGTACACTTAAGGGGCAGTGCATCGCCGAGTTTCTCGGCACTGCCACGATCATCTTTTTCGGTGCTGGCTGCGTGGCCGCAATGAAAGTTGCCGGAGCCAGTTTCGGCCTCTGGGAAATCAGTATTGTCTGGGGCCTGGCCGTTGCGATGGCCGTCTATCTGACCGCGGGTATTTCAGGTGCTCACCTGAACCCCGCCGTCAGCGTCGCGCTGTGGCTATTCGCCAATTTCGAAGGGCGTAAAGTGCTGCCCTATACGATTGCGCAGATAGCGGGTGCATTCTGCTCCGCAGCGCTGGTGTACGGCCTGTATCACAATCTCTTCCTCGATTACGAACAGACACATCACATGGTACGTGGCAGCGTTGAGAGCCTCGACCTCGCGGGCATCTTCTCCACGTATCCTAACCCGCACATCAGCGTGGGTCAGGCATTCCTGGTTGAAATGGTCATTACCGCTATCATGATGGCATTGATTATGGCGCTGACCGATGACGGTAACGGCCTGCCGCGTGGCCCGATGGCACCGCTGCTGATTGGTTTCCTTATCGCCATCATCGGTGCCGCAATGGGCCCACTGACTGGCTTTGCACTGAACCCGGCACGTGATTTCGGACCTAAGCTGTTCGCCTGGGTGGCTGGCTGGGGTAATGTTGCCTTCACCGGTGCCCGTGATATTCCGTATTTCCTTGTTCCGATCTTTGGCCCACTGATCGGTGCAAGCCTCGGAGCCTTTGGCTACCGCGCCCTGATTGCCAACAACCTTCCGGGTAAGGTTGTGGAGAAACAGGAAAAATCAGCACCGCGCGCTGCACAGCGTAAAGCGTAATCCTGCTCATTGCTTACACCATCAGGAACCTATTATGACCGTAGAAAAAAAATACATTGTCGCACTCGACCAGGGAACCACCAGTTCCCGCGCCGTGATTCTGGATCATGACTCCAATATCGTTGCGGTATCGCAGCGTGAATTCCAGCAAATCTACCCGAAAGCGGGTTGGGTTGAGCATGACCCGATGGATATCTGGGCGTCACAGAGCTCCACCCTGGTCGAAGTCCTGGCACATGCGGACATTAACTCTGACGAGATTGCCGCGATTGGTATCACCAATCAGCGTGAAACCACCATTGTGTGGGACAAAGAAACTGGCAAGCCGATTTACAACGCCATCGTCTGGCAGGACCCGCGTACCGCCGACTACTGCTCGAAGCTGAAAAAAGAAGGCCTGGAAGAGTACATCCGTCATACCACGGGTCTGGTGATTAACCCGTACTTCTCCGGCACCAAAGTGAAGTGGATCCTCGACCACGTGGAAGGCTCCCGCGAGCGTGCACGCCGTGGCGAACTGCTGTTCGGCACCGTCGACTCCTGGCTGGTGTGGAAAATGACGCAGGGACGGGTTCATATCACCGACTACACCAACGCCTCCCGTACCATGATGTTCAATATTCACAAGCTGGAGTGGGATCAGCGCATGCTGGACATTCTCGATATCCCGCGTGAAATGTTGCCGGAAGTGAAATCCTCGTCAGAGGTTTACGGCCAGACTAACATCGGTGGTAAAGGCGGAACGCGTATTCCAATCGCCGGTATTGCGGGTGACCAGCAGGCGGCGCTGTATGGCCAGCTGTGCGTCCAGCCGGGTATGGCGAAAAATACCTATGGCACGGGCTGCTTTATGTTGATGAACACCGGTACAGAAGCGGTGACCTCAACACACGGCCTGCTGACCACCATCGCCTGCGGCCCACGTGGCGAAGTGAACTATGCGCTGGAAGGTGCGGTGTTTATCGGCGGTGCATCCATTCAGTGGCTGCGTGACGAAATGAAGCTGATCAGTGACTCTACTGACTCCGAATATTTCGCCACCAAAGTCAAAGACACCAACGGCGTGTATATGGTGCCTGCATTCACCGGTTTGGGTGCCCCCTACTGGGACCCGTATGCCCGAGGCGCTATCTTCGGCCTGACGCGTGGTGCCAATGCTAACCACATCATTCGCGCCACGCTGGAGTCCATTGCTTATCAGACGCGTGACGTGCTGGAAGCGATGCAGAACGATGCCAACACCCGTCTGCAATCACTGCGCGTTGACGGTGGTGCCGTGGCGAACAACTTCCTGATGCAGTTCCAGTCCGATATCCTCGGTGCGCGCGTTGAGCGTCCTGAAGTGCGTGAAGTGACTGCGCTGGGTTCTGCTTACCTTGCCGGTCTGGCAGTGGGCTTCTGGAAAGATCTGGATGAAGTGCGCGCCAAGTCCGTCATCGAGCGCGAATTCCGCCCAAGCATCGAAACCACCCAGCGCAACGTGCTGTACGCAGGATGGAAGAAAGCCGTCGCCCGTGCGCAGGCATGGGAAGACGCTGACGACAAGTAATCATCTCCTGCCCGTGGTCGCCTGACCACGGGTATCTCCCTTCCCCGCTCCGCTCCCTGTGATAAACTTCCCGCCTCATTAGTTTCCTTAAAGGCATATCATGAAACGAGAACTGGCGATTGAATTTTCCCGCGTAACAGAAGCAGCGGCACTGGCTGGCTATAAGTGGCTGGGGCGTGGCGATAAAAATGCGGCAGACGGTGCAGCCGTACATGCAATGCGCATCATGCTCAACAAAGTGGATATCGACGGTCAGATCGTGATTGGCGAAGGGGAAATTGATGAAGCGCCGATGCTGTATATCGGCGAGAAAGTCGGGACAGGCAACGGAGATGCGGTGGATATTGCCGTCGATCCCATTGAAGGTACGCGCATGACCGCACTGGGGCAGGCCAATGCACTGGCGGTCATGGCCGTCGGGGACAAAGGCACCTTCCTGCACGCACCGGATATGTATATGGAGAAGCTGGTGGTCGGTCCTGGGGCTAAAGGCGCTATTGACCTTAACCTGCCGCTGGAAGAGAACCTGCAACGCGTTGCCCGTGCCCTGAATAAATCCCTGACAGAACTGACCGTGACCCTGCTGGCGAAACCACGCCACGATGCGGTGATTGCCAGCCTGCAACAGCTTGGCGTACGCGTATTTACGTTCCCGGACGGTGATGTTGCCGCGTCGATCCTGACCTGCATGCCGGACAGCGAAGTCGACGTGATGTACGGCATCGGTGGCGCACCGGAAGGCGTAGTCTCCGCAGCGGTGATCCGTGCGCTGGATGGCGATATGCAGGCTCGTCTGCTGGCACGTCATGACGTTAAGGGTGATACCCCTGAGAACCGTCAGTTGGGCGAACAGGAGCTGTCACGCTGTGCGGAAATGGGGATTGCTGCCGGACAGGTGCTGAAGCTGGAAGAGATGGCGCGCAACGACAACGTGGTTTTCTCCGCGACCGGCATTACCAGCGGCGACCTGTTAAAAGGCATCACCCGTCAGGGCAATATGGCGACCACTGAAACGCTGCTGATACGTGGTAAATCCCGCACCATCCGCCGTATTCAGTCGATCCATTACCTCGATCTGAAAGACGAAAGCCTGCACCCGTATATTTTGTGATCGTCTACCGTCTCAGTAGGTGTCAATGCGGGTCGGGCATGCCCGACCCCTACACGGCTTCTGAGACCCTAGGGGTCCCTACACGGCCTCTGAGACCGTAGGGGCGAGGCACGCCTCGCCCGGTACCAAAGCGGGTAAATGACAGCCTTACACCGCGTGCGGCTGTGGATGTTTTGACAGCGGCAGCCAGCACAGCAGGATCAGCAGCGCAGTGGCAAACATCAGCATCCCCAGACTGAACTGACCGGTTTGCGGCAACAGCGCAGACAGCCACGCGACCAGCCCAGAACCAAGATTCTGTAATCCCCCCACCAGCGCTCCGGCGGTGCCCGCCATATACGGCCAGGGCTCCATTGCACCCGTCGTTGCCAGCGGAAACAGCATCCCGGCACCGAAAAAGAACAGCGATGCCGGCACAATCAGCGTCCACAGATTCATCACGCCCAGCCAGCCGGGGATCCACATCATCACGCCCGCCAGCAGGCAGCTGTTCACCGCATACCACATCACCGTGGTGAAGGGTTTCTCACTGCGCCCGGCAAACCAGGCACCAAAGAAGGCCGCAGGCAGGGGCAATATAAACAACACGCTGACGGCGAGGCTGCTCATACCCAGTACACCTCCCATCAGCACGCCACAGCTGGCCTCAAACACCGCAATCCCAGACAGCGCACCGATCAGAATCACCAGATAACGGACAAAACTGCTGTCGGCCAGCAGTGGACGGTAACGGGAGAACAGCGGGCGTGTCTGCTGTCCTGCGGGACGCGTTTCCGGCAGCCAACGCAGCATCACGCCAGCAACAATCAGGCACAACAGCAGTAAAAAAGCGAAACAAGCGCGCCAGCCAAACAGGTGTGTCAGCCCGGCACCAATCACGGGAGCAATCAACGGACTGACCAAAATTCCCATGTTAAGCAGGCTGTTGGCCTGACGCAGCGCACTACCGGCGTAGAGATCACGCGGCATTGTGCGCGCCATCACCCCGGCAACACCCGTGCCCATTCCCTGAATAGCAGCCCCCAGCACCAGGCCATTCAGACTGCCTGCCAACAGTGCGGTGAGCGATCCGGCAATAAACACCGCCATTCCCATCAGGATCACCGGGCGACGCCCGATACTGTCAGACAGCGGGCCGTAAAACAGCTGCGAGGCACCGTAGGCCATCAGATAGGCAGCCATCACCCGTTGTACCGCACCATCGCGTACATGGAAGACATCAGCAATGATCGACATCGCCGGAACATAGATCGTCTGCGCCATCTGTCCCACCGCCAGCAACGCCATCAGCATCACCAGCAAATGGCCATTTTCTATTTTTTTCATTAAGTTACGACTCTTATAAAAAGCGGAAACTCACCCAACCAGCAAGGGTGGCCAGTCATACCGGCACAATGGCGCTGAAAATATCAGGAATGCGTAGCAAAGCGAGGGGGTCGCGGTAAATAACGCTGGCGCCACTGTCAGTAAAAGCAGGCGTGTCTGTAAAACATTTTTTACGCTACGTTTAAATAGTGCTCATACTTTGTCGATATGAGCTTTCACCCGGGCCGTCGGGTGGAAAAAAAACCGATGGCTGGCGAAGATAGCCGCAGAGACGTCACTTATGTCGCAAGCGAATGAAGGAGTTTTTTTATGGCCGTATGGGTCAACGCCCGCGTTAAACATGTCACCGACTGGACTGACAGCCTGTTCAGTCTGACGGTGACCGCTCCCATCGACCCGTTTACCGCCGGGCAATATGCCAAGCTGGCACTGGAAATTGACGGTGAACGTGTGGTGCGCGCCTATTCCTTTGTGAATGCGCCCAGCAATGAAAATCTGGAGTTCTACCTGGTCACCGTGCCGGAAGGGAAACTAAGCCCACGACTGCATGCGTTGAAACCCGGCGATGAGGTGATGATTACCCAGGATGCTCAGGGCTTCTTTGTACTGGATGAAATCCCTGAGTGCGAAACGCTGTGGATGCTGGCAACCGGCACCGCCATCGGGCCGTATCTGTCGATTTTACAGGAAGGAAAAGGGCTGGAGCGCTTCAAAAATATCGTACTGGTCCATGCCGCACGTTATGCACAGGATCTGAGTTATCTGCCAGTGATGCAGGCATTACAGCAGCGTTACGTTGGGAAACTCCAGATTCAAACCGTGGTCAGTCGCGAAGAGAGCCCGGGCTCACTGACGGGCAGAGTGCCCGCGCTGATAGAGAGTGGCCAGCTGGAAGCGGTGACCGGGCTGAGCATCGATGCCGAACAAAGCCATGTCATGCTGTGCGGCAACCCGCAAATGGTGCGCGATACCCAGCAAGTTTTAAAAGAAACCCGCGGCATGCGTAAACATCTCAAGCGCAAACCCGGGCATATCACCAGCGAACATTACTGGTAATCCGGTGAGCGGCGGCGCAGATACACCACAGGCTGCGTCGCTTTGCCAAACCGGTTATCACCCGGTGTACCCGCAAAACCGCCCAGTTCAACCACCATACCGACCATGATCAATGTGGGAATAAAACGGCCCACCAGCCACTGCGCATCTGCCGGCAATATCGCCCAGTGCCCGGCCATCAGCATCCAGGCGACGATAAACAGCAGCGCCCACTGGCCGCCTTTGTTACGGTCGTGCAGTCGTTTTACCATGACAGCGCTGGTGGGCCACAGCAGGGCCACCACGCAGAAAGCGGCCGTCTGCGTATCCAACAGACCATTGCCTGCCAGCGTAAAGAGCAGCACCAGCATCAGCAGCCAGGCCACCTGCCAGATCCAGAAGTCGCGCCGTCCCAGGCGACCACGAAAAGAGAAACACCATTGCTGTAACGTCATTATTTTTATCTCAGAGTCCGGGTGCCCTTTGACTTTGCCGGTCATTGTCCGTTTTAATCTTGGGCTGAGTTTACTGGTTAGGGTCATTGAAATGAAGAACGCGATTTTGGCAGCAGTTGCACTGCTATCCGCAATGACGATCGCTGCGGCACACGCCGATCCGGACCCGCAGGATCGGACTGAGCATTTGCCTGGCGCGCCCTACTTACAGGCCGGCGCCCCCACCTTTGATATGACTATCGGCCAGTTTCGCGAAAAGTATAATGCTGCCAATAAAACGTTACCGTTAAGTGAATATCGCGCCATTGACAGCAGGAATGATAAAAGCAATCTGACGCGTGCTGCCAGCAAGATCAACGAAAATCTTTATTCGTCGACTGCACTGGAACAAGGCACGGGAAAAATCAAAACGTTGCAGATCACCTGGTTGCCCATTCCCGGCCCGGAACAGAAAGCCTCACGCGATAAAGCGCTGGCGTACATCGCAGCGCTGATTCATTACTTCGAACCGATGCTGAGTGAAGCCCAAAGCCAGAAACGTGCCGAGGCGCTGGTGACCAAAGGCAAAGGCTCTCGCTTTTACCAACAGACCGAAGGGGCACTGCGCTATATCGTGGCCGATAACGGCGATAAAGGATTAACCTTTGCGGTGGAACCGTTAAAACTGGCCTTGAGCACACCCTGAGACGACAGGCCCAAAGGATGACGAAAAGCAAAGCCTTTCCGATGTTTGATCTCTATACTGTCTGGCAGACAATGCTGCCTGCTGGCAGCTTTAATACTCTCTAAGCGTGGAGGATACAATGCGACATCCATTAGTTATGGGTAACTGGAAACTGAACGGCAACAAACACATGGTCAACGAGCTGATCGCCGGTCTGCGTACCGAGTTGAGCGGTGTTGATGGTTGTGGTGTGGCGATTGCTCCGCCTGTTATGTATCTGGATCAGGCGAAACATGCCATTTCCGGTAGCCATATCGCACTGGGTGCGCAGAACGTTGACGTTAACCTGTCTGGCGCTTTCACCGGTGAAGTCTCTGCCGACATGCTGAAAGATCTGGGCGCGCAATACATCATCATCGGCCACTCTGAGCGTCGTACTTATCACGCTGAGAGCGATGAGCTGATCGCGAAAAAATTCGCTGTGCTGAAAGCAGCCGGTCTGATCCCTGTACTGTGCATCGGCGAAACTGATGCAGAAAACGAAGCGGGCAAAACCGAAGAAGTGTGCGCACGTCAGATCGATGCCGTGCTGAACACCCTGGGCGCTGACGCGTTCAACGGCGTGGTTGTCGCTTACGAACCTGTATGGGCTATCGGTACCGGCAAATCTGCCACCCCTGCTCAGGCTCAGGCCGTTCACAAATTCATTCGTGACCATATTGCGAAGAAAGATGCTGCGGTGGCCGCTCAGGTCATCATTCAATACGGCGGTTCTGTGAACGATAAAAATGCGGCAGAGCTGTTTGCTCAGCCAGACATCGACGGTGCCCTCGTGGGCGGCGCATCACTGAAAGCGGATGCTTTCGCGGTGATCGTTAAAGCTGCTGCTGCAGCGAAAAAAGCCTGATGATGCCTCCTGCCCCTCCCCGGGGCAGGATTTAACCGAATGTCCCGACCAGCGCTTTCAGCTGCTGCGCACACGCCTCAAACCCTTCACGTGGCATATTCGTCACACTCAGTACCAGCCCATAACGACGACGCCCCTCATCCTGATACCACACCGACAGCGGTGTTGGCGCCATGCCAAACGCCAGTGCTTCCTGCGCGATGCGCGTATCCTGGCATCCCTCTGGCAGCGCAATGATCACCGCCAGTGCCGCACGCGTTGCCTGCGGGAACAGCGGTTGCAGTGCTGCCAGCAGCGCCACCAGCCGTTCGTTGTACAGCCGCTTCATCCGGCGTAAATGACGCATAAAGTGGCCTTCGTGCAGAAATTCAGCCACCGCGTTGTGCAGCACAAAGGACGAGGCGGGTGCCAGCAACGCAGCTGCCTCAGCAAAATGTGCCGCCTGTGATGCCGGAACAACCAGATAGCCCAGACGCAGCGACGGGCTGATGTTTTTACTGAAAGTACCAATATGCAGCACGCGCCCACCATCCAGCGCAGCCAGGGCCGGGGCCGCCCGCCCTTCCAGCTGCAACTCACCGAGATAGTCATCTTCAATAATCCAGCTTGTTTGGCGTTCCGCCCACGCCAGCAGCGCCGCTCGCCGTTCCAACGACAGCGTCATACCTAACGGGGCCTGCTGACCCGGCGTGACCAGCACCGCAGCGGCATCTGCCGCCAGCCGTATTCCTTCCTCCACGCACAGTCCTTGCTCATCCACGGCAACGGGAACGGCTTCGACACCTGCAAGCGTTAGCGCTTTACGGGCCAGCAGATAACCGGGGTCTTCTGTCCATACCGACTTGCCACGCAAACCCAGCGCCAGGCAGATCAGCCCCAGCGCCCCGGCATAACCATTGGTGATCATCACCTGCGAAGCCTGACAACGTATGCCGCGAGCCATCGACAGATAGCTGACCAGTTGTTCCCGCAGTGCCAGGCTGCCACGCGGATCGGAATAGCCGATCGGTTTACTCACCATTTCCCGGGCATGACGCGTGAGAATGCGCGACCAGACCTTGGCAGGAAAGGCATCGTTGGCAGGCACGCCCATCTGAAACGTCAGCGGCGGACGATCGAAAGCGTGGATAACCGCCGCCAGCGGTGCCATCACTGCCGTATCCGACAGCAGATTTTTTCCCGGTGAGTGGTGAACCTCGCTCACCCAGGTGCCCGCCGATCCTTTCGCCACCAGCCGCTGACCGTCGACCAGCATGTCATACGCTGTGCGTACCGTGCCACGTGCCACACCAAGCTGTGCGGCCAGATCGCGGCAGGAGGGGACGCGCGATCCGGGCTTCAGACGCCCTTCATCAATCGCCTGCGTGATCCCCTGACGGATCTGCTCACTCAGCGAGTGGCCCGTATCGCGCCGCAGCAGAATATCGGGAACGGATGGACCATTATTTTTATGAATTCCTGGCACTTTTAGCCGCCCATAAAACAGATGAGAATAGCGCCCTACCCAGATAAAAGGACAAGGCAATGAGCGAACGTATCAACTTCTACACCACTTCACCCGCGGGTATGAAAGCACTGGCAGGTGTCTCAGGCTATGTCACGCAAAGCGGTTTGCCACACGATATTATTGAGCTGGCCTTCCTGCGCGTCTCTGAGATCAACGGCTGTGCTTACTGTATCGACATGCACACCAAAGCGTTACATAAAGCGGGCCTGCCCTGGGACAAAATTGTGCTCACCAAAGTCTGGCGCGAAGCGGGTAACTGGTTCTCCCCACGTGAACAGGCGGCGCTGGCCTGGGCAGAATCATTGACGCTGATTGCACAGACCCACGCGCCGGACGCGGTTTTTGCTCAGGTGCAAGCGGAATTTAGTGACAAAGAGATCACCGACCTCACGATCACCATTGGTTTAATGAATGCTTACAACCGACTGGCGATCGCCCTGCGTAAATTGCCGGACAGTGCTCCTCGCCCCTAACTTCATTCTGTTCAAATAGTTACCCTTCATTATCCTGTGGGATATCCTTCGCCCTGGCGGGCCGTTCAACGGCCCGTATCAATGTTGCTTATTTTTTAACGCTCATCATTCTCATTTTTAATCTTTAAACACTTTTTTAATTACCCCGTAACAATGCTATATTTCTGACGCTTTTGAACAGCGATTAAACACTTTGAATTCATGTGGATTTTCGCTGTCAGCAATCCAGAAAGGGCGAAGCAGTCAGACGGGTTCCAGAAGGCCTGCCACTGCTTCTCTACTTAACATGTTGATTTCCTTCAACACGGAGATGTCGTCTCATGCGCAAACTGGCAGTAGAGAAGCACGTCGATGTATTACTGATCGGGGGTGGCGTGATGAGCGCAACACTCGGTACCTACCTGCAAGAGCTGGAGCCAGAATGGCGCATCGGCATGGTAGAGCGTCTGGATGGTGTAGCCGAAGAGAGCTCAAACGGCTGGAATAATGCCGGTACCGGCCATTCCGCTCTGATGGAGCTGAACTACACCCCAGAGAACGCAGACGGTTCTGTCGATATCAAAAAAGCGGTGGAAATTAACGAAGCCTTCCAGGTTTCCCGTCGCTTCTGGGCACACCAGGTGCAGCGTAATGTCCTGCGCGATCCTCGCAGCTTTGTCACCAGCGTCTCGCATATGAGTTTCGTCTGGGGCGAAGAGAACGTCGATTTCCTGAAAAAGCGTTTTGCCGCCTTGCAACAGAGCACTCTGTTTCGCGGGATGGAGTTCTCTGAAGACCCGGATCAGATTAAAGAGTGGGTGCCACTGGTGATGGAAGGTCGTGACAGCGCGCAGAAAGTCGCGGCGACCCGCATTCCGACCGGAACCGATGTGAATTTCGGTGAAATCACCCGCCAGCTGGTGGCATCGCTACAGCAGAGCAAAAACTTTGAACGTCAGACCAGCCATGAAGTGCGTGCGATTAAACGCAATGACGATGGTTCCTGGAGCATCACCGTATCCGACCTGAAGAACAACGATGAGAAAACAATCATCAGGGCAAAATACGTGTTTATCGGTGCCGGTGGGGCAGCGCTGACGCTGTTGCAGGAGTCCGGTATTCCGGAAGCGAAAAACTATGCCGGCTTCCCGGTCGGTGGTGAGTTCCTCGTGACCGATAACCCGGAAGTGGTAAAGCGTCATCAGTCTAAGGTGTATGGCAAAGCGTCGGTGGGTGCCCCGCCGATGTCTGTACCGCATCTTGACTCCCGCACGCTGGATGGCAAGCAGGTGCTGTTGTTCGGGCCGTTCGCCACGTTCTCCACCAAGTTCCTGAAACAGGGTTCACTGTGGGATATGTTCGGTTCCATCACGCCATCCAACCTGATGCCGATGGTACGCGTTGGCCTGGATAACTTTGACCTGGTGAAATATCTGGTCGGTCAGGTGATGCTGAACGAAGATGACCGCATCAACGCCGTACGCGAATACTTCCCGGACGCCCAAAAAGCCGACTGGCGCCTGGTGAAAGCCGGCCAGCGCGTGCAGATCATTCAGAAGGATGCCAACAAAGGCGGCGTGCTGAAACTGGGGACGGAAGTGGTCACCTCACAGGATGGCACGATTTCGGCACTGCTGGGTGCCTCTCCAGGCGCCTCTACGGCGGCACCGATCATGCTGGACCTGATGAGCAAAGTGTTCAAAGACCAGATGGCATCGCCGGAATGGCAGAGCAAGCTAAAGGCGATCATTCCTTTCTACGGTCAGAAACTGAATGGCAATGTGGCAGCCACTGAGCGTGAACTGGCCGAAACCAGCCGTATTCTGCAGCTGGATTACACGCCAATGAACCCGGCCGCGAATGACGAACCCGTTGTTGCAGTGGATTCCGTGGTCGGCAAGTAATCTGTGTAGGGGTCAGGCATGCCTGCCCCTCTTCCCCGCTGATTATGACAGCTGGAATGCCTCCACCAGCATCCACACCGTGGTGACCAGCAATGACAGCGCCATCACGCCGTTAAACAGCTGAAGTTTCCACGCCACCTGCAGATGTTTTCCCAGCCGATCGCCCATCATTGCCCAGATCAGAATGCACGGCAGGTTCAGCGCCATAAAACTCAGCATCACCGTCAGAATCGTACTGTTCACGGTGTACATCAGCGCCACGTTGATCGCCATCAGCCAGGCTTTAGGATTCACGGCCTGGAACAACGCCCCACCGACAAAGGTCATTGGCCGCGCTTTCTCACGTAATTCCGGTGCACCAGAGCGGAAGATCTTCCACGACAGCCACAACAGGTAGGTACAGCCGAGCAGAGTCAACGGCAGACGTATCGCGCCCATCCATTGCAGTAATACCTCAAGCATCGCCCCCGCCAGCGCCGTCTGTAATCCGCAGCCGACCAGAATGCCGCTGACCATCGGCAGTGTACGGCGTATGCCAAAGTTCACGCCTGACGTGGCCAGCATCAGATTGTTCGGGCCTGGGGTGATCGACATCACCGTGACGTAGCTGATAAAAGAGGGATCAAGCATGATTTCTGTCCTGCATTCCAAGTGAGAGCATCAGTGTAATCAGCCGTCAGCAATGGTAACAGATGCAGAAACCCGCTATTGTTATGAGTACAATACGTCAAACATAGTCACTGTACCCACAGGTTGAGGAGCACATTGTGTCCATCGTTGAACCGCCGATCACGTTGTACCATCAGCTGGCAGAAACGCTGGCGGAGGCCATCCATCAGGGCACCTTTATGCCCGGCAGCCGCCTGCCCGCTATTCGCCGCTGTGCCAGCAACCATCAGGTCAGCGTCAACACCGTGCTCACCGCCTATGGCATCCTGGAAGATCGCGGGCTGATTGAAGCTCGCCCGCAGTCGGGTTACTACGTGCGCGACACGCTGCCTTCGCTGGCCCGGCCCTCTTTTCAGCGCACCAGCGTACGTTCCCCCAGCAGCGAAAAACTCGATCTGATTGATGCAGTGTTCGCCGCACAGAACCACAGTGACTACACCAATATCTCGCTGGCCTGTCCTCAGAGCGGGGATTTTTTCCCGACAGGGAAAATCAGCCGCATTATTGCCTCGCTTCTGCGCAGGGAGCCCGAACTCATTGGCCGCTATGCGCTCCCCCCCGGCAGTCTGCGTCTGAGACGTGAAATTGCACGCCGCTCAATGGAACTGGGCATCACCCTTAGCGCAGAAGACATCACCCTGACGCATGGCTGTATGGAAGCGCTGCAACTCGGGCTGCGTGCCGTCACACAGCCTGGCGACTGCGTCGGCGTGGAAACACCCACCTATTTCTATCTGTTCCCGCTGCTGGCCAGCCTCGGTCTGAAAGTGGTGGAAATCCCAACGGACCCACAGTACGGGTTGTCGCTGGATGCGCTGGAGCTGTTGTTACAGGAAAAACGTATCCAGGCGCTGATCGCCATGCCAAATGCGCAGAACCCGTTAGGCAGTAGCATGACGCTGGATGGCAAAAAACGGCTGGCGCGGCTGGTCAATCACTATCAGGTGCCGCTGCTGGAAGACGGGCTGTACACTGAACTGCAATTCTGCTGGCCGCTGACGCCCGCAGTAAAAGCCTTCGATGACGGCGGCTGGGTGATGTACTGCACCAGTTTTACCAAAACGGTTGCCCCCGACTTCCACCTTGGCTGGATAGCCGCCGGGCGTTTCAGCCAGCAGCTGGCGCGGCTGAAAGCCGTCTCTTCACTGGCAGAGTCTCGCCTGCTGTCGGAAGCGCTGGGGCATTTTCTCGAGTCAGGTGGCTACGACCATCATCTGCGCTCACTGCGCCGTCGTTACGCCGCGCAGCTGGAAGAGGCCCGCGGTATTATCGCCCGCCATTTTCCTCAGGGAACGCGGGCCACGCGCCCGAGCGGTGGCTTTGTCTTCTGGGTTGAGCTGCCGGGTAACGTCGATAGCGTGGAACTGTTCCATCGTCTGTTGCAGGAGAAGATTTGCCTGACGCCGGGAGCGCTCTACACCCTCTCCGAACGCTGCAACAATGCACTGCGCCTCTCCTGCTGTTATCCCTTTGACGAACGCTATACCTGGGCGCTGAAACGTACGGGCGCGCTGGCGTGTGAAATGAGTGGCATTGCGGCGGGGATGTAACGGCGTGGTGTGACGCCACTGCGGGTCGACCGCAAAAAAGTCGACCCGGACGGGTTATGGCGTGCCGTTACGGCCCCAGGTGGCATAACCCTTACGCGCCGTCAGGCGCTCATAGTAGGCACGCACCGCAGGCAGATTAGCGTGATCGAGCGGTGTCTCATACCAACGGTTCACGGACAGGCCTATCGGAATATCAGCCAGTGAGAATGTCTGCCCGGCCACATACGCACCCGTGCGCTCCAGCTGCTGGTTGAGAATCCCCATCGTGTAAGCCCAGCCTTTTGATGCGGCAGCCAGCAGACGCGGGTCCTGATGCGCCGGTGAGTGACGCACCAGTGACATAAAGGCATAGCGCCAGGCAGTATTCAGTTCCGTCGCCTGCCAGTCAATCCACTGATCGACACGGGCACGGGCCTGTGGTGCCGTGGGATACAGCGCTTCGCCACCGTAAGCGTTCGCCAGATAGCGAATGATGGTGTTTGACTCCCAGAGAATAAACTCACCGTCCTGAATCACCGGGATCAACGCATTGGGGTTCATCGCCTTAAATTCTGCCTCCTGCGGTGACTTAAAACCATCGCCCCACTCTTCGCGGTGAAAATCGATCTCCAGCTCATCGCACAGCCAAAGCACTTTTCTGACATTGATAGATGAGGTACGTCCCAGTATTTTCAGCATAAAATCATCACTTTTTTAACCACTGTGGTTTATTAATACCCATAATAGTCGGTACTGACAACCGCCAGGCGGATCGTCAACCAACGGAACCTTCACGCTGACAGGAAGAGCTATGACGCAATTACGCCCTTTTAAACAGGTCGATGTATTTACTTCCACCCCGTACAACGGCAACCCGCTTGCGGTAATTATGGATGCCAGTGGTCTGAGTGATGAGCAGATGCAGTCAATCGCCCGCTGGACCAACCTGTCGGAAACTACGTTTGTCCTGCCCCCCACCGATCCGACGGCCGACTATCGGGTGCGTATTTTCACCCCGGATACCGAATTCCCGTTTGCAGGCCATCCCACGCTGGGCACGGCACATGCGCTACTGGAGGCGGGCATCACACTTCACCACCCTGGCCAGATTGTGCAGGAGTGTGGGCTGGGACTGGTGCGGGTCAAAATTAGTGACGACGGCGCGCTGGCTTTTGCTGCCCCGGAAGCGATCCTCACGCCCTTCAGCGATGCGCCAATCAGCAGCGCGCTCAACAGCGACCACCTGGAAACAGAACTGCCCGTGATGATTGCCGATATGGGGATTCGCTGGCTGCTGGTGCCCATGACGTCAGCCGATGCCGTACTGGCGCTGAAGCCAGACGTGGTGGAGTTTTCTCGCCTGGTGCAGAAAGCCCGGGTCGATGGCGTGATGCCGTTTGGCCCCTTGCCCGGTGGGCAAGAGCAATACGAAGTGCGCGGCCTGCTGATTGAGCAGGGCTCGCTAACCGAAGACCCGGTCACCGGCAGCGCCAACGCGTGCCTGGCGCGTTACTTCCAGGCACGTGGCGTCGAGTTGGATTACCGTGTACGCCAGGGAAGCGCGATGCAGCGGGCCGGGCGCCTCAGCGTGCGCTATGCGGCTGACGGCATCTGGATTGGCGGTCAGACCGTCACCGTGATTGACGGCACGGTCCGGGTATAATCCTTTCCCCGTAGAGGCGGACCTTCTGTTTCGGTCCGCCTGCCCCCAGAATTACAGGAACATTCCGCCCGAAGCCTCGATACGCTGACCGTTCACCCAGCGGCACTCTTCGCTGAACAACGCGGCAACCGCATGGCCGATATCATCTGGCAGCCCAACGCGTCCCAGCGCAGTCTGTGAGGCGACAAACGCATTCATTGCCGCATCATCACGGACTTTTCCGCCACCGAAGTCCGTTTCAATCGCGCCAGGTGCCAGAATATTTACCGCAATACCGCGCACGCCCAGTTCTTTGGCCTGATAACGCGTCAGCACCTCCATTGCCCCTTTCACCGCCGCATAAGCGCTGGAGCCCGGCAGGCTGAAGCGTGCCAGACCGCTGGAGACATTCAGGATGCGCCCACCGTCAGCCATCAGCGGCAACAGGATCTGCGTCAGGAAAAACGGCCCCTTAAAATGGACATTCACCAGATGATCAAACTGCGCTTCCGTGGTGTCAGTGAAAGGGACGTACAAACCCGTACCGGCATTGTTTAATAAATAATCAAAGGTTTCACGCTGCCATACCGTTTTGAGCTGTTGGGCAACCTCAGCGGCAAATGCGCTGAAGCTCTGGCTGTCCGCCACATCCAGCGGAAGTGCCACCGCACGGGCCCCGAGCGCCTGAATGCGGGCCACAACGGCTTCCGCTTCCTGCTGCTGGCTACGGTACGTCAAAATCACATCAACGCCCTTTGCGGCGAGTTTCAGGGCTGCATTCTGGCCTAAACCACGGCTTCCGCCGGTAATCAGTGCTATTTTCTGGCTCATTTTTTTCTCCAGGGAGTGGGCTGTGGACAAAAAAGAGGATATTACCTGCCAGCTGAACTATAAATGTCTTCAAATACGCTTCACTGTTCCATTAATAACAACAATGAGCTCAGCAATGGATAAAATTCACGCAATGCAGGTGTTTGTCAGAGTGGCGGAAATGCAGAGTTTTACCAAAGCAGCGGAGAGCCTGGGCCTGCCAAAGGGTAGCCTGTCGCGCCAGATCCTGGCGCTGGAAAACAGTCTCGGTTCACGTCTGCTGCACCGTACCACACGCCGGGTGCAGCTGACTCAGGATGGGCAGGTTTACTTCGAGCGCTGCCGTGATGTGCTGGCCACGCTGGATGAGATGGACTCGCTGTTTCAGCACGACCCCGCGACCCTGAGCGGACGACTGCGGGTCGATATGCCGGTAAGCCTGGCCAGTAACTACCTGATCCCGCTGCTGCCGGATTTTTTACAACATTACCCGGGAATTGAGCTGGAGCTGAGCAGCAGCGATCGGCGAGTGGATGTGATTCGCGAGGGCTTCGACTGCGTAGTGCGCGTTGGCGTACTGGAGGATTCCGGGCTGATTGCGCGTCAGCTCGGCCATCTACCGTTGATCAACTGTGCCAGCCCGGGCTATCTGGCGCGCTTTGGCACACCGCATACGCTGGAAGCCCTCTCTCAACATGCCATGGTGCATTACAGCCAGCATCTGGGGAGCCAGCCTGAAGGGTTTGAATATTACGATGGGAAAACGGCCCGGCTGATTAAGACCGGCGGCGTGATGACTGTCAACAGTACTGAAACTTACCGCGCCGCCTGTATCGCCGGCCTGGGGATTATCCAGGTCCCACGGGCAGGGGTATTGCAGGCGTTGAAAGAGAAAAAACTGGTCGAAATCCTGCCACAGTTCCCGGCACGCGCCATGCCCGTCTCACTGCTCTACCCCCACCGCCGTAACCTGGCGCGCAGGGTGCGAGTGTTTATTGAATGGCTCAGTCAGGCCCTTACGCGTTACGTCACCTGACCAGCAGGCTATAATTAGCGGCAGTCTTACCGTCAAACCAGGATAAAGAAGGATTCATGGCAGAGAAACCACAACGTACGACCCGGCCCGAAGAGCAGTCCGCAGAGAAGCCGCTTATCACCCTGAAAACCGGCAATCATACGGTAGATAAATCCCTGACGCGGGTATCGCGACTGGTTGAGTGGTTCCGTGCTATTCCAGCAGTGGCGCATTTTATCCGCGCCGGTGAGCGCTTTAACGATCGTCTTGGCAGCCAGTTTGGCGCTGCGATCACCTACTTCTCTTTTCTCTCACTGATCCCGATCCTGATGGTCTCTTTCGCCGGCGTCGGTTTTGTGCTGGCGTCTAACCCTGATCTGCTGGCCAGGTTGATCAATACGATCGTCAGTAATATCAGCGATCCATCACTGGCTGCCACGCTAAAAAGCACGGTGAACACCGCTATTCAGCAACGAACCACCGTTGGCCTGACGGGCCTGCTGGTGGCACTGTATTCCGGGATTAGCTGGATGGGCAATCTGCGCGAAGCGATACGCGCTCAGTCACGCGATGTTTGGGAGCGTACGCCGCAGGATCAGGAAAAAATTTGGTTTAAATATTCGCGCGATTTTATTTCGCTAACCGGACTGGTGCTGGCGCTGATTATCACGCTATCACTGACGTCGATTGCGGGTGCCGCGCAGGCCGCTATCGTACGTGCCCTGGGGCTGGAGGGGATTGAATGGCTGCGGCCGGCCATGACGTTGATTGCCTTGTCGATTTCTATTTTCGCTAACTATTTGCTGTTTCTGTGGATTTTTTGGATCCTGCCGCGCCATAAGCCGCGTAAAAAAGCCCTGTTTCGTGGCACATTGCTGGCCGCAATAGGGTTTGAAGTGATTAAATTTATTATGACGCTGACGCTACCGAAACTGGCCTCTTCGCCATCCGGTGCGGCCTTTGGGTCGGTGTTAGGACTGATGGCATTCTTCTATTTCTTTGCACGCCTGACGCTGTTCTGCGCGGCATGGATTGCCACCGCCCGTTATAAAAATGACCCGGAACCAGTGCAAAAAAACGAAGCGGTGTAGTGTCAAAAGGAGCCGGTTTTACCGGCTCCTGTCAAAGCTCACTACCCGATGTCGAATTCAATAATGCGCAGCGATGGTCCTGTAATTCCTCCGCAGAGGCGCGATTAAGCAGCAGCAGATTACGCTTAACCACCATCAACACTCGTCTGCCATCACCCAAAGCGGCAATGGCAATACCATAACTGCCCATGTTTTCACGCGCACCTGGCAACTCATTTGCCATACGGATAAACGGGCTGGTGCGCTTAAACTCATCACGACTGATCACTCTGACCAGATACTCATGGCTGCCAAGACGCTGGCTTTGCCAGCGATCATTCAGCCGCGCACTGAGCGCATCTAACTGGTGACGAATATCCGGGCGCAGGCAAGAGATATGAATGTGTAACTGATTTTGGGTACGTCCCCAGCGCGAATTAACCGCCAGTGAATAGATCCGATCATCTATAACCGCACCGCGTTTCTCTTCCATAAAATGACGTGCACGCCAGGCTTCCGCCAGATAATTAGGCGTAGAGGGATTAAGTAAACCCGGGCTCTCCACTCCCGTTATTTTCGCTACCGGCATCAGCAAAAATTGCAGCGCACCGTTCCTGTCTTTTAATACCACATACCCGTCCTGAATATTGACCTGACGGCAGGGGGACGGATTGTTTTTTTGCTCCTGGCCTGGTACACATTGCTGGCTGACTATTTTCCATAACTGGTCAGAATTTTTTAAGTAATTCAATGCAATATAAGCACAACCGACGGTTACCAATACCACCATAGTGACCAGCGTGATAACAACCCGCCTTCGTTCCAGCATCTTTTCCAAACCTCTACCCAATTGTTGTTCACAATGTAATCTAAGCTGCGTGAAATATCATGCGAAATCATCACTTCACGGTACTTTTTTGGAAACCAGGCTACCTGATAAATACTTAAATCAAATAACGAAAAAGGGCCGACAAATGTCGGCCCTTCGGAACAATTCAGGGTTACACGAATTAGCGCTTCATCACCTGGTCGTAAGTCCCCCCTTCAGCGAAGTGGGTTTTCTGCGCCTGCGTCCAGCCACCGAACTTATTATCGATAGTAAACAGTTTCACCGGCTGGAAGGTGCTGGCATATTTCTTCGCGACTGCAGCATCACGCGGACGATAGAAGTTCTGAGCGGCAATATCCTGCCCTTCGGTGGAATACAGATACTTCAAATACTCATCAGCGACTTTACGGGTATCACGCTCGTCCACCACTTTGTCGACCACGGAAACAGTCGGTTCTGCGAGGATCGATTCGCTTGGCGTGATGATTTCAAACTGATCTTTGCCCAATTTGTTCACCGCCAGATAGGCTTCGTTTTCCCATGCAATCAGCACATCGCCAATGCCACGTTCAACGAAGGTATTGGTGGCGCCACGTGCGCCAGAATCCTGCACTTCAACGTTTTTAAACAGGGCCTTCACGTATTCCTGAGCTTTAGCCTGGTCACCTTTGTTCTGGTCCAGTGCCCAGCCCCAGGCCGCCAGATAGTTCCAGCGTGCACCACCAGAGGTTTTCGGGTTCGGGGTGATAACAGACACGCCAGGTTTGGTTAAATCCTGCCAGTCATGAATTTGTTTCGGGTTACCTTTGCGAACGAGGAATACGATGGTGGAGGTATAAGGAGCGGAGTTATCTGGCAGGCGCTTGATCCAGTTCTTATCAATACGGCCGCGCTCGGCAATCGCATCCACATCGGAGGCCAGCGCCAGCGTCACTACATCGGCTTTGATGCCATTGATGACCGAAGTTGCCTGTTTACCTGAACCACCGTGAGACTGGCGGATGACGACATTATCGCCCGTTTCCTGTTTGTAATGCGCGCTAAACGCTTTGTTGTACTGCTCGTACAGCTCACGCGTTGGGTCATAAGACACGTTCAACAGCTGGATATCCTTGGCCAGCACGCTGGTTGAGGCCAGTAACAGGGTAATTCCTACACTCCACTTCTTCATTGCACGTACTCCCAAAGGTTTATCTGATAAGGAGCGTGACACAAAGTGTAGAGTGAATTAAAGAATTAAAAATTAGCTGTAATAACTATATGGAATAACGATTTGCATAATAAAGGCGCTGACAAGCAGCGCCTTGTTTTTCATCAGTAAAGTTTTTTAGCGGTATCCAGCCAGTCGCCTTTAAACGGACGCTTCATGTTTTCAATCGCGTCAATGATGTCATGGTGCACCATCTTCTCGTTTTGAATACCGACGCAGCGACCGCCGTAGCCCTGCAACAGCAGCTCAATGGAATAGGCACCCATACGCGAGGCCAGAATGCGGTCATAGGCTACCGGTGGGCCACCGCGCTGAATATGGCCAAGCACCGTGGCACGCGTCTCGCGTTTGGTTTCTTCTTCGATAAATTTCGCCAGCTCGTCGATATCGCAGATGTGCTCAGTGATGGCCACGATGGCGTGTTTTTTGCCTTTGGCAATCCCCGCTTTGATTTCGCTCACCAGCTCTTCACGGGTGTAAGGGATTTCCGGCAGAACGATAAACTCACAACCACCGGCAATCGCCGCAGCCAGCGTCAGATCGCCACAGTAACGGCCCATCACTTCCACGATAGAAATACGCTGATGTGATGATGAGGTGTCACGCAGGCGGTCAATCGCTTCGACAACGGTTTCCAGCGCGGTGAAATAGCCAATCGTGTAATCCGTTCCCGCTACATCGTTATCAATGGTGCCTGGCAGGCCAATACACGGGAAGCCCATCTCGGTCAGGCGCTTGGCGCCCATGTAAGACCCGTCACCGCCGATCACCACCAGCGCATCAATACCGCGCTTTTTCATATTTTCGATGGCAACAGTGCGCACATCGTCATTACGGAATTCAGGAAAACGCGCAGACCCGAGGAAGGTGCCGCCGCGATTAATCATATCTGACACGCTGTAGCGGTCGAGATTGACCATGCGATCTTCATACAGGCCGAGGTAGCCGTCATAAATGCCACAAACTTCCAGCCCTTCACTGAGCGCGGCGCGAACAACACCCCGGATCGCAGCATTCATACCTGGGGCGTCGCCGCCGCTTGTCAGTACACCGATTTTTTTGATCATGACAACCTCTGAACTTGATGATGCAAATGATGAATTCTGGACGCCGGAGCGGGATTAAAAACATACATACGAGATAACCGGCTCAATTATTGGCAATAGTATATCAAACACTTCAAGCTGAATTGATTCAGGTCAGGCAACTTTCGGCTATTTTTTTTGCGGTGTATCACGTTTTAAGTAGTGTAAACGCTAACCATTTCATTTAAAAACGCTTTACAGCTCAAATTTGCCCTGCGGCCTGTCGGGTATCACAGAACACGGGTCCTGATGAATAATCACATCGGAACCCGGAAACTGATGCAGCAGCGCCTGTTCAACCTGCTCCGCAATCTGATGAGCCTGGTACAGCGGAAGGTCGTCGTCCATTTCCAGATGCAGTTGAATAAAACGCGTCGGCCCGGACTGGCGCGTGCGAATGTCATGCGCCCCCTGAACACCGGGCCAGGCCGCAATGATGTCTATAATCGCCTGATGCTCCTCAACGGGCAGGGCGCGGTCGAGCAGGGCCTGAACGGCCTCATAACCCATACGCAAAGCACTGTACAGAATCCACACGCCAATCCCTAACGCAAACAGCGCATCGGCACGATGAAAGCCGTACCAGCTGAGGGCCAGGGCCAGCAAGATGGCACCGTTCATCACAACGTCAGATTGATAGTGCAGCATATCAGCGCGAATAGCCTGACTGCGGGTACGCCGAACCACCCAACGCTGGAATGTGACCAGCACGAGCGTTGCCACCAGTGCAATCACCGTGACGACCATCCCCACCAGCGGGGCTTTCATCGGTGCAGGAGACGCAAGGTGTTGTAAGCCAGTGAGGAATAAAAACAGTGCAGAACCGGAGATAAACATACTCTGCGCCAGTGCTGCAAGGGACTCCGCCTTGCCATGACCGAAGGTATGTTCAGCATCAGCCGGTTGCAGTGAGTAGCGCACCACAAACAGGTTGGTCAGCGAAGCGGCAATATCCACCAGAGAATCCACCAGCGCCGCCAGTACGCTCACTGAGCCCGTATACCACCATGCAAAAATCTTGATAATTAACAGCATCGAGGCCAGCACCGTCGCTGCAAGGGCAGCGGCATTCACCAGCCGGGCGTAATTTGCATTCATGGAATACCCCGTGACGTCGGAGTGCTAAGTATACTGAGTTTTGGGCAAAAAAAACCCCGCCATCATGGCGGGGGAAGACAGGGATATGTCTATGGCAAGGAAAAACAGGGATACTATGTTACTGGGTACTGCCGGTACTGCTTGCTGCCTGCAGCGGTGAAGCCTGCTGCATGTTCGTTAGCCGGCGCATTTCATCAAAGCGCTGCTGATGTTTCTGTTCTAAAACGTCCTGCTGCTGAGGCGTTAACAGGTGATACATCTGGTTGCGAACCCGAGCCATCTCGATTTGGCGCGCTACCTCTGCCTGTGAAATTTTTTCCGCCTGAGCCTTGTAGGCCGCTTCATCAAATTTATCTGCAATAATCAGTTCGTGCAGTCGCTCTAAATCGTTAATACTTATAGGAGAACGATCGTGTCGTGCCTGCTGCATCAGATCTCGTAGCTGCTGACGCTGCTGTTCCGTGAGGTTGATGCCATCAAACATATGACTCTGCGGAACCTGCCTCAGTGTACGGTTTGCTCCGTCATCCTGATGCATCTCGTCAGTCGTCGCGACGTTGTCAGCCCATGCGGCGGAGAGAGTGAACATCAGCGCCGGAACAACAACGACGGCGGTAACTTTGCGCATCGTTTACTCCCAGGTTTGTTTCCGTATTTCGATTCAACGAGAATGAGTCTACGGTGCCTGCTGCAAACATGCGTCAGGGGGTGTAAAACTACGTAAAGTCATGGATTGAGCGCATTCGTTCACGGTATTTTGCCTGCGGAGGGCAATAAAAAATGAATAAGATCCTGTTGGTTGACGATGACCGCGAATTGACTTCGCTACTGAAAGAATTGCTTGAAATGGAAGGATTCAATGTCCTGGTGGCCGGTGACGGCGAACAGGCACTGGCGCTACTGGACAGCACTGTCGATCTATTATTACTTGATGTGATGATGCCGAAGAAAAACGGTATCGATACCCTGAAAGAACTGCGTCAGCAGCACCAGACGCCGGTCATTATGTTAACCGCACGTGGTAGTGAACTGGACCGTGTCCTTGGTCTCGAACTGGGCGCAGATGACTATCTGCCGAAACCGTTTAACGACCGCGAACTGGTTGCCCGTATTCGTGCCATTTTGCGTCGTTCTAACTGGAGTGAACAGCAGCAACAGCACGACAACAGCTCACCCACGCTGGAAGTGGATTTACTGCGCCTGAACCCGGGTCGTCAGGAAGCCAGTTTCGATGAGGTCACGCTGGATTTAACAGGAACGGAATTCACGTTGCTCTACCTGCTGGCACAGCATTTGGGCCAGGTCGTATCCCGTGAACATCTCAGCCAGGAAGTTCTCGGCAAGCGACTGACACCGTTTGACCGGGCAATTGATATGCATATCTCTAACCTGCGGCGTAAGCTGCCGGAGCGCAGAGACGGCCATCCGTGGTTTAAAACGCTGCGTGGCCGGGGATATCTGATGGTGTCTGCTACATGATATCCAGCCTGACCACCCGCATCTTTGCCATTTTTTGGCTGACTCTGGCACTGGTATTGATGCTGGTGTTAATGCTGCCCAAGCTCGATTCCCGTCAGATGACGCCGCTGCTGGATAATGAGCAACGGCAGGGGATTATGATTGAGCAGCACGTTGAAGCGGAGCTGAGTCAGGATCCGCCCAATGACTTAATGTGGTGGCGCAGACTATTCCGCGCCATCGATAAATGGGCTCCGCCCGGTCAACGCCTGCTGCTGGTCACCAGCGAAGGGCGTGTGATTGGCGCTCAGCATAACGAAATGCAGGTGATCCGTAACTTTATCGGCCAGTCCGATAATGCCGATCATCCGCAGAAGAAAAAATATGGCCGACTTGAGATGGTCGGGCCGTTTTCCATACGCGACGGAGAAGATAACTATCAGCTGTATCTGATCCGTCCGGCAGGCAGTTCGCAGCTCGATTTTATTAATCTGCTGTTTGACCGCCCGCTGTTACTGCTGATTGTCACGATGCTGATCAGTTCACCGCTGCTGTTGTGGCTGGCATGGAGCCTGGCGAAACCCGCACGTAAGCTTAAACATGCTGCCGATGATGTTGCGGCGGGCAATCTGCGTCAGCGGCCTGAACTGGAATCCGGACCGCAAGAGTTTCTGGCCGCGGGTGCCAGTTTTAATCAGATGGTCAGTGCGCTGGAACGTATGATGAACTCTCAGCAGCGGCTGCTGTCCGATATCTCTCACGAATTACGCACCCCGTTGACACGCTTGCAGCTGGCGACCGCGTTGATGCGCCGTCGTCATGGTGAAGGCAAAGAGCTGGGACGGATTGAGATGGAGGCACAGCGTCTGGATGGCATGATCAACGATCTGTTGGTGTTATCACGCACTCAGCATACCAATGCGCTGGTCAGTGAAGCCATTAAGGCTAACCACTTATGGTCCGATGTTCTGGAAGATGCACGCTTCGAAGCGGAACAGATGGGGAAAACACTGGAGGTGCCTTATCCACCCGGTCCGTGGCCGCTGTACGGGAACCCCAGTGCGCTCGAAAGTGCGTTGGAAAATATCGTTCGCAACGCGCTTCGCTATTCACACAGCAAGATTTCCGTCAGTTTTGCCGTGGATAAACAGGGTATCACCGTGCATGTGGATGATGATGGGCCTGGTGTCAGCCAGGAAGATCGCGAACAGATTTTCCGTCCGTTCTATCGAACTGATGAAGCACGCGATCGTGAATCCGGCGGCACAGGTTTGGGCCTGGCCATTGTTGATAATGCTATTCAGCAGCATCGCGGCTGGGTCAAAGCTGACGACAGCCCGTTGGGTGGATTGCGTCTGACACTCTGGCTACCGCTGTATACCACTCAGCGTGAATAATTTGCTATCCTTCGGCCCTCGTTCCTGAGGGCCGTAACATGCTAAATATCGTTTTATTTGAACCCGAAATTCCGCCGAACACCGGCAATATCATTCGTTTGTGCGCCAATACGGGCTTTAAACTGCACTTAATCGGTCCGCTCGGTTTCGCCTGGGATGACAAACGGCTACGCCGTGCCGGGCTGGATTATCATGAGTTCACCGCCATTACCCATCATGAGAGCTATGCGGCATTTGCGGCCTCAGAAGCCCCACAGCGCATGTTTGCCCTAACGACCAAGGGAACACCTGCCCACAGCGCTGTCAGCTATCAGGCGGGGGATTACCTGCTGTTTGGACCTGAAACACGTGGCCTGCCCGCGACCATTCTCGATGCACTTCCTGCGCAGCAAAAAATCCGCATCCCAATGATGCCGGATAGCCGCAGCATGAATCTCTCGAACGCAGTGTCGGTGGTGGTTTATGAGGCGTGGCGGCAGCTGGATTACGCAGGGGCACTGCTGAGGAATTAAGCCGGGCGAGGCATGCGAAATGTGATGGCTGTACGTAGGGGTCGGGCATGCCCGACCCGCTGTCAGATCCCGTCGCCGAATTCGAAGCCTGGCACCATGCCATTGAAATGCTGATCCATATCCATCGACGGCTTATCGCTGCCCGGCTTGCCGACAATACGTGCCGGCACGCCAGCGGCAGTGGTATGCGGCGGTACGGGCTGTAACACCACAGAACCCGCCCCAATTTTTGCTCCACGCCCGACTTCAATATTGCCGAGGATCTTGGCACCCGCACCGATCATCACCCCTTCGCGGATCTTAGGATGACGATCACCACTGGTTTTGCCCGTACCGCCCAGGGTGACTGACTGCAGGATCGATACGTCATCTTCAATGACTGCCGTCTCACCGACAACGATCCCGGTGGCGTGGTCGAGCATGATGCCACGGCCAATTTTCGCTGCCGGATGAATATCGACAGCAAAAGAAACAGACACCTCGTTTTGCAGGTAAACCGCCAGTGCACGACGACCTTCGTTCCATAACCAGTGGCCAATACGATAAGCCTGCAACGCATGGAAGCCTTTCAGGTACAAAAGCGGCGTCGAGTACTTGTCGATCGCCGGGTCGCGCTGACGTACCGCCTGAATGTCACAGGCAGCAGAGATGATCATCGAGGGGTCCTGACGATAGGCATCCTGAATGACTTCACGGATGGCGATCGCTGGCATGATTGGGTTTGCCAGCTTATTGGCCAGCATATAGCTCAGAGCGCTACCCAGATCGTCATGTTTGAGTAGAGTGGCGTGGTAAAAACTGGCCAGCATTGGTTCACAGTCGGCCAGCGCACGCGCTTCCGTTTTAATGTTATCCCAGATCAGTTCAGGCTCTACACACGGCATGGCTCTCTCCCCATTAAAAATGGCGTCCGGTCAGACGCCACAGGCTACAACACGCTCAGTTCAGCTCCCGCTGTTTTCGTCCTTCCTTGTGCGGCCGAGCAGATTTAATGCTGCCTCGCGCGCATCTTTTCCGCAATAGAGCACCTGATAAATTTGCTCGGTGATCGGCATCTCCACGCCATAACGCGCGGCCAACGCCTTCACTTCTTTGGTATTGCGGAAACCTTCCACGACCTGGCCGATAGTTTGCTGTGCACCTTCAACATCAGCACCCTGCCCCAGCATCATGCCAAAACGACGGTTACGCGACTGGTTATCGGTACAAGTCAGCACCAGATCGCCCAGCCCGGCCATGCCCATAAAGGTGGTGGGATCGGCACCCAGTGCAGCACCCAGGCGGCTCATTTCAGCAAGGCCTCGGGTAATCAACGCGGTACGCGCATTGGCACCAAAACCAATACCGTCCGACATGCCAGCACCGATAGCGATGACGTTTTTCACGGCTCCGCCCAGCTGCACGCCGATAAAATCAGGATTATTATATACGCGGAAGCTTTTGCCACAGTGCAATAGCTGCTGCAAATCATCAGCAAACACGACGTCTGTTGCCGCCAGTGCAATCGCCGTAGGCAGACCTGCTGCCAGCTCTTTGGCGAAAGTCGGGCCTGAAATGACAGCCAGTGGAATGGTATCGCCCAGGATCTCACGCGCCACATCTTGCAGCAACCGCCCGGTTTCTTTCTCCAGACCTTTCGTCGCCCAGACCAGGCGAGAATCCGCACGCAGGTGTGGCTTGATCTGCTTGAGCACATCGCCAAACACATGGCTGGGAACCACTACCAACAGATCGCGGCTGGCGGATATTGCTGCGGCAAGGTCGGTTTCGAGGCGAAGGGTATCCGGGAAAGGAACATCAGGAAGGAAAGCGGTATTACAACGGTCAGCCTGCAACTGCGCCTGATGCTGGGGATTATGGCCCCACAACACCACTTCGTGGCCGTTACGGGCCATCGTAATCGCCAAAGCGGTGCCGTACGAGCCGGCACCGATTACGCTCATGGATGCATGAGGGCTATCCATTAAGCATCCTGCTGAGGCGCTGCACCTTCTGACTGCTGCAGGTAGTTCATAAACAGCGCGTCAAAGTTAACCGGAGCAAGATTCAGCTGCGGGAAGGTGCCACGTGATACCAGGCTGGTGATGCACTCACGCGCATACGGGAACAGAATGTTCGGGCAGTATGCACCCAGGCAATGTGCCATCTGGTTTCCTTCGATACCACCGATAGAGAAGATACCTGCCTGCTGTACTTCGCACAGGAACGCGGAATCTTCGCCAACCGTTGCGGTAACCGTCACGCGCAGCACGACTTCATACACATCGTCAGCCAGTTGGCTGGAGGCAGTGTCGAGATCCAGTTTAACTTCCGGTTCCCATTCTTTCTGGAAAACCTGCGGTGCGTTTGGCGCTTCAAAAGAGATATCTTTAGTGTAGATACGTTGGATCTGGAAAGACATCTCGGTGTTGTTCTGTTCTGACATGGTACGTAATCCTATAGGTTAATAATCCGTTACTGTGCTGCAGCAATAGTCAGGCAATATGCGCCATAATGCGCAGCCTTTCCTTATTTTAACAACGGGCTAAGGCCGTCACGACTTTCAAGTGCAAAGAGATCGTCGCAGCCGCCGATGTGCTGTGCACCAATAAAAATCTGTGGAACAGTCGTCCGGCCGCTACGTTTTATCATTTCTTCACGCAGGGAAGCATCCCCATCAATTGGGATTTCCTTAAAAGTCACCCCTTTCTGACTCAGCAGTGCTTTAGCACGATGGCAGAAAGGACAGGTTGCTTTGGTGTAGATCTCAACGTTTGTCATGCCAGAACTCCTGTAGTTTATTTACCGCGAACCAGCGGCAGGTTATCGCCACTCCAGCCGGACACGCCATCTTTCAGCACGTAGACCCGCTCGAAGCCTGCTGCATTCAGCTTGGTGGCTGATTCAGATGCAGAAGTCCCGGTTGCACACACGACGATCACTGGCTGTGCTTTATATTTTTCAAGCTCGCCGAAGCTGCTTTTTTTAATATCTGCAGCCAGTACATTCATCGCGTTAGAAATATGGCCCTTGCGGTAATCATCGCGCCCACGCACGTCCACTACCACGGCTTCTTCTTTGTTAATTAAACGGGTTGCTTCACCACGACTAATCACTTTTACTTTGGAGAACATGCCCTTAACGGTGGTCACGATCACCAGAACCAGCAAAACAACCCACGCCAGACCTAAAATTGTGTGATTGCCTGCGAACTGCATAATATCTTGCATGAGGGGTAACAACTCCCGAAAGGGTTAATAAGCTAAAAATAAGGCTTCTGAGTATACCTGCCAGGAGTGTCATGTACAGTCGAGAAGGCCTTCAGAGTTATGATTTCTGCGCCAGTTTACAAAAAAAAGTTGCCTTAAGTGAAAACGGCTATCCTGTGATGACACTGCGGCGAAGTTAAGCGGTGAAATGTTGCGCAATGGGGATTTCTGTCGCGCTGCGTTATGCGCTCGTTTCAGCCGCTTTTGTGCAATTATTCCCACAGGCAGAAGGTCGGGCCTGTTACTGACAGAAATAGAAAACCACTCAGAGATGGCTGGTAAGCTGCTGTTCATCGTGGAATAATCCACGGATATGAGGGAAAAAGCGACAGTGTTACATCCAAGGACCCCGCGTCATTCATCGGCTGTTGTTCAGCCGTTACGCGCAAGCTTGTCCGCCCTGACCGTCAGTGCGCTTTGCACCGGCGCATTGTTGTTCTCTTTTTCCGCGCTGGCCGCCGAAGATAACAAATCACAACTGCAAACCATTCAACAAGATATTGCCGCTAAAGAGAAAAGCGTGCAGTTGCAGAAACAGCAACGAAATCAGTTGCTCGACCAGCTACAAAGTCAGGAAAAAATTATTGCACAGGCCAGCCGTCAACTGCGTGAAACGCAGGGCAGCCTGACCACGCTCAATAAAGACATCACCAGCCTCACCGCCTCGATTAGCAAACTTCAGCAACAGCAAAAGCAGCAGGAAGCGATCCTTGCGCAACAGCTGGATGCGGCATTTCGTCAGGGGCAGCATAACGGATTACAGCTTGTTCTGAGTGGCGAAGAGAGCCAGCGCAGTGAACGTATGCTGGCCTACTTTGGTTATCTCAACGACGCCCGGCAAAAATCAATCGAAGCGCTGAAGCAGACCCGCAACGACCTGTCGGCGCAAAAAACCAGCCTGATCGATAAACAAGCTCAGCAAAAATCACTGTTAGACCAGCAACAAAGCCAGCAGCAAAAGCTTGAAGGCGCTCGCCAGGCGCGCAAGAAAACCCTGACAACGCTGGAATCTTCGCTGGAGAAAGATCAGGCACAGCTCGTTGAGTTACGGCAGAACGAAAGCCGCCTGCGCGACAAAATCGCCAAAGCCGAGCAGGAAGCCAAAGCCCGGGCAGAGCGTGAAGCCCGTGAGGCAGAAAAAGTTCGTCAGCGAGAAGCACAGGCGAAAAGCAAAGGCAGCACCTACAAACCGACCGACAGTGAACGCTCACTGATGTCGCGCACTGGCGGTCTGGGTCAGCCCGCAGGGCGGGCCGTTTGGCCGGTACGGGGCAATATTGAACACCGGTTTGGCGAACAGCTGCAGGGTGAGTTGCGCTGGAAAGGACTGGTGATTGATGCGCCTGAAGGCACCGAAGTCAAAGCGATTGCCGATGGCCGTGTATTAATGGCTGACTGGCTTCAGGGCTACGGCCTGGTGGTCGTGGTTGAGCACGGTAAAGGCGACATGAGTTTATATGGCTACAATCAGAGTGCGCTGGTCACCGTCGGAACCCAGGTGCGTGCAGGTCAGCCTATCGCGCTGGTCGGCACCAGCGGTGGCCGCGGTACGCCGTCGCTCTATTTTGAAATCCGCCGTCAGGGACGAGCAGTCAATCCACAACCGTGGTTAGGAAGATAGTTTTGTTTCAACCTCGAAAACTCAGCGGCCTGCTGGTCGCACTGCTGTTATCCAGTCCGGTCTACGCCGGTAAGCTTTCGATTGTCATTGATGACTTTGGCTATCGGCCGGCTCAGGAAAATCAGGTATTGCAGATGCCTGCGGCTATTTCAGTCGCCGTGCTGCCTAATGCACCCCATGCACGCGAAATGGCCACCAAAGCCCACCAGCGTGGCCACGAGGTACTGATCCACCTGCCGATGGCTCCCCTCAGTAAACAGCCGCTGGAAAAAGATACGCTGCGTCCGGATATGTCGGCGGAAGAGATCGCACGCATTATCCGTGAAGCCGCTGCGGATGTCCCGTTTGCCGTTGGTCTCAACAACCATATGGGCAGCGCGATGACCTCCAGCCTGCCAGGGATGCAGAAAGTGATGCAGGTGCTCGATCACTATAATTTCTACTTCCTTGACAGCATGACCATCGGTAACAGTCAGTCGACCCGCGCCGCAGCGGGTACCAGCGTGAAAGTGATCAAGCGCCGGGTATTTTTGGACGATACCCAGAATGAAGCTGATATTCGTAAACAGTTTACCCGCGCAGTGCGGCTGGCCCAGCGTGATGGCTCAGCGATTGCGATTGGCCATCCCCATCCGGCAACCGTCAGGGTATTACAGCAGATGCTGCCCACTTTGCCCGCTGATATCACCCTGGTGCGCCCGAGCCAGTTGCTCAACGAACCGCAGCGCGTGAACAATAAGCCATTGCCACCAGACAGCAAATCTCAGCCATCCATGCCACGTAACCCATTCCACCCTGGGGATATTTGTCGTGTGAAAGTGGTGCCAGTACCGGCAACGCGGGCGCTGGAAGTCGTGAGCGAAAGCATCAGCAACAGTCCGTTATGGCAGGATTTGAAGAATAAACTGTCAGTGAAGTTCAGTAGATAAGTCTGGAGTCACATACAGGGGCAGACCTTCTGTTGAGGTCTGCCCGCACCAAAATAGTTACGACCAGTTCAGGATCACCTTTCCGGAGTGCCCACTACGCATCTCATCAAATCCCTGCTGAAAGTCTTCAACAGGATAGTGGTGGGTGATCACGGGTGTCAGGTCCAGGCCAGACTGTAGCAATGCCGCCATTTTGTACCAGGTTTCAAACATCTCCCGCCCATAGATCCCTTTGATAAACAGCCCCTTGAAAATCACCTGATTCCAGTCAATAGACATTGACGACGGCGGAATACCCAACATGGCAATACGCCCACCGTGATTCATCACCTCCAGCATGGAACTGAACGCCGCAGGAACACCGGACATTTCCAGGCCAACATCGAATCCTTCCGTCATCCCCAGATCATTCATCACCTGCGACAGGTTTTCCTCGCTGACATTCACCGCTCGCGTAACTCCCATCTGACGCGCCAGTGCCAGACGGTACTCATTCACATCAGTGATCACCACATAACGCGCCCCAACATGACGGCAGATAGCCGCAGCCATGATGCCAATCGGTCCAGCACCGGTAATCAGCACATCCTCACCAACCAGATCGAATGACAGTGCGGTGTGCACAGCATTGCCAAAGGGGTCAAAAATAGCGGCCATATCATCAGAGATATTATCGGGAATTTTGAACGCATTGACCGCCGGGATCACCAGATACTCGGCAAAACATCCCTGACGGTTAACACCCACGCCTACGGCATTCCGACACAGATGCGTACGTCCACCCCGGCAGTTACGGCAATGCCCGCAGGTGATGTGCCCCTCGCCGGAGACACGATCGCCGATGCTAAAACCTGCGACTTCCTGCCCAATGGCCACCACATCTCCCACGTACTCATGGCCGGTGATCATCGGTACCGGGATGGTTTTTTGCGACCACGCATCCCAGTTGTAAATATGGACATCGGTGCCACAGATCGCCGTTTTGCGGATTTTGATCAGCACATCGTTATGGCCGGGTTCCGGGATTGGCGCATCGTCGATCATCCAGATGCCGGGCCGGGGGTGCAGTTTTGCTAATGCTTTCATGGTGTTTCTCCCTGGGGGATCACACGCAGTTCCTGGCCCACCCGGCGGAAGGCTGCGACCGCACGTTCTAACTGAGCCGGGGTATGAGCCGCAGAGATTTGCGTGCGAATGCGTGCCTGACCTTTAGGCACAACGGGATAACAGAAACCCGTGACATAAATCCCCTCCTGCTGTAATCGGGCGGCAAACGTCTGTGCCAGCCGCGCATCGCCCAGCATCACCGGAATAATCGCGTGGTCGGCCCCGGCCAGCGTAAAACCTGCTGCGCTCAAAGCTGTACGAAAATAGCTGACGTTTTCCCACAACCGCTGACGCAGTCCCTGTCCGTCAGCCAGCATCGTCAGTACCTGCCGGGAAGCCGCCACAATGGACGGTGCCAGTGAGTTTGAAAACAGATAAGGCCGCGAGCGCTGCCGCAGCCATTCAACCACCTCTTTTTTCGCGGCGGTATACCCACCGGAAGCCCCACCCAGTGCTTTGCCTAACGTGCCGGTAATAATATCAACCCGCCCCATCACGCCACAGTGTTCATGACTTCCTCGTCCAAGGTGCCCGACAAATCCGACAGCATGAGAGTCATCAACCATCACCAGCGCCTGATAACGATCTGCCAAATCGCAAATACCTGCCAGGTTTGCGATCACCCCATCCATAGAAAACACACCATCGGTGGCGATCAGAATATGGCGGGCACCTTCAGAACGGGCCTGCTCCAAACAGGCTGCCAGTTCAGTCATATCATTATTGGCATAACGGTAACGCCGGGCTTTACACAGGCGAATACCGTCAATAATCGAGGCATGATTTAACGCATCAGAAATCACCGCATCTTCAGGCCCCAACAGCGTTTCAAACAGACCGCCGTTGGCATCAAAGCAGGAAGAGTAGAGAATGGCATCATCCATCCCGAGAAACTCTGCCAGCGCCCCTTCCAGCTGCCGGTGGCTGTCCTGGGTGCCACAAATAAAGCGCACGGAGGCCATACCGAACCCATGACTGTCCATACCTGCTTTTGCGGCAGCAATCAGAGCGGGATGATTCGCCAGCCCCAGGTAGTTATTGGCGCAAAAGTTCAGCACTTCACTGCCATCAGCCAGCATAATGGCCGCCTGCTGCGCGCTGACGATTTGCCGCTCCCGTTTAAACAGTCCCTCACTTTCAGCGCTGATAAGTTGCTCATTAATCTGCTGATAGAATTTCTGATTCACCTTTATCCTCCCAGTTAGATTTTTTGCGATACAGATAACTGAAAGTGAAGCACATGGCTGTTCATATACGCGGAATAATCTGCTTTTTGCCACATAAATCACGGAAAACACCCCCGACACGCCCTCTCCCCCCCCGCCTCTGGCTGTCGACTTCGCGATGAGATGTTATGATATGGGCCATTAGCGAGTGGAACCCCCTGTTCCACCCCACCATTTAGGGTTAAAGCTCATGATTATCGTCACTGGCGGCGCTGGAATGATTGGCAGCAACATCATCAAGGCACTGAATGATAAGGGTCACACCGATATTCTGGTGGTAGACAATCTGAAAGACGGCACCAAATTCGCCAACCTGGCCGATCTGAACATTGCCGACTATATGGACAAAGAAGACTTCTTGATCTCCATCCTGGCGGATGAAGATTTCGGTGATGTTGAAGCGGTATTCCATGAAGGCGCATGCTCTTCCACAACTGAGTGGGATGGCAAGTACATGATGGATAATAACTATCAATACTCCAAAGAGCTGCTGCACTGGTGTCTGGAACATCAGGTTCCCTTCCTGTACGCCTCTTCTGCTGCCACCTACGGCGGCCGTAATGCCGACTTTATTGAAGAACGCCAGTTCGAAGAGCCACTGAACGTTTACGGCTACTCCAAAATGCTGTTTGACCATTACGTGCGCGAGATCCTGCCTGAAGCACAGTCTCAGGTCTGTGGTTTCCGCTATTTCAACGTCTATGGCCCACGCGAAGGGCATAAAGGCAGCATGGCAAGCGTAGCTTTCCACCTCAACACCCAGTTGAACAACGGTGAAAACCCGAAACTGTTTGAGGGCAGCGACAACTTCAAGCGTGACTTCATTTATGTAGAAGACGTCGCCTCGGTTAACCTGTGGTTCTGGGAAAATGCCGTGTCCGGCATCTTTAACTGCGGTACTGGCCGTGCCGAATCATTCCAGGAAGTCGCTGATGCGGCGCTGAAATATCACAAAGACGGTGAAGTTGAGTACATCCCATTCCCGGAAAAACTAAAAGGTCGCTACCAGGCATTCACCCTGGCAGACCAGACCAAACTGCGTGCCGCCGGGTATGACAAGCCTTTCAAAACGGTGGCTGAAGGTGTGGCAGAGTATATGGCCTGGCTGAACCGTAAAGCGTAAGAGGCACTGTTCGGGAATGAAAATTCTGGTTATCGGCCCATCGTGGGTCGGCGATATGATGATGTCGCAAAGTCTCTATCGCAGCCTCAAAGCCGAGCACCCCGATGCCGTCATTGATGTGATGGCACCTGCATGGTGCCGTCCGTTATTGTCACGGATGCCGGAAGTGAATGAGGCGCTGGCGATGCCACTGGGCCACGGTGCTCTGGAGATAGCCGAACGCCGCCGCCTGGGAAAAATGCTGAAGGCAAGCGGCTATGACCGCGCCTTTGTGCTGCCTAACTCGTTTAAATCCGCTCTCGTTCCGTTTTTTGCCGCTATCCCACGCCGCACAGGCTGGCGCGGTGAGATGCGTTACGGGTTGCTGAACGATCTGCGTCGACTGGATAAAACCGCATTCCCACTGATGGTCCAGCGCTATGTGGCGCTGGCGTACGATAAAGCACGTATCCACCACGCCGACGATCTGCCACAGCCACTGTTATGGCCGCAGTTAGCGGTGCAGGAAGCGGAAAAACAGGCGACCGTCAGCGCCTTTGGTCTTGCTTCCGGGCGCCCAATGATTGGGTTCTGCCCTGGCGCGGAATTTGGCCCTGCTAAGCGCTGGCCACATTACCACTATGCTACCCTGGCACAACGCCTGATCGACAAGGGCTACCAGGTGGTCCTGTTTGGTTCCGCCAAAGACAATGAAACCGGGCAGCAGATTCTGGCGGCTCTGGCAGAAGATGCACGCCAGCACTGCCGTAACCTGGCCGGAGAAACCCAGCTGGAACAAGCCGTCATTTTGCTGGCGGCCTGTGATGCCGTGGTCAGTAACGATTCAGGCCTGATGCATATTGCTGCCGCTCTGGATCGCCCGCTGGTCGCCCTCTACGGGCCAAGCAGCCCGGACTTTACCCCGCCACTGTCCCGCAAAGCCCGCGTGATCCGTTTAATTACGGGTTACCATAAAGTTCGCAAAGGTGATGCCGATGAAGGTTACCACCAAAGCCTGATTGATATTACGCCAGAGCGGGTCATGACTGAGCTGGCAACGCTTTGCCCACGGCATGGAGTCTGAATGCGGGTTTTGATTATTAAAACATCCTCAATGGGGGATGTACTGCACGCATTACCTGCTCTGACTGATGCCATGCGCGCTATCCCTGAGATTCGCTTTGACTGGGTAGTGGAAGAGGGTTTTGCTCAGATCCCTTCCTGGCACCCGGCCGTGGATCGGGTATTACCGGTGGCCATCCGCCGCTGGCGCAAACACTGGTTTGGCAGCCAGGCGCGCGAAGAACGCGTGGTGTTTAAACGTGCACTTCAGTCGCGCGAATACGATGCGATCATTGATGCACAAGGGCTGATTAAGAGCGCAGCGCTGGTAACACGTCTGGCGAAAGGTGTTAAACATGGGCAGGACAGCCGCAGCGCGCGTGAGCCGTTTGCCAGTTGGTGGTATGACAAACGCCATGAAATCAGCAAACAGCAGCACGCCGTTCAGCGCACCCGCGAGCTGTTTGCGAAAAGCCTGGGGTATGCGCTCCCGACAACCATCGGCGATTACGCTATCGCCCAGCACTTTACTCAGGCACTCCCCGCCGATGCGAATCAGTATCTGGTGTTTTTGCACGCCACCACGCGCGACAATAAGCACTGGCCGGAAGCGCACTGGCGCGAACTGATCGAGTTAATGCAGCCTTCAGGTTTAACGATTAAATTACCCTGGGGTGCAGAGCATGAGCATCAGCGCGCGTTGCGGCTGGCAGAGGGCTTCGATTTTGTCGAGGTGCTGCCAAAGCTGACGCTGGAACAGGTCGCCCGCACGCTTGCCGGCGCTCGTGCCGTGGTGTCGGTGGATACCGGGTTAAGTCACTTAACTGCCGCGCTCGACCGTCCGAACATTACTCTTTACGGCCCGACCGATCCGGGGTTGATTGGCGGATATGGGAAGAATCAGCATCCTATCATTTCGGCTGAAAAAAATATGTCCACCGTTCAAGTAAATATTGTCTGGCATACCGTTCAACAGGTTATCTCATGAAGAAATTTCACATTATTAATCCGGGGAAAATGAGGGTATTGAACGCCTTATACAGTCCATTCAAACTTATTCTTTATGAGCCGTGCGCGCTCTTTACGCTTTTACGGTTATGATGAGTAATATTAAGGAAGCTATGGTGAAAAAGATTATCGTTTTTTGAAATGCCAAAAATATCAGGGATCGAAACAAGGCTATTTTCCGTCATCAGTATGGTGTTATAAACGTCAGTGAGATCGTGAGAAAATACTGGCGTCCCTTCTGGTAGTATCGATGGCTTAGTCCGACTGCATCACGATGATATGACGACATTCGCCTGCATGATTGAAAATCACTGTCGATAAATCACCCGCAGGTTAGGGCATGTTGATAGGAACTGATCATATGGAAAAAATGAAAACATTTATTATAAATCTCCCAAACTCAATTGACCGAAAAGCATTTATGCAGGAACAATGCCACAGTCTGGGACTGAATTTTGAGTTTTTCAATGCGGTAGCGGGTAAGGATTTTACCCGGGAAGAAGTGATTAAACACTCTCGTAAACTGACAGAAGTGAGAACACCAGGTGAGCTGGGGTGTGCACTGAGCCATATTGAACTTTATCGTAAAATTGTGACAGATAATATCCCTGTCGCCTTGATCCTTGAAGATGATGTTGTATTGAATGGAGATATTTCATCAGTACTTTCCAGCATTGAAAAAAATATCACTGGCCGTGAAATTATATTACTTAACCGGGCTAAACAATACCTGAATCGCGAGATTTACCGCTTCGAAAAAAACGCTGTTTATCCTGTAGCTGAGGCTGATTTGACGTGCAGTTATGTCATTACACAGGATGCAGCAGAAGCGCTATTAACGTTTCTATACCCCGTCTGGTTAGTCGCTGATCGATGGTCTTTGATTCGACAATACGGTGTGGCAAAAGTGAACTGTTTAATTCCTGAAGCCAGTTTTTTGAATGAACTTGCAGAAACAAGTACTATTTCACACAGAAACCAGGAAGATATTGTGCGTGATAATGAAATTGCGTGGCAGGAAATTAAGGCCCGACGCCCAATTAATGTAAAAATCAAAGATATATTATGGCGTTTTTTTTATCGTCACTATTACAAAGTCATTAAAAATGATAAAGTGAAGTAGACATTTTTATCTGCTATATAAGCAGTTAGGGGAGCCAGTGTTGAAGTTAAAGATGAAATTGTTTGGGTGGGTTGAAGCAGATTCCTCTGATTATCGGCTTGCTTATCAAACTTTAGGCGGTAATTTCTCAACGCATCCTGATGCGCTGGAATTTCAGCATAGACATGCTGATTTACAACCCCGATACTTTGTTTCCCGCCACCCGGATAATCATATTCAAGGTGCGATCTGTTTCTGGCGCGACAAAATAGTGGCTAATTCACTGCCCACGCGCAGCATGCTGAAAGAATCAGGTATTCCTGTTCCCAGTGATGAGTTACTTCTGCCCATTGAATGCCAGTTAATGCTGCCTGCTTATCTAAAAACGCTGTCAGCGTTGCATGCTCAGCAGGTGATTAACAGTTCAGTGAAAATGAATTCCGGACGTGAAATCTGTCTGGCTAAAGGGATGGGTGAAGGCGGATTTTCCCGCAAAGCTAAATATTCCAGAAAACGAGAATTAAATAAATTTCTGGAAGCCGGGGGAGAAGTCAGGCCTCACTGTGATTTTAATTCAAAAGAATTAATAGATATCTATTTTGAACTTTATCACATGCGAAGAGGGAAATATCCTCTTAACAGAGAATTGAATGTCTTATTTGTAGAAGGGCTTCGCAATAATATTTTTGGCAACATTCTTTTCTTTAAAGGAACACCCTGCGCATTTCAGCTTATTGTCATGGCAGAAAGTCCGAACTGGATAACATTTGACTATATAAATATTGGTGTCGACCAGCAATTTTCTGAGTACTCTCCCGGTTCCATCCTGAGTTGGATCAACATTAGTGAAGCATGGGATTTATGTCAGAAAAAAGGTAAGGTCATGCGCTATTCCTTTGGCAACCCGAGCTCATCTTATAAAGATCAGTGGTGCTACCGAGAATCGTTACGTCGTGTGTGGTCATTATAATTAATGATATCGGCTGCCTGATGGCAGCCGATATCATTCAGCATATCAACACTCAATTATTTTTATAATATTTAATCACATTAATACTCAGAAGCACTCCGGTAACAAACATAAATTGTTCGAAGAAGTGATCGATTAGATTCCTGTCGACGACTGAACGGCTCAGGAAACCAATGGTAAATATTAATAAAAAGAGAGAGGATCCATCATTATTTTTTATATAAGACCGCCACGCCTGACGAATTATTATGATATTGAAAGCCAACCAGAGCAGAAGCCCAACAATACCATACTGCAGCGCCACTTCCAGCAAACCACTATGGCTTTGAGAGATAGTAATCTCATTGTTAGCATATTTAGTCCTGAGTAACTTGCCATAGATATCTTTACTGGCTCCGTTACCAAGCGGATGATCTTTTATTAACTCCAATGCCTGATGGATAAAAGCAGGGCGACAGGCGTTTGAATTATCAACGCTTGTCCCATTTTCTCTCTTTAGCGTGCTTGGGACAGCATGCGTGTCACTCAGCTCAAAACAGGATGAGTCTACCGGGGCATTCCAGCCAATTTTTACATCTTCGGCCATGGTGCGCCAGCGTGCATCATTTTTCCATGAGGCATATGAAATAGAACACACAACAGCCAATAATATCACAAGACCTAAAAGTAAATTATATTTATTCCTGTGGTTTATTTCTTTGGCTAATACCAGGAAAAACATAGAAACCATACCAGTGGCAAGACCCAGTGTGCCGAAACGCGTATTTGCCAGTATTGTCGATAATACCATTAAAGAAATCAACCCACCTAATACCCCGTTATTAAACGTGAGTACGGATTGAAATTTTAATACCCTTCTTAACGCTTCTGCGATAAGTATGACCGCGACCATATTGATCTGCATACTGAGTTCGGTACGGGTTCTGAAGAGTGCAGTTTGCCCAAATGCGATATTTCCGGTTTCATACCATATCCAAATAATATTTAACACATGTAACATTGGACTAACACAAAAACAGAGAACAATAATACTGATAAATTTTTCTGCTGTAAGGTTAGTAAATGCGTGTTTTAAGACAGGATAAATATAGAGGCCAAGGAAAAATAGCATTACAGGTCGTACCCACATGCCATTCCAGTTCTTAAACATAAGTTTTACATCAGGGGAAAACAATATTCCCGAAATTAAACCAATCAGCGTTATCGATAGTAATATTATCGAAATAGAGCGAATATAACTCTGCCATAAACGAGGATACACAGAGAGTTTAATAACCAGGAACAGAGTCATAACGCAAGAGGTGTAGAGTAAAAAATTACGATGAAAAGGGAGCAAGTTGTTAGGAATTGGCCAAACGATGGCCAGCATAATAACAAATGAAAACAGCATTGAAATAACAGCACGCACAGAAAAAATAAAAATAAAATATTTCTGCCCTGTAGTCTTTATGGAAAGCAAAATAACCCCTCTGAACATTCAGTTACTTGATTCTTATGCCCTATCTTCCCTGTAAATATCCAGATTTACCTAGTGATATGCCTGGTTTAGAGATATCCATATTCTGCTCACAAAAATCGTGTGTTATATTATTAACTCAAAAATCTTTCTGACGTCGTTTTCCCTGCGCATGCTCTTTTTTTTAAAAAAGCCACCTACATTTAGGTGGCTTTTCAAATTTAATCCCGTTAGAGAACGGCTTAACCCGGTATCTGGCTCTCATGAAGCAATGATACCAACACAGGGCTTCCAGTTTAGCCGCAGTCAGGCTGTCACTTCAAGAACTCTATGGGTACACTCTTATTTTTATCCATAAAAGAGAGAAAAAAAAGAAACAGAGCGTAACAATTTGATTCAAACAAGTTCAACCCTGAATCCGCCATTGGTGTGTGGTTGCACCGCAAAGGCTCATTACTTTCCGTCAGCCCCTTAGCAATCCTTCAGCACCAGCCATGTCAGCAGATGCAAACTCGACAAGTAGTGATCCTCACTGCGACCTAACAAATCCATGATATAGCCTGTATCATCCTGCGTTAAATCACGTACCGCCAGTAAGCCACCCGTCGTATTGCACGGCATCTTATTATTACTCAGCACATCAATCCACACAGGTATCTGTAAACGTTGGAGAGTATCCGTTGCAACACAGCGGGATCATACTGGATGGCGATGAACCGCTTTATTATCGAATTCGTTGACTGCCTGAACGATCACCTTTAATAGGATCGCAGTGACACAAAATCACTAACAAGCTCTGATATCAACCCACTTTACTTTGATAATATTCGGACAACGTCATACCGATGGTACGAGATTGCAGCCAACTGAACAGGCTCTCCAGATCACGATATAATTGCTCTATACTTTCATCCGTCTGGAATGTTGGACTTCCCTTTGGCATAAACTCTGAAGAATGCAGCATAAACTCGACATAGTCATTGCCGTTCACCAATGCTTTTTCTGCCACGTTAATCATCTGATCAACATTGCCCCCCGCAGGCCGTAGCCAGTGAACAGAAGGGCTGCGCTTTTTACCACGCGCACTATCGTAGACTGATTTAAGTTGATTCATAAGAGGCGAATGTTTGTACTGAATGCTCATGGGAACTTCCAGCAAAGACGAAGCCCCTGCTTTTGAAATATCCTTTTCATCAATGAAATAGGCGCGCTCGGGAAAATGCTGGTAATTTGTTCCGCCATGACCTTTCGGATCACCGGGTGAGAACTGCCAGTTAACTTTGGGTGTTACAGAACAATCAACGACGTAACCATATTCAATCAGCAGTGCCGCATAGTACTCATTAAAAGCCCAACGCCCGGCACGGTGACTCAACATTTTCGTCTGAAACGTCTCTTCCAGCAGTTGCGTCATAAACGCAACTTTGCTGTGAATTTGCTCCGCAGGATACTCAATCAGATAGGGCTTATACCGCCAATCATCTCCGGTCAGGTCAGATAATGGCGGGCTATTCCAGGCATGTAAATGCATGCCAATCTCGCCGCTCTCACGCGCTATCACATCGCGAGCAAACGCAATATAGACGGGATCGATCGCCATTTCATAGTTGGTCAACCAGGTCGGTTTGAACGCATATTTTTCACACAACTGCTGGAAACGGGGCAAAAACCGAGCATTTTCGGTCGTAATACGATCATGATTCTGCCAAAGGTTATCGCCTTCAGTATCGATGGTGATGAGAAACGCGGGCTTACCCATTTTCCTTCCTGCAGTGAAAATTATCTGCCCGTTATGTTACGTAGCGAACGCCAATTGCGCAAAGTTATTCTCTCCGTGATGAGCTTACAGCCTGCGATACTAGCCACGTCCCAATGACTGCTTTAGAATCAGCGGTTGGCTTACTCAACAGCGATCTCGTATGAAACATCAGGACCTGCCACTTCCTCCACACCAAGCTGCCCGCATTCTGGTGATCAAGTTTCGTCATCATGGCGATATGCTATTAACCACTCCGGTTATCCACTCGTTGAAAGCGGCCTGGCCCAATGCCGAGATCGATGTATTACTGTATGAAGAAACGCGTGCCATGCTGGCTTATCACCCGGATATCAACAAAATTTATGCCATTGATCGCGCGTGGAAGAAACAGGGGATTCGCTTTCAGCTGCGACAGGAATGTCACCTGATCAAAAAAATCAGGAAACAGCGTTATGATATTGTCGTAAATCTTGCCGATCAGTGGATTAGCGCGGTGATTACCCGATTGACGAAGGCTCCTGTACGGCTGGGTTTTGATTTTCCCAAACGTCGTGGTGTTCTCTGGCAGTACTGCCATACTCATTTAGTTCCGACAAACACACATCATAATTTGCATACCGTCGAACAAAATTTGTCACTGCTGGAGCCTCTTCAACTGCCTAATATCGACAGCACTGTCGGCATGTATTATGCAGATAGCGACCGCCAGTCTGTGCTACAGCGCCTCACTGGTGTGACTAAATATATTGTCGTACAGCCTACTTCACGATGGTTTTTCAAATGCTGGAGTGAGAGCAATATGGCAGCCGTCATTCAGGCACTCCAGGATGAAGGGCATACCATTGTCCTGACCTCCGGCCCCGATCGCAAAGAACTGGCGATGGTCGACACCATCCTTGGTAACCTCTCATCACGTGGCAATGTTTTTTCCCTGGCTGGCCAGCTGACACTGAATCAGTTGGCGGCCCTGATTGACTCGGCGGAACTGTTTATCGGTGTAGACTCGGTTCCCATGCATATGGCTGCCTCATTACAAACCCCATGTATCGCTCTCTTTGGTCCATCAAAACTGACGTCCTGGCGGCCATGGCAGGTGAACGGAGAGGTGATTTGGGCTGGGGATTATGTCCTGCTGCCAGAACCGGATGCTGTCGATACCAAAACAGAAGAGCGTTATCTGGATGCTATTCCAGTGGAAACCGTGCTAAGCAGCGCAAGGAGATTACTGGCATGACACCGATTCGGCTGGCGATTGTGCGCCAGAAATATCGTCCCGATGGGGGTGCTGAACGCTTTATCTCACGTGCACTGGAAGCGCTGGATAATCAGGCGATGGATCTCAACGTCATCACGCGTCAGTGGCAAGGTCAGCACCAGAATAACTGGAAAATTCATCTGTGCGATCCGTTTAAATGGGGACGCATCAGCCGCGAGCGCGGATTTGCCGACGCGGCAAGAACCCTCTGGCAACGTGAGAAATTTGATATCGTTCAAAGTCACGAACGTATTGCGGGTTGTGATATTTATCGTGCCGGAGATGGTGTTCACCAACGATGGCTGGAACAACGTTCACTCGTTCTGCCCACCTGGCAGCAAAAACTGCTCATGAGCAATCGCTATCATCGTTATGTGATGAAGGCTGAACGAGAGATGTATCAGGCTCAAGAACTCAAAGCCGTCATCTGTAATGCTCAGATGGTGAAAGATGAAATTATCGAGCGTTTTGGCGTTGCCAGCGACAAAATCCATGTCATTTATAACGCTATCAATACGACTCAATTTACTCCCGTCGATGACGCCGAGCGTCATGAACTTCGCACCCGGCTTGCTCTACCACTCAATGCCTGCGTACTGATCTACGTCGGTTCAGGTTTCGAACGAAAAGGGCTGGCTGCAGCTATCAAAGCCATTGCAGGGACTGACCGTTATCTTGTCGTTGTCGGTCAGGATAAAGCCGAGAAGCAGTATCGCGCATTAGCCAACAAACTGGGCTGCGCTGAACGGGTTATCTTCACGGGTATGCAAACGGACACGCGGCCATGGTATCAGGCATGCGATGGCCTGCTATTGCCGACGCTGTATGACCCTTTCCCCAATGTTGTTCTTGAAGCAATGGCATGTGGTTTACCCGTGATCACAACCACCAGCTGTGGCGGTAGCGAATTTATTAAAGAAGGGGAAAATGGCTATGTCTGCGATGCACTGGATATTACCTCCCTGCGAGATGCGGTGATGGCATTGCCTGACCAGGCCATCGGCAGTGAAATGGCAAGACAGGCGCGTGAACGCGTGATGGGTTCTTCTCCCCAGCATTTATCTCAACAGCTCATCTCTCTTTATCAAAAAATATTGGATTAACCGATGCGTATCTTAATGATTATCGATGGATTACCCGGTGGTGGTGCGGAGAAAGTTGTCCTGACACTGTGCGAAGGTATGCAACAGATGGGCCATCAGATCAGCCTGTTTTCATTGCGTGATGTCTGTCATTACACACTGCCTGACGGAATCGACTACCAGGTGATAGAGAACCATAGCAGCGCCCCCTGGCATAAAATGACCGAACTCAGCCGCCGAGCTACCGCACTCGACCAGGCAGTCGCCAACAGAGAAAAACAGAACGGATCTTATGATCTCATTTTCTCTCATTTGCATAAAACCGACCGCATTGTTGCCCGTTGCAAGCGTCTGGCCGCTGAAAAACTATGGTTTTGCATCCACGGTATTCTTTCAAACTCGTATCTTGGGCACCGCAGTGGGTTAGATCATTGGCTAAAAAAGCGCAAAACAGCCAAGGTGTATCAGCAGAAAAACATCGTTGCGGTTTCAAAAGCTGTTGCAGAAGATTTGACGCAAAATCTGCTGGTTTCTCCGCGATGTTTGGCAGTGATTAATAATCCTTTTGATATCAGCACAATACTTACTCAATCCGCTCAACCTTTTTTGCGCACAGAAGAACCTTATGTGGTCCACGTCGGACGTTTCCACCCCCATAAACGTCATGATCGTTTGCTGAAGGCGTTTGCGAAATCAGGAATACCCGCAAAATTAGTCCTGGCAGGAACGGGAGATGAGCAGCAAATCACGGCAGTTAAACAGCAGGCACAGGAACTTGGCATAGCTGACCGTGTTATTTTCGCTGGTTTTCAGGCCAACCCTTACCCATTAATCAAACATGCGAAAGTATTAGTGCTCAGTTCCGACAGCGAAGGCTTCGGCAATGTGCTTGTTGAAGCGTTACTCTGTGGGACGCCGGTTGTTAGTACTCGATGCCCCGGAGGGCCCGCCGAAATACTGGAAAGAGTAGGTATGAATGATGCGCTGTCAGGGTTAACAAGTGATTCACTGGCCACTAAACTGGCACAAATCTATCACTCGCCACCGAAAATCGATCATCAGCAATTAATGGGTTACGATTTGCAGCACATTTGTCAGCAATATCTTGCACTTAAAAAACTGCCTACCTGATGACTCGCGAGTAACGGTAATACTATGTCTGCGGTGCCGCTGCCCATTACATACTCAGGCAGCACTAATCCAACCCATAACGCAAAAATTTGCTGAAATCTGTAGCATTATTTAACTAATTGAAATTAAAATAAATTGAAATTTCTCAGACAAGCGACTCTGTCTATGCCGTCATTATCCCCTCTGCTTAGTGTCATTGTTCCGTTACATAATGCGGGAGTGTTATTTGATCCATTTATGGCCTCCTTGCTCAGGCAGACCTTCCAGGATCTGGAAATCATTATTGTTGATGATGGTTCAACAGATGGTTCAGGTGAGCGAGCAGATCAATATGCCAGTCAGGCAACCAATATCCAGGTTATCCATCAGGAAAACGGCGGCGTTTCGCGTGCACGCAATGCCGGGCTGCAAAGGGCTCGGGGGAAGTATGTCGCATTCCCTGATGCTGACGATATACTCGACCCGAAACTTTACGACACCCTGGTGATGCTGGCACTCGCTGATGATCTTGATGCCGTACAATGCAACGCCCTGCGCGCCAACTCACCTACGGATGCAGGCCAGGTACTATTGCCCCTAAACCGTTTGCGCTCAACCTGCGTCATGGATGGTTGCACATGGCTAAATCGGGCATTAAAAACCCGCCGCTATTTACATGTCGTTTGGCTGGGGATCTACCGAGCCTCCTTAATCAAGGAGGCCGGACTGCAATTTGTCCCCGGACTGCATCACCAGGATATTCCCTGGACCACTGAATTTATGCTGAACGCGCGCCGCGTGCGCTACACAGAACAAACACTCTATCGGTATCTTATCCATCAACAATCCATCAGCAATCGCCGTCGAACCGGTCGGGCTGATGTGATATACCAACGCCATTATTTGAAAATTTGCCATCTGCTGGAAAAAATTAATCAGCGCTATCAGGACAAAGTCAAAATTTATCGGCCTCTACATTGGCAGATAACCCGGGAAGCGCTAAGTGTTTGTCATGCCATCCGGCGTGAACCAAACCAGGCCGCAAAACAGGCCATGATTGCCGACATCTGGCGTACACAGACTCATCTCCGCATGCTACGCAATGCACGCGGTATTAAGCAGTGGTACCAACTGCTCCTGTGGCTGACTCGCCTGCTGCTATGGCGCAAAAACCTCCGTAAAAGTTAAGCCTGCTAACGACAGCAGGCTCCCTACAATGAAGTAGTGTGAGCAGGCCTCACTTATCTGCTAACATGCCGCATTGTTTCTCTTTTTTCGGCTATCCCTGGGCATATGTCTCTGTTCAACTGAAAACAATGTGATGATTACCATTTATACCGCCTTGCTGTATCTCATTCAGCCTCTCATCTGGCTGCGCCTCTGGCTACGTGGTCGAAAGGCTCCTGCCTACCGTAAACGCTGGGCTGAACGTTATGGATTTTGCACGGGGAAAGTGAAGCCAGAGGGTATTCTGCTGCACTCCGTATCGGTCGGTGAGACACTGGCGGCGATCCCTCTGGTTCGTGCGTTGCGCCATCGCTACCCCGACCTGCCGATTGTCGTCACCACCATGACCCCGACGGGATCGGAGCGCGCCAGTTCGGCATTTGGCAAAGATGTTCATCACGTTTACCTGCCCTACGACCTACCCGGCGCAATGAATCGCTTCTTCGATACCGTTCGTCCGCGACTGGTGATCATTATGGAAACCGAACTATGGCCCAATATGATCACTCAACTGCATGCCCGTAAAATCCCTCTGGTCATCGCCAATGCGCGCCTGTCTGAACGTTCAGCAAAGGGTTATGCAAAGATCGGCAAATTCATGAAACGCCTGCTGCAACGCATCACACTGATTGCCGCGCAGAATCAGGAAGATGGCGAGCGTTTTATCGGTCTGGGCGTCAAGCGCTCACAGCTTTCAGTTACCGGTAGCCTGAAATTTGATATTTCTGTCACACCTGAGTTGGCGGCACGTGCTATCACCTTGCGCCGTCAGTGGGCACCCCGTCGTCCGGTCTGGATTGCGACCAGTACCCATGAAGGCGAAGAGAGCATCATTCTGGAAGCACACCGTAAGCTACTGGAACGTTTCCCCAGCCTGCTGCTGATTTTGGTGCCACGCCATCCGGAACGTTTCGATACCGCACGCGCACTGACCCAAAAAGCCGGGTTCAGCTATACCTTACGCAGCAGCGGTGAAATCCCCTCTGGCAGTACTCAGGTCGTCATTGGCGATACGATGGGCGAACTGATGCTGTTGTACGGTATTGCCGACCTCGCCTTTGTCGGTGGCAGTCTGGTTGAGCGTGGTGGCCACAATCCGCTGGAACCGGCTGCGCATGCCATTCCGGTGTTGATGGGGCCACATATCTTTAACTTTAAAGATATCTGTGCACGCCTGCAGCAGGCCGATGGCATGATCACCGTGACCGATGCCGACTCGCTGGATAAAGAGATTGGTACCCTGCTGACGGATGAAGATTACCGCCTTTACTACGGCCGTCATGCCGTTGATGTGCTCCACCAGAATCAGGGTGCATTACAACGTCTGCTACATTTACTTGAACCTCATCTGCCACAGCGGAATCATTAAATGCGTTCACGCCAGACACTGTCGGTAGTGATTATTGCCAAAGATGCGGCAGACCTGCTGCCAGAATGTCTTGAGTCAATCAGTTGGGCAGATGAGATCATCCTGCTCGACTCAGGTAGCAGCGATGGTACCCCGGACATTGCGAGCCGCCATGGCGCAAAGGTCTTTCACTCTGAGGAGTGGCATGGATATGGTAAACAGCGCCAGCTGGCACAGAGCTATGCCAGCCATCCGATGATTTTGATGATCGACAGCGATGAGCGCGTCACTCCTGAACTAAAACAAACCATTGAAAAGGTGCTGGAACAGCCGCCATCTTCCACAGTGTACAGCATTGCACGGCGCAACCTGTTCCTGGGGCGTTTTATGCGTCACAGTGGTTGGTATCCTGACCGAGTCACCCGCCTGTACCCCCGTCAATATCAATACAACGATAACCAGGTACATGAATCGCTGGAAACGGCGCAAACGAAAGCCACACCGTTACGCGGCGATCTGCTGCATCTGACCTGTCGGGACTTCTCTGCATTCCAGTGGAAACAATTCGCCTATGCGGAAGCCTGGGCGAAACAACGCCATCAGCAAGGCAAACGCTGCGGTATCGCGGCTATTTTTGGCCATACCATCGGCGCTTTTCTGAAGACACTGGTACTGCGTGCGGGTTTTCTTGATGGTAAACAGGGCTGGCTGCTGGCCGTGGTCAATGCACAATATACTTTCAATAAATACACGGCCCTCTGGGCTCTTAATCACGCATCCAGGAACGGCAGACTATGAGCACCAAAGCCATCTACCCCGGTACCTTTGATCCAATGACCAACGGGCACCTCGATATCGTGACCCGCGCCGCGCTGATGTTTGATCACATCATACTGGCGGTGGCGGCAAGCCCGAGTAAGAAGCCTATGTTCTCACTGGAGGAACGCGTCGCGCTGGCAAGCGAAGTGGTGGCACATCTGCCGAATGTTGAAGTGGTGGGATTCAGTGACTTGATGGCTAACTTTGCCAAAGCGCAGCAGGCCAATGTGCTGGTACGTGGCCTGCGGGCGGTGTCTGATTTTGAATACGAACTGCAACTGGCGCATATGAACCGTCACCTGATGCCCACGCTGGAAAGCGTATTTTTGATGCCTTCCGAAGCCTGGTCCTTTATCTCTTCATCCCTGATGAAAGAGGTGGCGCGCCACGGAGGGGAAGTCCAGGCGTTCCTGCCTGCCCCGGTGTATGAGGCACTGAAAGCGAAACTCTGATCAAGAGCGGCTTACTGCTGGCAGTGACGGCAGAAAAAGGTGCTGCGCTGCCCGTGCTTACTGCTCTCGATTGGCATGCCGCACTGTCGGCAAGGTTCACCCGCACGGCCATAAACCTGCAGTTCCTGCGCAAAATACCCGGGCTTACCGTCACTTTGTAGAAAGTCGCGTAAGGTAGTACCACCTTGCTCAATAGAACGCAGCAGGACCGCTTTGATGGTGGCAACCAGCAGCCCGGTGTCGGCTTCAGTTAAGTCCATTGCAGGACGATCGGGTAAGATCCCCGCCACAAACAGCGATTCACTTGCGTAGATATTTCCCACGCCCACCACCACTTTGTTATCCATCAGCCAGGGTTTGACCGCTGTACGCTTACCCCGTGATTTTTCAAACAGATATGCGGCTGAAAAATCCTCGCTAAGCGGCTCTGGCCCCAGATGCGACAGCACAGAGCTGGCGGCAAGGTCAGGACACCACAACCAGGCACCAAAGCGGCGTGGATCGGTATAACGCAGAACCTTACCGTTGCTCATGACAAGATCAACATGATCGTGCTTTGCCGCAGGCAGGTCTTCCGGCAATACGCGCAGGCTGCCCGACATTCCAAGATGCACAATGATCCAGCCTGTTGGCAGTTCCAGCAGCAGATATTTAGCACGGCGCTGGACGCTCAGAACGGGCTGGTCACTCAGAGCATGGATTTCTTGCGAAACAGGCCAGCGAAGGCGTGCATTACGCACCACTGCATGCAGAATCGTTGCTCCAACAAGATGTGGCTCGATCCCGCGTCGACTGGTTTCGACCTCTGGTAACTCTGGCATTGCCTCGCCTCCGTAGCGCCTGGCCAATTTTTCACACTGCAGCGTACTATACAGAAAACCCCAGAAACAAAAAAACCCGGCCGGGGCCGGGTTTTTCATCCACTGAGATTAATTACTTAATCTTAGCTTCTTTATAGATCACGTGCTGGCGGACAACTGGATCGAATTTCTTCAGTTCCAATTTTTCCGGCTTAGTACGTTTGTTCTTCGTGGTGGTATAGAAGTGACCTGTACCAGCAGAAGAAACCAGCTTGATCTTCTCACGAATACCTTTAGCCATGTTTCAGTTCCTTACCTTAGTACTTCTCACCGCGGGCACGGAGATCGGCCAAGACCGTATCAATACCCTTTTTATCAATTACGCGCATGCCATTGGCAGATACGCGCAGTGTAACGAAGCGCTTTTCGCTCTCAATCCAAAAACGATGAGAGTGCAGGTTCGGCAGGAAACGGCGTTTCGTCGCGTTCATTGCGTGGGAACGGTTGTTACCCGTTACCGGACGCTTGCCAGTTACTTGGCAGACTCGTGACATGTCTATTCTCCAAAAATCAAATCAGCTCGAGCTTTAAAAATAAGGTTCTGGCCGCCTCGTCAGGCTTATAGCCCATCCAGGCGAGTTCTATGTGAACCCGCTGAGTAGGCTCAAACGCCAAACCCGAGATTCTCAAAGGTGGCGTAGTATACGCCCTGAAGCGCGACCGCTCAAGTCCCGAACAGATAAAGATCCCTAAGGATCGCGTACATTTGTCTTTTTTGTACAGGAAGCATCCGGTTTATGCACTGTAATTCCTGAACTAAATCGTAAAACGGTTAAATAACAGCCCACTCATTATAGCCATCCCCGCTCAGCAAAAGACACATACTCACCCCGCCCGATCACCATATGGTCAAGTACCCGGATATTCATCAGGGTACAGGCACGCACAATTTGCTGCGTTATATCACGATCGGCGCGGCTGGGTTCTGCCAGCCCGGATGGGTGATTATGCGCCAGAATGACCGCCGCTGCATTGCGTTTTAGCGCTTCGCGTATAATCTCACGGGGGTGCACTTCAACGCTGTTGAGCGTGCCACTGAACATTTCACTGGTATGAATGACCCGATGCTGATTATCAAAAAAGACCACCTGGAAAATCTCCCTTTCCCGGTGCGCCAGTGAGCTGTTAAGAAAATCCAGCATCTGTTCAGCACTGCTGACAACACGGTTTTCCAATGCCTGCTGGCAGGTAAAGCAGCGCCGGGCGAGTTCGGCCACCGCATTGAGTTGCGCATATTTTGCCATGCCGATACCGTGAATCGCCTGAAAATCTTCGGCGGGTGCCGTCATCAATTGGTGTAACGAGCCAAATACGTCAAGCAACCGCTGCGCCAGCGTCATCACGTGGACCCCACGCGTTCCGATGCGCAGGAAAATAGCCAGCAGTTCAACATCACTCAGCGTTTGTGCGCCACATTTCAACAATTTTTCACGCGGGGGTAACCCCATCCAGTTCTCATCCATCTGCCGTTTCTCCTTCCTGAAGATAAAAAAGCATGGCATTATATACAGTAGTTTCCTATTGCGATGTGCTGACTTTACGCGCCAGCTCGCAAAAAATGTGTGGTGCTAACCCGCCCGCCGGAGTGTGATAAAATAATCAGATTACGGCGCGAGAGCACCGGGCAGGCTAAACAGAAGGCGAACAGCAACATGATGGGATTAACCGGAAAACGTATTGTTCTTGGCGTCAGTGGGGGGATCGCTGCCTATAAAACCCCTGAACTGGTACGCAGGTTACGCGACCGTGGCGCAGAAGTACGTGTCGTCATGACTCACGCAGCGAAAGCCTTTATCACCCCACTCAGTTTGCAGGCTGTATCTGGCTATCCGGTTTCCGACGATTTACTCGACCCGGCTGCTGAGGCCGCTATGGGTCATATTGAATTGGGGAAATGGGCAGATCTGGTCATCCTTGCCCCTGCAACTGCGGACCTGATCGCCCGTGTTGCCGCGGGTATGGCGAACGACCTGGTGACGACCCTTTGCCTCGCAACGGCAGCACCGGTGGCAATTGTCCCGGCAATGAACCAGCAGATGTACCGCGCACTGCCTACCCAGCATAATGTACAACTGCTGGCACAACGCGGAGTGCTGGTTTGGGGCCCTGACAGCGGCAGCCAGGCCTGTGGCGATATCGGCCCAGGGCGTATGCTCGACCCGCTGGCGATTGTTGACCTGGCGATAAACTGGGCTGCTCCCGTCAACGATCTGCAACATCTCAATATTATGATCACCGCCGGCCCGACCCGGGAAGCACTCGATCCGGTGCGTTTTATCAGCAATCACAGCTCAGGAAAGATGGGGTTTGCTATTGCGGCGGCGGCGGCGCAACGCGGTGCCAGCGTCACGCTGGTGGCGGGCCCGGTTACGTTGCCGACACCGGCAGGCGTTAATCGTATTGATGTCACTTCGGCGCTGGACATGCAGCAGGCAGTGATGGCGCAGGCAGCCGCTCAACAGATCTTTATTGGTTGTGCGGCAGTAGCCGACTACAGGGCGGCGGCAGTGGCGGAAGAAAAAATCAAAAAACAGGGCGAAGAAATCACCCTGCGAATGATAAAAAATCCCGATATTGTGGCAGGTGTTGCAGCGATGCCGCACGACAGACCGTATGTTGTAGGATTTGCCGCTGAAACCCAGAATGTGGAAGAATACGCACAACAAAAACGGACGCGCAAGAATCTGGACTTGATCTGCGCCAATGATGTAGCCAAAACCGGGCAGGGTTTCAACAGTGATACCAATGCTCTTCACCTTTTTTGGCAGGAGGGAGATAAAGCCTTACCGCTCTGCGATAAGACACTCCTTGGCCAACAGCTATTAGACGAGATTGTCAGCCTTTATGATGAAAAAAATCGACGTTAAGATTCTTGATGCGCGAGTCGGCACCGACTTCCCCCTGCCAACCTACGCCACGTCAGGTTCTGCCGGGCTTGATTTGCGTGCCTGCCTGGATGAAGCCTTTGTGCTTGAGCCTGGTGTAACAACGCTGGTGCCAACGGGTTTAGCGATTCATATTGCTGACCCACAGCTGGCTGCCGTGATCCTGCCGCGTTCCGGGCTGGGGCATAAGCATGGCGTCGTTCTGGGTAACCTGGTCGGTTTGATCGATTCCGATTATCAGGGTCAACTGATGGTTTCCGTCTGGAACCGTGGGCAAGACTCCTTTACTATCGAACCCGGCGAACGTATTGCGCAGATGGTTTTCGTGCCTGTCGTCCAGGCCGAGTTCAATCTGGTCAACGACTTTGACACCAGCGTGCGTGGTGAAGGTGGTTTCGGCCATTCTGGTCGCCAGTAATTCTCCACGGGCCGCACAACGATAATCTGAATTGACTCGCCGTGACCACGCGTTCACGGACGTTGTGTGGGCCTTTGCCCGTTTTATGGTGATGTTTTCAGGGGTCTTTTAAGACATGGTAGAAAAGAAGAGTGCGAAAAGGAATCGCCGCGAAGAAATTCTACAGGCGCTGGCGCAAATGCTGGAGTCTGGTGATGGCAGCCAGCGCATCACCACCGCCAAACTGGCGGCGAATGTAGGGGTTTCTGAAGCAGCGCTTTACCGGCATTTTCCCAGCAAAACCAAGATGTTTGACAGCCTGATCGAATTTATTGAAGACAGCCTGATTACGCGCATCAATCTGATTCTGAAAGATGAAAAAGAGACGCTTCCGCGCCTACGTATGATCACTCAGTTAATTCTGGGCTTTGGTGAGCGTAATCCGGGTTTAACGCGCATTCTGACCGGCCATGCGCTGATGTTCGAACAGGATCGCTTACAGGGGCGTATAAACCAGCTTTTTGAACGTATTGAGGTGCAGCTGCGCCAGGTGATGCGTGAGAAGAAAATGCGTGAAGGTGAAGGGTTTATTACCGATGAAACGCTGCTGGCCAGCCAGCTACTGGCATTTTGCGAGGGATTGCTGTCACGGTTTGTTCGTTCCGAATTCCGCTATCGCCCTACCGTCGACTTCGACGTACGCTGGCCACTACTGGCCGCACAACTCGTGTAATGTTGCGGGTCGACCAGAAAGAGGGTCGGCCCGCACAACGACATCCTGTCAGATACCAAACTCGCTGCGATAAGCACGTACAGCAATCAGATGATCGGCCATTTCTGGCTGTTCTTCCAAGTAAGCAATCAGTTCTTTTAGCGTGATGATCGAAATCACCTGACATCCATAATCACGTTCCACTTCCTGAATCGCTGATATTTCGCCACGTCCGCGTTCCTGACGGTCGAGGGAAATCAATACGCCAGCCAGCGTCGCCTGATGCGCCGCGATAATTTCCATCGATTCGCGAATAGCCGTGCCTGCAGTGATCACATCATCCACCAGCATGATTTTACCCTGCAACGGGCTGCCCACCAGCGTGCCACCTTCGCCATGGGTTTTGGCTTCTTTGCGGTTAAAACAGTAAGGAACGTCACGGTCGTGATGATCGGCCAGAGCTACCACCGTCGTGGTCGCAATGGGGATGCCTTTATAGGCTGGGCCAAAGACCAGATCGAAATCGATACCCGAATCCACCAGTGCCTGGGCATAGAAACGGCCCAGCAGGGCAAGATCACGCCCGGTATTGAACAGACCGGCGTTAAAGAAATAAGGGCTTTTGCGCCCTGATTTCAGCGTGAACTCACCAAACTTCAGCACCTGCTTGTTGATGGCGAATTCGATAAATTGGCGCTGCCAGACTTTCATGTCGTTTTCCTCAAATAGGGGGCATAAAAAAGGCGACTTCATCGTCGCCTGAAAAAATCAGTTGGCCAGCGCCGCTTTTTGCGCTGCAACCAGAGTATCGATACCGCCTCGTGCCAGCTCCAACAGCTTCAGCAGTTCGTCATGAGTGAACGGTTCACCTTCTGCGGTGCCCTGCACTTCAATCATGCGACCGTCTTCCGTCATCACCACATTCATGTCGGTTTCGGCGGCAGAGTCCTCAACGTACTCCAGATCGCACAGCGCTTCGCCCTTGACGATGCCAACAGAGATCGCGGCGACCATGCCTTTCATCGGGTTAGTCTTCAGCTTACCGATAGAGACGAGATGGTTCAGCGCATCAGCCAGTGCCACGCAAGCTCCGGTGATGGAGGCAGTACGGGTGCCACCGTCGGCCTGTAACACGTCACAGTCCAGGGTAATGGTGAATTCACCCAGCGCCTTCAGATCAATTGCCGCACGCAGCGAGCGGGCGATTAAACGCTGGATTTCCAGGGTACGACCGCCCTGCTTCCCTTTAGCCGCTTCACGCGCATTACGGCTGTGGGTGGCACGTGGCAGCATGCCGTATTCGGCGGTGACCCAACCCTGGCCCTGACCTTTCAGAAAACGTGGTACGCCTTCATCAATGGTGGCGGTACACAGAACTTTGGTATCACCGAATTCAACCAGCACAGAGCCTTCTGCATGTTTGGTGTAATGACGGGTCAGGGTGACGGGGCGCACCTGTTGTGCGCTACGGCCTGATGGACGCATAATTTCTCTCCGGCTAGCTAAACATAATTGGCTGCGCATTATACGGATTTCGCTATGGATTGCCTATCGCAGGCGAAACTGAACGCGGATTGTTATGAAAATAACGACTATTTAAACGCTAAAACAGCCAGATAGCGCCCGGCTGGATGTAAATCAAACTGAAATATGGCTAAATGCCTCTCATTAATCATTCTCATGCCGGACCTGCGTATGACCTCTGTTTTTCATTTTATTCTGGCCCTGGCCATTATCTGCTGCCTGGCGTTACTGTTCAGTAATGACCGGAAAAAAATTCGCCCACGCGTGCTGTTGCAACTGGTTGTCATTGAAGCTGCCCTCGCCTGGTTCTTCCTGCACGCTTCTGGCGGGCTGACCGTTGTTACCGTCTTTTCAGGCTTCTTTGAGGTTCTGCTGAAATACGCAGCGCAGGGAACCGATTTTGTCTTCGGCGGGATGAGTTCACAGGGGCTGGCGTTTATCTTCCTCGGCGTGCTCTGCCCAATTGTCTTTATCTCTGCCCTGATCGGGATTTTGCAGCACCTTAAAATTCTGCCGCTGTTGATCAGGGGCGTTGGCACCGTTCTCTCTAAAGTTAACGGTATGGGTAAGCTGGAGTCATTTAATGCCGTCAGCACGCTGATCCTCGGCCAGTCGGAAAACTTTATCGCCTATAAAGGTATCCTGGCAGAGATTTCACCACGTCGCCTCTACTCAATGGCAGCGGCCGCGATGTCCACCGTGTCGCTGTCGATTGTTGGCGCCTATATGTCGATGATTGAGCCACGCTATGTTGTGGCGGCGCTGATCCTTAACATGTTCAGTACCTTTATCATCCTGTCGATTATCAACCCGACACCGGTGGGCGATGAGCCGGAGATTCGTCTGGAAAAGCTGCACGAAGATCAGAGCTTCTTTGAAATGCTGGGTGAATACATTCTGGCTGGCTTTAAAGTGGCGATGATAATTCTGGCCATGCTGATTGGCTTTATCGCCTTAATTGCAGCGGTGAATGCCGTTTTCTCAGCCGTTTTCGGCATTAGCTTCCAGCAGATCCTTGGCTATGTGTTCTGGCCATTTGCGTGGCTGATTGGCATCCCGACCGCAGATGCTCTGCCGGCTGCCAGTATTATGGCGACAAAGCTGGTAACGAACGAGTTTGTGGCCATGATTGAGCTGAAGAAAATCGCCGCAGAATTGTCGCCGCGCGGACTGGGTATTCTGTCGGTGTTCCTGGTCTCCTTCGCGAACTTTGCCTCTATCGGCATCGTCGCCGGGGCGATAAAAGGGTTGAATGAGCAACAGGGGAATGTGGTTTCACGCTACGGCCTGAAGCTGATTTACGGCTCCACGCTGGTCAGCTTGCTCTCTGCAGCCTTTGCCGGGCTGGTGCTGTAATCTCTACACCCGGCGCATTCGCGCCGGGTGTTCTTGATTAAAAGACAGGTCAGAACGCCACACAGGCCGCCGCATCCACCCGCATCACTGAATCCTGGGCAAAGCGCTGTTTATAAATAGCACGCAGTGCCTCAATCCCCTGTTCACTGGCTTTATCCGGAGCATGGATCAGCAGCAGCGCCTTGCTGTTTTCCCGCGCCAGTTTTCCATCATTTCCCAGCCACTGCCCTTTTGCCGCAAAGACCGTCAACCCTGCTTTGAAGCGAGGTGTGACTTCTGAATCAACAAACGTCTGCCATTCTGCCTCGGTGATAACGGCACCCTGCGGGCGATTCAGACCGAAGTAGAGGGTAGTTTGCGTCAGGGCGTCGCCCACGGTACAGATCGGGGCGGTCATCTGGCTGGCTGGCCGTGACGGTGTCGTGCAGCCTGACAGCGCCAGTACCAGAAGGGAAAATGTGAATACGCGCGGCATCATAGTGGCTCCTGAAGTGAGTGATGTTTCTTATTTCGGCATCTTAAGCTTCTGGCAACAAAACGTCAGCCAAAACACGGCCATTTGACCGAATGCCTGTTAAGGCATCGTCAGCATCGCTATAATCGCTGCATCTTTTCCTAATAACGGTACGCAAAATGATCCGCAGCATGACAGCTTATGCCCGACGCGAAACGAAAGGCGAATGGGGCAGCGCAGCCTGGGAGCTGCGTTCCGTCAACCAGCGCTATCTTGAAACCTATATTCGTCTGCCAGAGCAGTTTCGTGGCCTGGAACCGGTAATTCGTGAACGCATTCGTAATCGTCTAACCCGTGGGAAAATCGAAGTTAACCTGCGTTTCGACGCTGACCCGCGTGCCCAAAGTTCGCTGGTACTGAATGAAAAACTGGCCATCCAGCTGGTGCAGGCTGCCAACTGGGTCAAAATGCAGAGCGACGAGGGTGAAATCAATCCGGTCGATATCCTGCGCTGGCCTGGCGTGATGTCAGCCGAAGAGCAGGATCTGGATGCGATTTCTGCCCAGTTGCTGAAGGCGCTGGATGCTGCCATCGACGAATTTATTATTGCGCGTGAAAGCGAAGGCACGGCTCTGAAAGCGCTGATTGAACAGCGTCTGGAAGGGGTGAGCGCGGAAGTGATCAAAGTCCGTACGCATATGCCAGAAGTACTCAAATGGCAACGTGAACGACTGGTTACCCGCCTGGAAGAGGCGCAGGTACAGCTGGAAAATAATCGCCTGGAGCAAGAGCTGGTGATGCTGGCGCAGCGTGTGGACGTCGCGGAAGAGCTGGACCGTCTGGAAGCCCATGTGAAAGAAACCTATAACATCCTGAAGAAGAAGGAAGCGGTCGGCCGCCGCCTCGACTTTATGATGCAGGAGTTCAACCGTGAGTCGAACACACTGGGATCAAAATCCATTAATGCTGATATCACCGCTTCTGCCATTGAGCTGAAAGTGCTGATTGAGCAGATGAGAGAACAGATTCAGAACATCGAGTAATGCGATGCTCACTGTGTAAAAAAGCCCTGTTTACAGGGCTTTTTTATGCTGTTTTCCCGCCGCCAGCAACAGCGGCTCACGATAGATCCAGTGAAAACTGAAATCCTGTTCGCTGTGCAGACTTATTTCCCCGATGATCACTATATCCATCTGGCCTTTAGACAGCGATTAAAGTTAAACATTGATTCCTTTCATAGCGATTTTACAGTGAATATTATTCAGAACCACAATATCTGACGCATCGAGTATCAGGTCAGCAGCCGCTGCGTTCTCTGCGAGATACTGTGCAAGTATCAAAATCCTCGGCCAAACAGCAATAGGAAGAACGTCTCCGACAAGGTAAACTATCCCCTTACTTTATTATGGATTTACTTAAGGATTATCATGGAAACGTTACCTCCTTGCCCAAAATGTCACTCAGAATATAGCTGGCAAGATGGCGTGATGCTCAACTGCCCGGAATGTGGCCACGTGTGGGCTGATGGCGCTGACGCCGCGACTGATGACACCCTGATTGTTAAAGATGCCAACGGCAACCTGCTGGCAGATGGCGATAGCGTCACGGTGATTAAAGACCTTAAAGTCAAAGGCAGTTCAACACCGCTGAAGATTGGCACCAAAGTAAAAAGCATTCGCCTGGTAGAAGGTGACCACAATATTGACTGCAAAATCGATGGCTTTGGCCCGATGAAATTGAAGTCTGAGTTTGTGAAAAAGAACTGATCCCAGCCAGTAGCCTCTGCGCTACTGGTTCCCTTTCCTCACCCGCCCGATTTGCCCTCAGGATTGAAACTGCTAGTATCACAAGGCACCCGCTTACGGTGTTAGGGGCGTACGGCGCTCAACGGACCGGTTCAATATTCCCCAGGAGGCAGAGTGAACAAGACGTTAGGCGTGTTTTTCCCGCTTTATACCACTACGCTGTTAATGCTGCTCGGTTCCGGGTTGCTGACGACCTATGTTTCCCTGCGTCTGACATCGGCCCATGTCTCCGGCGGTCTGATCGGGGCCATTATTGCAGCGAACTACATCGGCCTGGTGATCGGCGGCAAAGTGGGTCATTTTCTCATCGCCCGCGTCGGCCATATTCGTACCTATGTTTCCTGCGCCGGTATTATTACCGCGGCCGTGCTGTGCCACGGGCTAACCGGGTTTATCCCGGTCTGGGTCGGGCTGCGGTTGATCATCGGTCTGTGCATGATGTGCCAATATATGGTGCTGGAAAGCTGGCTTAACGACCAGTCAGAATCTGAACAGCGTGGCAAAGTCTTTGGCTGCTATATGGTGGCGACCTACCTCGGCATGTCGCTCGGGCAGGTGGTGCTGATGCTGCAAACCGATCTGGGTCTGAGCACGTTGCTGTTAATCGCCCTCTGTTTCTCACTCTGTCTGGTGCCAATTGCCTTGACCACGCGGACACACGCCCGCCAGCTTTCCCCAGCCCCGATGGAGTTGCGGTATTTTATCGGTGCTATCCCTAAAGTACTCGCAACCACCCTCGCTATTGGCATGCTGGTCGGCTCTTTTTATGGACTGGCACCGGTTTATGCCAGTCAGCAAGATCTGACAACAGGCCAAACCGGTCTGTTTATGGCCATCGCTATTTTTGCCGGGCTGGTCGCACAGTTTCCTCTCAGCTGGTTGTCTGATCGCTATAACCGCACCCTGCTGATGCGACTAAATGCCATTGTGCTGATTGTTGCAGCGCTACCCCTGGCAGTCCTGCCACACATCAGTTTCTCGCTGCTGCTGGGGCTGGGTTTTATCGTCAGTATGCTGCAGTTTTCGCTATATCCTCTGGCTGTCGCTCTGGCGAATGACCTGGTTGAGCCGGAAAGACGCGTCTCACTGGCAGCGTGCCTGCTGATGGCCTTTGGTGTCGGCGCCAGTATTGGTCCACTGGTCGTAGGCCTACTAATGGAGCCTCTGGGGGGCAATACGCTTTATGCCTTCTTTGCGCTGTGTGGCCTGATCATTGTCGGCCTGAGCAGAACAGTGAAGGAAGACGAGGCACAATTTGTTGAGGATGCGCCCGTTCCACATATTGCGATGCCAGACAGCCTGATGAGTTCTCCGCTTTCTCCGGCACTGAATCCGGCATTTGATGAACAGATGATTGAGGAAACGATGCCCTCTTTTGATAACGAATCGCTGACGGAAGAAGAAGCAACCTCGGCACAGGGAGCCGACCCCGATGAAGAAACCGGACTGAAAAAAGCCTGGGAAAAATTGTAAGTCGTCAGACAGGCTGCTGACGGGAAATAACGCTTCCCACATCGAGAGACCAGGCTTTGCCCTGGTCTCTCACGATTCGAGCGTGCTGTTCTCTTGCAGAACAGAAGGACTGAATGTCCGACAGATACCACTTGCCCCACATGGGTAATACTGCCCCAATGATGCCCCTCGTGATGACAGTTAATCACCTGGGGCATTTTCGTCTTGGTGTCGCTACCAAAAATAAGAACAACCGCATTAGAAATAATCGCTACAACTGAAAAAATGGAAATAACCTTCCAACTAAATACTATTTTTACCTTACGATACCAAAAAACTAGATTAACCCTTTTGCGTATGCATAGCGTATCAGCTCAATGTTAGAGGAGACACCCAGCCTACGCATCGCATTATACTTTTGAGTGGAAATTGTGCTGATGGTTCTGTTTTGGCGCACTGCAATTTCTGACAACGTGTATCCAGAAGAGAATAGTCTAATCACCTCTAACTCTTTAGGAGTAAGAGGGCTTCCTTTTTCCTTTCCTTTTACTAGATAATTCTTAACATGGCTACATGATGAAGAGAAGAAATACCCTTGCTGGGTCATGACGTGTTGGCAAGCCATTACCGTTTCCTCTACAGGGTCAGATTTACTAACGATTGACTTAACGCCATAATCGCATGCACTTCTCAGAATGGCTGTATTACTTTGTGAGGTAAGCAGGACAACCTTCACATCAGGAAACCGCCCTTTTAGAGCACGAAGCTTGGCAAACCCATCCATCGTCGAACGGTCTGAACTCAATGAAAAATCAGTAATAACTATGTCCGTTTGTTTAGAAGCCAGACCTGACAATAAGTTTTTCCCACATATTGTTTCGTTTGAAACAACGAACAAATCGCTATTTTCGAACAGCATCTTTATCGAATATATGATATGTGGGTGGTCATCAGAGATTGCTATTGTGTGCCGGTTAGACATACTCCCTCCATGTAGATTATCATCACAGCCCTGAATAAACATTCCGTTCATTAACAATTTCACAAAACATCTTAAATGCGCTCAGTACGGAATGGCAAGCAATTTGCACCAGATAAAAGCAAAGCATTGACTTACCTGTAATAAAAAAAACATAAATTAATGATGATAATTATAACCAGCTGGATATTTATAAATAAAATCTGAACACTTTAGAACAAAAAAATCATAAAATATAACTGTAAAGCCAAACACAGAGAGACTTATTTATCAAACAATAATAATCAATAAAATCAGACAGACTCCATTCTGAAAACATCCATTTACACTCATTCCTATTTCATCTCCACGCATTTATTGTTTTGCTACGGCATTCATCGTTAGTGGCCCCCCGTTGAGCCGCCTCATACGACAAGGCTTCCCCTGTGAAAATTTCAGTCGCCGTTTTGACGCTAACCCCTTAGGATTGCCGCCAGGTTTTAAGGAGATGGCAATGTTACTCACGGTCCTTTATATCATCGGTATTACAGCGGAAGCCATGACAGGCGCACTGGCGGCTGGCCGTCGCAAGATGGATATGTTCGGTGTGATCATCATCGCGTCTGTCACCGCGATTGGCGGGGGTTCAGTCCGCGATATGCTGCTAGGACATTACCCACTCGGTTGGGTGAAACATCCTGAATACATCATGATTGTTGCTGCCGCCGCCGTCATCACTACGCTGGCAGCCCCCCTCATGCCCCACCTTCGTAAGGTTTTTCTTGTCCTTGATGCATTAGGCCTGGTGGTCTTTTCCATCATTGGTGCGCAGGTAGCGCTGGATATGGGGCACGCTGGAATTATTGCAGCCATCAGCGCAGTTGTGACGGGTGTGTTTGGCGGTGTTCTCCGCGATATGTTCTGCAACCAGATCCCCCTGGTTTTCCAGAAAGAGCTTTATGCTGGCATCGCCTTCGCCTCGGGCTGGGTCTACATTCTTTTGCTAAAAACCGCGCTGCCCACGGAAACTGTCATTATCATTACGCTGCTAGCCGGATTCATCGCTCGTTTGTTGGCGCTTCGTTTCAAACTGGGCTTGCCTGTATTCAATTACCCGCACGATGACCATTAATCTGATGATACAGCCAGGGCGGCCGGCTCCTCCAACCAATGGATAAGCTGCCGCACCTCCTGATGTTGCAGGAAATTGATAATCTTTTGCGCCAGCCCGTCACCAATACCGGGTAACGTCTGCCACTCCTCTACCGTGCGTGACAATAGCTGCGACCAGCTATCATCCACCAGTGCATTCATGGCCTTCTCAGGGATCGGAACACCTAATGCCCTGACCCAACGCTTGAAAGGCCGCTGTCGACTTAAGCGAAATTGCTGCCAGAAAAGATGTGATCTCGCCTCTCCGATTCCAGGAACAACCTTTAACTGTTCCTGCGACAGTGCCAGCCATGAAAACAAGTGTGTCAGATAGCCCGACTGAAGCAACTGCTGCCAGTTCTGGCGCCCCATACCCGTCAGGTTAAGCGCAGGCTTACTGCTCAGCCACTCCAGCCGTGCCAGGAACTGCTGCCGACATTCTGGTGTCAGATGAAGGCAACTAAGATGACTGAAAGATGCCGCATCGGGAAACTGAGGATAATCTCGCTGCGCCACCCGCCACAGTACCTCATTCAGACGCGGGATCCCCTGACCCGCAAGATCAATACTGACGTGGTCTCCGGCGATCACATTCCATTTCCGCCAGCGTGACACTGAGCCAACATTCACCCGACTGATGCGTTTGTCATCCAGCTGTACTGGTTGCAGAATAAGCACCACATTCGTTTTTCCCGTACGGCCAACAGAAAACGCCACGGAACGGACTTCGCTGGTCGCTTGCGGTGGGGGATATTTCCAGGCCACCGCCCAGTTCCCCTGGCCAGGGATCCAGTTCCATCCCTGTTCCGATGGGAGGCTATGTACCACAACACCATCGGTAACAAAGGACAACGGCTGATGGAACCAGCGCTCACGCCAGCTTTCGACTTCGTCTGCGCCAGTCACTCTGTGCGTCCATTCACTGACATCGGGAAAACCCGCCTGACGCAGAGCCAACAGGCGCTGTGTTAAGTTTTCCGGTCCGTCTGGCCATGCCCAGACAAACAGACCGATATGCGGCAGCACTTCGGCAGGTGTTTTCGCCATTAATGCACCGGCAACAATTGAACGGGCATTTTTTCCCCCATCAGTAGCCTGTTGGTGATCGGTCATCTTGAGATACAATTCGCCCTGAAAAATCTGCTGCCTGGACAACAACGGAATCGTAAGGGGAATATCGCTAATCAACGCAGCTTTTGTCGTCCAGTCTTCGCCTGACAGGCCGTTACCACGACTGATCATCTTTACCAGTTTTCCCTGACGATAGATCAGCGTAACAGCCACTCCATCAATCTTCGGTTGTACCCAGAGCTCTCGCCTGTTCATCATCCAGTGGGCTACATCATCCTTACGGGACAGTTTTCGGACCCCGACATGGGCGACAGGATGTGACACCTTGCCATCGGTCTTCAGCACTGGCGGGTGAGGCTCGAGAGTGGGATGAAAACAACGTTGCCACTGCTGTAACTTACTGCGCAGAGCATCATAGTGCTCATCGGTCACCACGCTTTTCCCCTGACGATGGTAGAGGTCATCCCACTGAATGAGTTGGGCTTCAAGACCCGCGATCTCCTCCTCAGCGCGTGTGGGCGCCCAAACCGGACACATTGCCGAAACCCCGAGGCTAAAAAGCCAGACCAGTAAAATGAGATAGTGCATCCCTGCTTCTCCTGCGCATTCAATGAATACCCGGCAGTAAAACGCAGCAAAGGGGAACTGGCGAGGGGGAAAGCAGAATGATGGAAGCTGGCTTCAGGGGTTTCTGCTGCAGGGCACATCACACGACAAAAAACTTGAGAAACATTGTCCATTTCGACAGAAAAAGGCGTATTACAGGGCCTAAACGCTGCATCACGCGCTGCACCTGTGTATACTGTGCAGGAAGTAGACTCCGCTTTATTGGCATATCAAGAATAATCATGGCTCAAGGTACACTTTTTATTGTTTCCGCCCCCAGCGGCGCGGGTAAATCCAGTCTGATTCAGGCGTTGTTGAAAACGCAACCGCTGTACGATACTCAGGTATCTGTTTCCCACACCACACGTGGGGTACGGCCGGGTGAAAATCACGGTGAGCACTATTACTTCGTCAATCACGACGAATTCCGCACCATGATCAGCGAAGATGCGTTCCTCGAACATGCTGAAGTGTTCGGCAATTACTATGGAACATCGCGTAAAGCGATTGAACAAGTGTTGTCGACTGGCGTTGATGTGTTTCTTGATATTGACTGGCAGGGTGCAAAACAGATTCGCGAGAAAATGCCGGCAGCCCGCAGCATTTTTGTGCTGCCACCGTCGAAAGACGAACTGGACCGCCGCCTGCGTGGCCGCGGCCAGGACAGCGAAGAAGTGATTACCAAGCGTATGGCGCAGGCTGTTGCCGAAATGAGCCATTACGCAGAGTACGATTACCTGATCGTGAATGATGATTTCGATCTGGCATTGTCCGATTTGAAAAACATTATTCGCGCAGAGCGTCTGCGTATGGCTCGTCAAAAAGCCCGTCATGATGCTTTAATCAGCAAACTATTGGCAGACTGAGGACAACTCAGTATGATGCCCAGTCATTTCGTCACCACCCGTGGAGTATCACACTTATGGCACGCGTAACCGTACAGGACGCAGTAGAAAAAATTGGTAACCGTTTTGACCTGGTTCTGGTAGCAGCACGTCGCGCACGTCAGATGCAGATTGGTGGTAAAGACCCACTGGTTCCTGAAGAGAACGACAAATCTACCGTTATCGCGCTGCGCGAAATCGAAGAAGGCCTGATCACGAATCAGATCCTCGACGTTCGCGATCGCCAGGAGCAGCAAGAGCAGGAAGCCGCTGAATTGCAGGCTGTTACCGCTATCGCTGAAGGTCGTCGTTAATTCGCTTTGAAGGCCCGCCTTGTATCTGTTTGAAAGCCTCAATCAGCTGATTGAAAAATACTTGCCTGAGGAGCAAATTAAGCGCCTCAAGCAAGCTTATCTTGTCGCACGTGATGCTCACGAGGGACAGACACGCTCCAGCGGTGAGCCTTATATCACCCACCCGGTCGCCGTAGCCTGCATCCTCGCTGAAATGAAGCTCGACCATGAAACACTGATGGCCGCACTTCTGCACGATGTTATCGAAGACACCCCCGCCACTTACCAGGATATGGAACAGCTGTTCGGTCAGACCGTTGCTGAACTGGTAGAAGGGGTTTCTAAGCTCGATAAACTGAAGTTCCGCGACAAAAAAGAAGCGCAGGCTGAAAACTTCCGCAAGATGATCATGGCGATGGTGCAAGATATCCGCGTCATTTTGATCAAGCTGGCCGACCGCACGCATAATATGCGCACCCTGGGTGCGCTGCGTCCGGATAAAAAACGCCGTATTGCGCAAGAAACACTCGAAATTTATAGCCCACTGGCACACCGCCTGGGTATACACCACCTGAAAACCGAGCTGGAAGAACTGGGCTTCGAAGCCCTGTATCCGAACCGCTATCGCGTGATTAAAGAGGTGGTGAAAACCGCACGTGGCAACCGTAAAGAGATGATTCAGAAAATCCTCTCTGAAATTGACGGCCGCCTCGAAGAAGCGGGAATTACCCGCCGCGTCAGCGGTCGCGAAAAGCATCTCTATTCTATCTACTGCAAAATGCACCTGAAAGAGCAACGGTTCCATTCGATTATGGATATCTACGCTTTCCGGGTGATCGTGCGTGATGTGGATACCTGCTACCGCGTGCTGGGCCAGATGCACAGTTTATATAAACCGCGCCCAGGCCGGGTAAAAGACTACATCGCCATTCCTAAAGCCAACGGCTATCAATCCCTGCACACCTCAATGATCGGTCCTCACGGCGTCCCGGTTGAAGTGCAGATCCGTACTGAAGATATGGATCAGATGGCAGAGATGGGGGTCGCGGCGCACTGGGCTTATAAAGAACAGGGCGAAAGCAGCACTACCGCGCAAATCCGCGCACAGCGTTGGTTGCAGAGCCTGCTGGAACTGCAACAAAGTGCCGGTAGCTCCTTTGAATTTATCGAGAGCGTGAAATCCGATCTGTTCCCGGATGAGATTTACGTTTTCACCCCAGAAGGGCGTATTGTCGAATTGCCGGCGGGTGCCACACCGGTTGACTTTGCCTACGCCGTTCACACCGACATTGGCCATGCCTGCGTCGGTGCACGCGTAGACCGCCAGCCTTACCCCCTGTCGCAGTCGCTGACCAGCGGCCAGACCGTGGAAATCATTACTGCACCAGGCGCCCGTCCGAACGCCGCCTGGCTGAACTTTGTCGTCAGCTCCAAAGCGCGCGCCAAAATCCGTCAGTTGCTGAAAAACCTTAAGCGTGATGACTCCGTCAGCCTCGGCCGTCGTCTGCTTAATCATGCGCTGGGTGGCAGCCGTAAACTGGCAGAGATCCCTGAAGCTAACGTCCAGCATGAGCTGGAGCGCATGAAGATGGCGTCACTTGACGACCTGCTGGCTGAAATCGGTCTGGGTAACGCAATGAGTGTGGTCGTGGCGAAAAACCTGCAACAGAGCGACCAAAATGCTCCGGCCACCAGCACATCAACAACCAGCGGTACGCGTAGCAAGCTGCCGATCAAAGGGGCTGACGGTGTTTTGATCACGTTTGCTAAGTGCTGCCGTCCGATCCCCGGCGACCCGATTGTTGCTCACGTCAGTCCAGGCAAAGGTTTGGTCGTGCACCATGAATCCTGCCGTAATATCCGTGGCTATCAGAAAGAGCCCGAAAAATACATGGCGGTCGAGTGGGACAAGGTCACCGAGCAGGAGTTTGTGGCTGAAATTAAAGTGGATATGTTTAACCACCAGGGCGCACTGGCCAATCTGACTGCGGCGATCAATACCGCCGCTTCCAATATTCAGAGCCTGAACACCGAAGAGAAAGATGGTCGTGTGTACAGCGCCTTTATCCGTCTGACGGCGCGCGATCGTGTTCATCTGGCGAATATCATGCGTAAAATTCGCGTGATGCCGGATGTGATCAAGGTGCACCGCAACCGCAATTAAGGGAATGACGGAGCAAACCTCCGTCTTTTCCTGCTCCCCGATCGCCGGTCTGACGGAATGACTTATTTTTAGGGAGTCTACTTCGCATGAATGCTCAACGTTATGCCCGCATCCGCGCAATGCTTGCCGCCCGTCAGCACGATCTGACAGTGTGTATGGAGCAGGTGCATAAACCTCATAACGTTTCGGCGGTAATCCGTACTGCTGATGCCGTTGGCGTACATGAAGTCCACGCGGTGTGGCCGGGTAGCCGTATGCGCACCATGGTCTCTTCCGCTGCGGGGAGCAACAGCTGGGTGCAGGTTAAAACCCACCGCACCATCGCAGACGCCGTCACCCATCTGAAAGACCAGAACATGCAGATTCTGGCAACCAACCTTTCCGATAAAGCCGTCGATTTTCGTGAAATCGACTATACCCGCCCGACCTGCATTCTGATGGGTCAGGAAAAAACAGGCATCACTCAGGAAGCACTCGATCTCGCCGATCAGGACATCATCATTCCGATGATTGGGATGGTGCAGTCACTGAATGTATCCGTTGCCTCTGCATTGATCCTCTATGAAGCCCAGCGCCAGCGGCAAAACGCCGGGATGTATCTGCGCGCAGAGAGCACGCTGGAATTCAGTGAACAGCAGCGGCTGCTGTTTGAAGGTGGCTATCCTGTGCTGGCCCGCGTGGCAAAGCATAAAGGGCTGCCCTATCCGGAAATCAACGATCGGGGTGAGGTCGTTGCCGACCCGGAATGGTGGGCTATCATGCAGTCCCGGGCGCGGAAATAATGCAGGGCCGCCTGCTGGATGCAGTGCCGCTTAACACGCTATCAGGCGTGGGTGCCAGCCAGACGGCGAAACTGGCCAAACTGGGCCTGCTGACCGTGCAGGATTTGCTGTTACACCTGCCAATGCGCTATGAAGATCGCACCCAACTGTATGCGATTAACGACCTGCTGCCGGGGATTTATGCCACGGTCGAAGGTGAAGTCCTGCATAGCGATATCTCATTTGGCCGCCGTCGAATGCTGACCTGCCAGATCAGCGATGGCAGCGGTGTGCTTACCCTGCGCTTTTTTAACTTCAATGCAGGAATGAAAAACAGTCTCGCGACCGGGCGGCGCGTCACCGCTTACGGTGAGATCAAACGGGGTCAACGCGGCGCCGAAATCATCCATCCCGAATATAAGGTGCAGGGCGATCAGAGTGTCACTGAGCTTCAGGAAACGCTGACACCGGTTTACTCCACCACCGAAGGTATACGGCAGGCAACGCTACGTAACCTGACCGATCAGGCATTAACTCTGCTGGACACCTGTGCGATTGCTGAGCTGCTGCCGCCAGAACTGAGCCGGGGGTTAATCAGCCTGCCCAATGCGTTACGTACCCTGCACCGTCCGCCGCCCGATATGGCGCTGACCGATCTCGACAGCGGTACCCATCCGGCCCAGCGACGTTTGATTATGGAAGAACTGCTGGCGCATAACCTCAGCATGCTGGCGGTGCGTGCCGGAGCGCAGCGTTATCATGCGCTGCCGATGGAAGCCCGCCACAATCTGAGTGAAAAACTGCTGGCGGCGCTGCCTTTCAAACCCACCAATGCACAGGCACGCGTGGTACGCGAGATCGAAACTGACCTTGCCCACGATTATCCAATGATGCGCCTGGTACAGGGCGATGTTGGCTCAGGTAAAACGCTGGTCGCCGCACTGGCTGCGTTGAATGTGATTGCTTACGGCAAGCAGGTGGCGCTGATGGCACCGACCGAGCTATTAGCTGAACAGCACGCGAATAATTTCCGTCAGTGGTTTGCGCCACTGGGGCTGGAAGTGGGTTGGCTGGCAGGAAAGCAGAAAGGAAAGGCGCGCATCGCACAACAGGAAGCCATTGCCAGCGGTCAGGTGTCAATGGTTGTCGGTACCCACGCCATCTTCCAGGAACAGGTACAGTTTAACGGCCTTGCGCTGGTGATTATCGATGAACAACATCGCTTTGGCGTCCACCAGCGTCTGGCGCTGTGGGAAAAAGGTGAGGAGCAGGGCTTCCATCCGCATCAGTTGATCATGACAGCCACCCCCATCCCCCGAACGCTGGCGATGACCGCCTATGCCGATCTGGATACCTCTACCATTGACGAACTGCCGCCAGGCAGAACGCCGGTGACAACGGTCGCCATCCCGGACACGCGCCGTGCCGATATCATTGCGCGGGTGAAAGGCGCCTGCGGCAGCGAAGGTCGCCAGGCCTACTGGGTCTGTACGCTGATTGAAGAATCTGAGTTGCTGGAAGCGCAGGCGGCCGAGGCCACCTGGGAAGAACTGAAGCTGGCCTTACCTGAGCTGAACATCGGGCTGGTGCATGGCCGTATGAAGTCACAGGAAAAACAGGCCGTCATGCTGGCGTTTAAACAGGGTGAGATCCACCTGCTGATTGCGACTACCGTGATTGAGGTTGGGGTGGACGTTCCCAATGCCAGCCTGATGATTATTGAAAATCCTGAACGCCTGGGTCTTGCACAGCTTCACCAGTTACGCGGGCGCGTAGGCCGTGGTGCTGTCGCCTCTCATTGTGTACTGCTGTACAAAGCCCCATTAAGCAAAACCGCTCAAAAGCGCTTACAGGTGTTACGCGACAGCAACGATGGGTTTGTCATTGCCCAGTGCGATCTCGAAATTCGCGGCCCCGGTGAGCTCCTCGGGACGCGTCAAACCGGTAACGCCGAGTTTAAAGTGGCCGACCTGCTGCGTGATCAGGCGATGATCCCCGAGGTACAGCGCGTGGCACGCCATATTCACCAGCACTATCCGGAGCAGGCGGTCGCCCTGATTGAACGCTGGCTACCGGAAACCGAACGCTATACCAACGCCTGATCATGAATGTTTTCGATTCCTGTTCGCTGCGTTGGCAAACGATTGCTTTTACGCAAAAGAAGATTAAAATCGCCACTTTATTGCCCCGGGAAGCCTGAAGATGTCCGTTGAAACCCAAGATGCTGCCGCCGACCGTAGCCCTGTTGCTACCGGCAAAAGCGAACTGATTTACCGCCTTGAAGATCGTCCGCCGTTACCGCAAACCCTGTTTGCAGCCTGTCAGCATCTGCTGGCGATGTTTGTTGCCGTGATTACGCCGGCACTGCTGATTTGCCAGGCACTAGGCCTGCCTGCACAAGATACGCAGCATATTATCAGTATGTCCCTCTTTGCTTCCGGCGTGGCATCCATCCTGCAAATCAAAACCTGGGGACCGGTGGGTTCCGGTCTGTTGTCGATTCAGGGCACCAGCTTCAACTTTGTTACACCACTGATTATGGGTGGTCTGGCATTGAAAAACGGCGGCACTGACGTCCCAACGATGATGGCCGCCCTGTTCGGCACGCTGATGCTGGCCTCCTGCACCGAGATGGCACTGTCACGCGTACTGCATCTGGCGCGTCGTGTTATTACTCCGCTGGTTTCCGGTATTGTCGTGATGATTATCGGCCTGTCGTTGATCCAGGTCGGTCTGACCTCCATCGGTGGGGGGTTTGCCGCGATGAACGATCACACCTTTGGCGCACCGAAAAATCTGCTGCTGGCAGGTGCTGTGCTGGCGGTGATTATTCTGCTGAATCGCCAGCGTAACGCTTATCTGCGCGTCGCATCACTGGTGATTGCGATGGCAGTCGGTTATCTGCTGGCCTGGGCGATGGGCATGCTGCCGGAAAACACGACCCCGGCAAATACCGCGCTGATCGCCATTCCTACTCCGTTTTATTATGGGTTGGGCATCGACTGGAACTTGCTGATCCCACTGATGCTGGTATTTATGGTGACTTCGCTGGAAACCATCGGTGATATCACCGCCACTTCTGATGTCTCCGAACAACCGGTCAGCGGCCCGCTGTATATGAAGCGTCTGAAAGGCGGCGTGTTGGCCAACGGCCTTAACTCGTTTGTTTCGGCATTGTTTAATACATTCCCCAATTCGTGCTTCGGGCAGAATAACGGCGTGATCCAGTTAACTGGCGTGGCCAGCCGCTATGTCGGCTTTGTCGTGTCGTTAATGCTGATCGTACTCGGTCTGTTCCCGGCGGTCAGTGGCTTTGTGCAGCATATTCCTGAGCCCGTCCTCGGCGGTGCCACCATCGTGATGTTCGGGACCATTGCCGCTTCAGGCGTGCGCATTGTGTCACGCGAGCCGCTGAACCGCCGTGCAATTATGATTATCGCGCTGTCGTTAGCTGTCGGTCTGGGCGTTTCTCAGCAGCCGCTGATTTTACAATTTGCCCCTGACTGGCTGAAAACGCTGCTCTCTTCCGGTATTGCCGCAGGCGGTATCACTGCCATCATTCTGAATCTGGTTTTCCCGCAGGAAAAATAAACCTTTCTCTGTCCCGGATCCGGGCGGTTTAATTCCGCCCGAAGCCGGGACAGGTTGAGATACGGCGATAAATCAGGCATAACAATCCATTACCAGAATTCATAGGGATGGATGTGATGAAGTTCTTCGGCAAAGTATTACTCACCCTGCTGCTCCTGCTGCTGCTGGTGATAGTCACCGTCTATGTGCTGTTGCAAACCCAGTGGGGCGCAGGCTGGATTGGCCGTCAGGTCAGTGCCGACAGTGACTATCAGCTATCGCTCAGTAAGGTGGAGCATGACTTTTCCGATCCCAGCCATCTGCTGTTAAACAATGTCTCCTTCGGCCGTAAAGGCCAGCCCGCAACACTGGTGGCTAAACGCGTCAATCTCGGGCTTGGGCTTATCCAGTTCAGTAACCCACTCCATTTCGCCAGCATTCGTCTTGAGCAGGGAACACTCAACCTCAGCGAAAAGAGCGCGCCGCTTTCATTACAAGCTGACCGCCTGCAACTGAGCCAGATGGCGTTAAACCGTAACCAGGGTGAATGGCCGTTACAGGCACAACGGGTTGACGGCGGTGTGATGCCGTGGAAACCGGAAGCCGGTAAGGTGCTCGGCAACGAGGCCAGCTTCCAGATGAGTGCAGGTTCGCTAACGTTGCAGGGCATTCCCGCCGCCAACGTGTTGATTCAGGGCAGTCTGAAAGGACAACAGCTTATCTTCAGTAATCTTGGCGCCGATGTGGCACTGGGATCCGTCACCGCCAGCGCGCAGCGCGATGTGAAAGGCGTCTGGCAGGTATCCAATCTACGTCTGAACAGCATCCGTCTTCAGAGTAATAAAAACCTTAGCGATTTCATGCAGCCCCTGCGCACACTGCCGGCGGTGCATTTTGACCGTGTTGACGTGACCGATGCGCGCCTTGAAGGGCAAGACTGGGCTGTCACCGATCTCGACCTGACCCTAAAAGATCTGAGCGTCAGTCACGGCGACTGGGAAAGTGATAACGGCTCACTGTCGATGAATGCCAGCAGTTTTGTGAATGGCAGCATGCAGTTGAACGATCCGATTGCCAATATGGACTTCACCGCGCAGGGCGTGGCGCTCACGCAGTTCAGCTCTCGCTGGGTCAACGGCCTGGTGCGGGCGCAGGGAAACTGGACGCGCAGCGACAAAAAACTGACGCTGGATGAGCTGGTCATCGCCGGGCTGGAATATACCCTGCCGCTGAACTGGCGTGATCACTGGATGCAACCTCTGCCCTCCTGGCTTGCGAGCGTTGAGGTGACCAAATTCAGCGCTAACCGCAACCTGATTATCGATATCAATCCGGACTTCCCGTTCCAGACGACGTCACTGGACGGTACGGGCAACCATCTGCTGATGGCTCGTCAACATCAGTGGGGAATCTGGTCAGGCGATCTGAGCGTCAATGCCGCCGAAGCCACGTTTAACCGTGTCGACCTGCGCCATCCCTCGCTGGCGCTCAACGCCGGGGATAATAGCATCAACGTGACGGAGATGAGTGCTTTCAGCCATGAAGGTATGCTGGAGGGCCTGGCCACGGTCAGCCAGCAACCGCAACGTACGCTATCGTTGACCCTGAGTGGCCGTCAGGTGCCCGTGAATGTGTTACATGACTGGGGCTGGCCACAGGTGCCACTGCAGGGTAACGGCAATCTCCAGCTGAAATTACAGGGCAGTCTGTCGGCGGCACAATCACTGAAATCGTCTGCTAATGGTGCGCTGACAGTGACGGCAGGCGAGAAATCGGTGCAACAGACCATGCAGGCAGGCCAGGTCGCTGGCGCGCAGTAATTCTCGTTCGGGGCAATATCTGCCCCGTCCGGGCTTCGCAACCTCACGCGGGTAAGGTATAGTCCGCTTTTTTACGGGGGAACTATGCTGACTAACTCATCCATTCGTCTTAACAAATACATTGGCGAGAGCGGTATCTGTTCTCGCCGCGATGCCGATCGTTACATCGAACAGGGAAATGTTTTTATTAACGGCAAGCGTGCCTCGGTGGGCGATCAGGTCTTTGCCGGCGATGTGGTGAAAGTGAACGGTCAGCTTATTGAACCGCGTAACGAAGACGATCTGGTGCTGATTGCACTGAACAAGCCTGTCGGTATCGTTAGCACTACGGAAGATGGAGAGCGCGACAACATCGTTGATTTCGTTAACCACAGCAAGCGCGTCTTCCCTATTGGCCGCCTGGACAAAGACTCTCAGGGATTGATCTTACTGACCAACCACGGCGATCTGGTCAATAAGATCCTCCGGGCCGGTAACGACCACGAAAAAGAGTACATCGTGACCGTCAACAAACCGGTTACCGAAGAGTTTATTCGCGGTCTGGGCGCAGGCGTGCCGATGCTCGGTACGGTCACCAAAAAATGTAAAGTGAAGAAAGAAGCTCCGTTTGTCTTTCGCATCACACTGGTACAGGGACTAAACCGTCAGATTCGCCGTATGGCCGAGCACTTTGGCTACGAGGTTACCAAGCTGGAACGTGTTCGTATTATGAACATCAGCCTGAAAGGCGTGCCGCCGGGAGAATGGCGCGATTTGACTGACGATGAACTGATCGCGTTATTTAAGCTGATTGAGGATTCGTCCTCCGAAGATAAATCTGCGAAGAAAGCTCCGGCAAAAAAAACGACCGCGAAAAAGCCGGTATCAGGCGGGGCGAAATCCGCCGATAAAGCCCCTTCCAGTCCGGCGGGTCGCAAACGTTTTGACCAGCCAGGCCGTAAGAAAAAGGGCCGTTAAGGCCATTTTCTCATTAACCGCCGCACCCGCCCTGCTCTAACGGGCCGTCCGGGTCGGCGGGCAATACGATATATACCCCTTCAAACACCGCACCCGACTCATCGTTACCAAACAGTTCCACCTCCAGCTGCACACGCGCCTTACGGCCACGCGCCAGACGGTCAAGGTCGCCAGACAGTGATCCGAGGTCAGCGATTGCGCCCGGCTTACCGCTGATAGGCTTACTGTAACGAATATGGGCATCGGCCAGGATGATCGTCCCACCAAGGTGACGTTCACGCAACAACAGCCAGATAAGCCCCCACCCGGTGAGCGTCGCCAGTGAAAACAGGCTTCCGGCAAACAATGTGTGGTGAGGATTCTGGTTGCCGGTTTCCGGCATCGTGGTGATAAATTTCTGACCGGTATACTGCAGAATGCGCACGCCCATTTTTTCACTGAGCGGAATGTGCTGATACCAGGCCTGCTGCAACTGCCCACACCAGTCCGCACGGTGCAGAATATCATCCAGTGTCACCACGGGTTTAATCATCAGGAAATGGCGTACCGGCGTGGTTTGTGGCGCCGTGATTTCGCCCTGATTGAGGTAGCCAAGCTTAGAGAAGAAATCGACCGCATCTTCACGGGCGCTACACACCACGCGCTTGACCCCTTCCTGACGGGCAACAGACTCCAGCGTCATCGCCACCAGTGTTCCCAGGCCTTTCCCCTGGACAGACGGATGAACGGCGAGGAAGCGGATGGCGGCTTCGTTATCGGCATTGATATACAACCGGCCGATAGCCACCGGATTGCCCTGTTCGTCCACGACCATCTGATGATGCGCCAACGCATCCCAGGCATCACGTTCTGAGCCCATCGGCTGGTGTAATGGCTTACGCAGCATCTCCCAGCGGAACTGGTAATAGGTATCTAACTCTTCTGCAGTTTCTGGCACGCGGAGGTGATACATAAAATGGTTCTCTCTCTCAGGTCCCGCCAGGCCATTCCTTTGCCGCTCGGCTAGCTGCTTCAAACCTGCAGCCAGAAGGTCACGGGGCCATCATTAATCAACGCCACTTTCATATCAGCGGCGAAACGCCCGGTTTCCGTGGCTATTCCTTTATCACGACAGCAGGCAGCGAAATACTCATACAGTTTTTCAGCATCAGCGGGCGCAGCACCACCAGAAAAACTCGGACGCATCCCTTTTTTGGTGTCAGCCGCCAGTGTGAACTGCGACACGACCAGAACACTTCCCCCCGCCTGTTGCACGTTGAGATTCATCTTGTCGTTTTCGTCGCCGAAGATACGGTAACCAAGGACTTTATCGACTAACTTTTTCGCGTGCTCAGGCGTATCGCCTTTCTCCACACCCAGTAAAATCAGTAGCCCAGGCCCGATTTCCCCGATGGTTTCCCCCGCCACTGTCACGCTGGCGGATAACGCCCGTTGAATTAAGGCAATCATGATTCTTCGTTCTCTCTTTCTTGTTCTTCTTGTTTAAGCTGGCGGTAATCCCCCAGCGTGGCGGTAATTTCTGCCCCTAATAAAACAATACACCAGGTCCAGTAAACCCATAAAAAAAGAATGGGAATAACAGCAAGCACGCCGTAAATCAGCTGGTACGAGGGAAACATCGTAACATACAGCGCAAAGCCCTTTTTACCCAGTTCGAAGAGTAACCCGGCAACGACCGCACCGATTAGCGCATCGCGCCCTGCCACCTGGGTGGTCGGGACAATGCTGTACAGCAGCCAGAACGACAGGCAGGAGAGCAGCAGCGGGAATATCCGTAACCCGACATCCACCAGCATGCTCACGCCGCTGACCGTCGCCCAGTGTAACGACAGCAGATAGGAGCTGATCGCCAGGCTGGCACCCGCCAACAGCGGCCCGAGGGTCAGAATCATCCAGTAGACGGCAAACGAGTAGACCAGTGGCCGCTTACGTTTACTGCGCCAGATGGTGTTAAGCGCCGAGTCTATCGAATACATTAACAAGAGCGCAGTGAACACCAGACCACCGACGCCAACAGCGGTCATTTTGCTGACGTTAGCCACAAACTGTTCCAGATAGTTTTGGATCGTGGCGCCAGCCGCTGGCACAAAGTTGTTAAAGACGAAGTTTTTCAGCTGAATACTGGCATCAGAAAACATCGGGAAAGCGGCAAACAGGGCAAAGACCACGGCAATCAGTGGCACCAGCGACAGTAACGAGACATAGGCCAGGTGCCCGGCCAGCATGGTCATGCCATCTTCATCAATGCGTTGCCACAGCAGCTTCACCCATGCCCAAAAGGCCCGTAGTCGGTGCCGATAATGATTGAGAAAGCGCATTTATTGGCGATCGGCAAAGAAAGCCGGTAACACGCTGGCATCGGTAATCAGCAGGCTGTGAATACCGAGCTTGCGCGCCGCTTCAATGTTATCGGGGTTATCATCAAAGAAGATCGCTTCTTCAGCGGAGAACTCTTCTTCATTGAGCAGGTGTTGATAGATCGCCGGGTCAGGTTTACGCAATCCCATTTCCTGCGACAGATAGACTTTGTCGGCGGCAGCATTCACCTCCGGATATTGTGACGGCCAGAACTGACAGTGCAGACGGTTAGTGTTTGACAGGATAACCACGCGCTCACCCTGCTGACGCAATTTATGCATGATGGCAATGACTTCCGGGCGCACGCCGACGAACACCGCCTGCCAACCGGCAGCAAACTGTTCATAGCTTAATGACAGCCCCAGCTCATCAGACATTTTTTGTGCGAACGCTTCGTCACTTATTTCACCACGCTCGTGCTGGTGAAAACTCTCCCCCATTTGAAAACGACTTTGCAGCGTCGAGAGTGGTACGCGGCTCAGATCGCTCCAGACACCGAGAACCCGGTTGAAATCAATATCAACAATGACGTTACCTAAATCAAAGATATACAGCATGGCCATCTCCTTTTGTTCCGGTGAGTTATTCACTCTAGCGGTAAATGGAGAGACTGAACAGGTGAGGATTTTGAAAACTGCGGAGAAGATTCAGAAGGAAGCTCAGGACCGGAGAAAACTCCGGCCCTGAGAAAAGCGGTATTACGCTTCTTTCGGACCGCGGCTTGCGCGCTTACGGTCGTTTTCAGTCAGGTGACGTTTACGGATACGTACAGACTGTGGAGTCACTTCGACCAGTTCGTCATCATCAATGAACTCAAGCGCCTGCTCGAGGGTCATTTTCTGAGGTGGAACCAGAGTGGTGGCTTCATCAGTACCGGAAGCACGCATGTTGGTCAGCTTCTTACCGGTCAGGCAGTTCACAGTCAGGTCGTTAGAACGTGAGTGAATACCGATGATCTGGCCTTCATACACTTCAGCACCGTGGCCGAGGAACAGCTTACCGCGATCCTGCAGGCTGAACAGGGCGAACGCGACTGCTTTACCCTGGCCGTTAGAGATCAGCACGCCGTTCTGACGCTGGCCAACTTCGCCTTGACGCACATCGTCGTAGTGGCTGAAGGTGGAGTACAGCAGACCGGTACCGGAAGTCATGGTCATGAATTCGTTACGGAAACCGATCAGACCACGGCTTGGGATCTCATAGTCGAGACGCACACGGCCTTTGCCATCCGGATCCATGTTTTTCATGTCACCTTTACGCTCACCCATCGCCTGCATCACAGAACCCTGATGCTGTTCTTCGATGTCGAGGGTCACGTTTTCGAATGGCTCCTGCTTGCGGCCTTCGAATTCACGGAAGATAACTTTTGGACGGGATACCGCCAGCTCGAAACCTTCACGACGCATGTTTTCGATCAGAACTGACAGGTGAAGTTCACCACGACCTGATACGCGGAAGGCGTCAGCATCTGGGGTTTCTTCAACACGCAGTGCCACGTTGTGCACCAGTTCTTTGTTCAGACGGTCAAGGATCTGACGTGAAGTCACATACTTACCTTCTTTACCGCAGAACGGAGAGGTGTTAACGCAGAAGAACATGGTAACCGTTGGTTCATCAACGCTCAGGGCTGGCAGCGCTTCCACATTCTGAGTATCACAGATGGTGTCAGAGATGTTCAGTTCGCCCAGACCGGTGATAGCGATGATGTCGCCGGCTTCCGCTTCAGTCGCTTCGATACGCTCCAGGCCCATATGGGTCAGAACTTTACCGACTTTAGCGTTACGGGTTTTGCCTTCGCTGTTGATCACAGTGATCTGCTGGTTAGGACGCACTTTACCGCGCTTGATACGGCCGATACCGATAACACCCAGGTAGTTGTTGTAGTCCAGCTGGGAGATTTGCATCTGCAGCGGGGCTTCCAGCTCAACCTGTGGTGGAGAGACGTGCTTAACAATCGCCTCATACAGCGGGGTCATGTCTTCCGCCATATCGTTGTGATCCAGGCCTGCAATACCGTTCAGGGCTGAAGCATAGATAATCGGGAAGTCGAGCTGCTCGTCGGTCGCATCCAGGTTAACGAACAGGTCAAACACCTGATCAACAACCCAGTCAGGACGCGCGCCAGGGCGGTCGACTTTGTTAATTACCACGATCGGCTTCAGACCATTAGCAAACGCTTTTTTGGTCACGAAACGGGTTTGCGGCATCGGGCCATCCATTGCATCCACAACCAGCAGCACCGAGTCGACCATTGACATCACACGCTCTACCTCACCGCCGAAGTCGGCGTGTCCTGGGGTATCCACGATGTTGATGCGGTAGTCATTCCATTTAATGGCGGTGTTTTTTGCGAGGATGGTAATCCCACGCTCTTTCTCCAAATCGTTGGAGTCCATTACGCGTTCGGTTGCTTCGGTACGGGCATCAAAGGTCCCGGACTGCTGCAGCAACTTATCAACCAAGGTAGTTTTACCATGGTCAACGTGGGCAATAATGGCGATGTTACGCAAATTTTCGATCACAGCTTTGCCTCAGGCATTAGAAATAGCGCGCTATTGTACACGGATTAATCGAAGGACTGAACAGGATCACATATTTCATATAAAGATAACTGTCCGGATTGCATTTACAGCCATTTTCAGTGCAAACATTGCACTTGGACGAAAATTTGCACCAAAAGAGTGCCCATTTATCATTCAATGGCACCAAAATGGTGCGCGACTTCCATCGTGGTGCAGTCCTCGTCTCACGAGAGGGCGCATCATAGCGCTTTTTTCGTTAAATAAAAAAGTTGGCATAGATTTCGCAAATACTCATTAAGCGAAAAACGCCAGTTTCCACAACGGTTGTAAGCTTGTGAGAGATCTTTATTATCGGAGTTAGCGCGGCGAATAGCAAAGCGCACCGGTGAAGTTCTCTAAACACGACGCCAATGACAAAATCCAGGAGAGTTAAGTATGTCCGCTGAACACGTTCTGTCGATGATGAACGAGCACGAAGTCAAATTTGTTGACCTGCGTTTTACCGATACCAAAGGTAAAGAGCAGCACGTGACTATCCCTGCTCATCAGGTTAACGCTGACTTCTTCGAAGAAGGCAAAATGTTTGACGGCTCCTCGATTGGTGGCTGGAAAGGTATCAACGAATCCGACATGGTTCTGATGCCAGACTCAACCACCGCAGTCATTGACCCGTTCTTTGCTGATTCTACACTGATCATCCGTTGTGACATCCTCGAGCCAGGCACCATGCAGGGCTACGACCGCGACCCGCGTTCCATCGCGAAACGCGCTGAAGATTTCCTGCGCTCTTCCGGCATTGCAGACACCGTTCTGTTTGGGCCAGAGCCAGAGTTCTTCCTGTTCGATGATATCCGTTTCGGCAGCAGCACTTCAGGTTCACACGTTGCTATCGACGACATCGAAGCTTACTGGAACTCCGGTAAAGAATATGAAGGCGGTAACAAAGGCCACCGTCCAGGTCTGAAAGGCGGCTACTTCCCAGTGCCACCCGTCGACTCAGCGCAGGATATCCGTTCTGCAATGTGTCTGACCATGGAACAGATGGGCCTGGTCGTTGAAGCTCACCACCACGAAGTGGCAACGGCGGGTCAGAACGAAGTGGCAACCCGCTTCAATACCATGACCAAAAAAGCTGACGAAATTCAGATCTACAAATATGTTGTGCACAACGTCGCTCACGCTTACGGCAAAACCGCGACCTTCATGCCAAAACCGATGTTCGGTGATAACGGTTCTGGAATGCACTGCCATATGTCTCTGTCAAAAGGCGGCACTAACCTGTTCGCGGGTGACAAATACGGCGGCCTGTCTGAAATGGCGCTGTTCTACATCGGTGGTGTAATCAAACACGCTAAAGCAATCAATGCTCTGGCGAACCCGACCACTAACTCCTATAAGCGTCTGGTCCCAGGCTACGAAGCGCCAGTTATGCTGGCTTACTCTGCCCGTAACCGTTCTGCTTCTATCCGTATCCCAGTGGTTGCCAGCCCGAAAGCACGCCGTATTGAAGCGCGCTTCCCTGACCCTGCTGCAAACCCATACCTGTGCTTCGCTGCACTGCTGATGGCTGGCCTGGACGGCATCATCAACAAGATCCACCCTGGCGATGCAATGGACAAAAACCTGTACGACCTGCCACCGGAAGAAGAAGCTGAGATTCCAAAAGTTGCAGGTTCTCTGGACGAAGCCCTGGCTGCACTGAACGAAGACCGCGAGTTCCTGACCCGTGGTGGCGTGTTCACTGACGATGCTATCGAAGCTTATATCGAGCTGCGTAAAGCAGAAATGGACCGCGTTCGTATGACTCCGCATCCGGTTGAGTTCGAACTGTACTACAGCGTTTAATTTAGAAGTAAGCCCGACGAATTTCATGTTGCAGCAAGGCGGCAATCGAAGGAGGCCCGATGAGCTTAGTCCGCTAAGTGATTCGGGTGACTGAGAGAAGCCAACACAGCTGCGGCGTGAAAGACGTCTGGGATTTTGTTGCCGTGGAAACTTTCAGCCCATCTCAGGATGGGCTTTTTTCACCACGAATTCCCGGTAATGTCAGACGATTTTCGCGTTTTATGGCTATAATGCACTAAATTGGTGCATAACTACTTCAGGAGAATGCTGTATGGCAACTGGCCCGCTGCCCGATGCTGGGCAGATTCTCAATTCACTGATCAACAGTATCTTACTGGTTGATGGTGCGTTGGTGGTTCATTACGCCAACCCTGCCGCGCAGCAACTGCTGGCGCAAAGTTCCCGCAAGCTGTTTGGTACGCCACTGCCGGAACTGATGGGTTATTTTTCCCTGAATATTGAGGTCATGCTCGAAAGTCTGGATGCCGGACAAGGTTTTACCGACAGCGAAGTGACCCTGGTGGTCGACAGCCGTGCGCACATTATGTCGCTCACCGCACAACGTCTGCCCGAAGGATTGATTCTGCTGGAAATGGCGCCCATGGATAATCAGCGCCGGCTGAGTCAGGAACAGCTACAACATGCGCAGCAGGTAGCAGCACGTGATTTAGTGCGTGGACTGGCACACGAAATTAAAAACCCGCTGGGTGGGCTACGCGGTGCAGCACAACTGCTGGCCAGAGCCCTGCCCGACCCGGCGTTAACGGAATACACCAAGGTCATCATTGAACAGGCCGATCGCCTGCGCAATCTGGTCGACCGTCTGCTTGGCCCGCAACAGCCCGGTATGCATGTCACACAAAGCATCCATCAGGTGGCTGAACGTGTGGTGAATCTGGTCTCGATGGAGCTGCCCGATAATGTGGTGCTTGTCCGCGATTATGACCCGAGCCTGCCTGAACTGCCGCACGACCCGGACCAGATAGAACAAGTCCTTTTGAATGTAGTACGCAACGCCCTGCAGGCGTTGGGTGAAGAAGGCGGCACGATTACTTTACGTACCCGAACGGCGTTCCAGTTAACGCTGCACGGAACACGCTATCGCCTGGTGGCACGCATCGATATTGAAGATGACGGCCCCGGCATTCCGGCACAGCTGCAGGATACGCTGTTTTACCCGATGGTAAGCGGCCGCGAAGGCGGTACCGGGCTGGGGTTATCGATTGCCCGCAGCCTGATCGATCAGCATTCGGGAAAAATAGAGTTCCACAGCTGGCCTGGACACACTGAATTCTCGGTTTACCTGCCTATTCGCCAGTGAGGTTTCTATGCAACGAGGGATAGTTTGGATCGTCGATGACGATAGCTCCATCCGCTGGGTGCTTGAACGCGCGCTGACCGGAGCTGGTTTAAACTGCGCAACGTTTGACAGCGCAAACGAGGTACTGGAAGCCCTTGCGACCAAAACCCCAGACGTTTTACTGTCAGATATTCGTATGCCCGGTATGGACGGCCTGGCGCTGTTAAAGCAGATCAAACAGCGGCACCCTATGCTGCCGGTGATCATTATGACAGCGCACTCAGACCTGGATGCTGCCGTCAGCGCTTATCAACAGGGCGCGTTTGATTACCTGCCGAAGCCTTTCGATATTGATGAAGCCGTTGCACTGGTTGAGCGCGCCATCAGTCACTATCAAGAGCAGCAGCAGCCGCGCAATCAGCCCGTCAGCGGGCCTACCACCGATATCATCGGTGAAGCGCCAGCAATGCAGGATGTTTTTCGTATTATCGGCCGCCTGTCGCGCTCGTCGATCAGTGTGCTGATTAACGGTGAATCCGGTACGGGTAAAGAGCTGGTTGCTCATGCACTGCATCGCCACAGTCCGCGTGCGAAAGCGCCATTTATCGCGCTGAATATGGCCGCGATCCCTAAAGACCTGATCGAATCAGAACTGTTTGGTCATGAGAAAGGGGCGTTTACCGGTGCCAATCAAATTCGACAAGGTCGTTTTGAACAGGCCGATGGCGGTACGCTGTTCCTCGATGAAATTGGCGATATGCCACTGGATGTTCAGACCCGTCTGCTGCGAGTGCTGGCCGATGGTCAGTTCTATCGTGTCGGGGGCTATGCGCCGGTCAAGGTGGATGTGCGTATTATTGCTGCGACCCACCAGAATCTGGAGCTGCGCGTGCATGAGGGGAAATTCCGTGAGGATTTATTCCACCGCCTGAACGTGATCCGTGTGCATCTGCCTCCCCTGCGTGAGCGTCGCGAAGATATTCCGCGTCTGGCGCGTTACTTCTTACAGGTCGCCGCCAGAGAACTGGGGGTGGAAGCCAAGATCCTGCATCCTGAAACGGAAACCGCGCTCACGCGGTTGCACTGGTCTGGCAACGTTCGCCAGCTGGAGAATACCTGTCGCTGGCTGACGGTGATGGCCGCCGGGCAGGAAGTCCTGATCCAGGATCTACCGCCAGAGCTGTTTGAAACATCGACGCCAGAAAACCCTGTTCAGTCATTGCCGGACAGCTGGGCGACGTTGCTGGCACAGTGGGCGGACCGCGCACTGCGCTCCGGTCATCAAAACCTGCTGTCGGAAGCGCAACCCGAGATGGAGCGTACGCTGCTGACTACCGCCCTGCGTCATACGCAGGGTCATAAACAGGAAGCGGCTCGTCTGCTGGGCTGGGGACGCAATACGCTAACACGTAAGCTGAAAGAGCTGGGAATGGAATAACAGACGAGGGCGGATAAAGAGCGGACCGAAAAAGAAGGTCCGCCCCTACACGTTCCAGCTGTAGGGTCCGATCATTTTTTCCGATCGGGCCTTTGGGGCGACCATTTTTTTCGGTCGCCCCGGCCATCAGATCACCCGTGAAAATTGTCCCCCAGATGCTTTCTGACGCAGGTAACGGTCGAAGCACATGCAGATATTCCTTATCAGTAAACGGCCCTTAGCGGTGACGACAAGGCGGCTGTCGTGGCATTCCACCAGCCCGTCCACCATCAGTGGCGTCAGCAGAGCCAGATCGTCGGCAAAATACTCACGGAAGTGAATTCCCCATTGCGTACTGATGGCGTCAAATGACAGCGAGAAGTTGCAGATCAGACTTTTAATCACATCCCGCCGCAGACAATCATCTTCACTCAATTGCAAGCCGCGCCACAGGGCGGTTTTTCCTGCCCGTATTTCTGCGTAATAGTGTTTCAGCTCTTTGTGGTTTTGCGCGTAGCTGTCCCCGATCATACTAATCGCTGAAACGCCCATTCCCAGCAGGTCACTGTCACCCTGCGTCGTGTATCCCTGGAAGTTGCGGTGCAGTTTCCCCCCACGCTGAGCAATAGCCAGTTCGTCATTGTGCCGGGCAAAGTGGTCCATGCCGATAAACTGATACCCTTGCGCGGTGAGCGTCGTGATGGTTTGCCGCAAAATCTCCAGCTTTTCCAGGGCGCCGGGCAGCTCCTCATCCTTGATTTTACGCTGAGCGGGGAACAGTGCGGGCATATGAGCATAGTTAAAGACACTCAGACGATCCGGGTTCAGCTCAGCCACTTTTTGCAAAGTGAAAGCAAAACTCTCTGGGGTCTGTGCAGGCAGGCCATAAATCAGATCAATATTCGTGGAGGCAAAACCCAGCTCACGCGCCCGTGCCATCAGGGAAAAGATCATCGCTTCATCCTGTACGCGATTCACCTTCTCCTGCACCTGCTTATTAAAATCCTGCACGCCCATGCTCAGGCGGTTAAAACCTTCGGCTCGCAGATGATCAAGCACGGTGAGCTCAATTTCCCGCGGGTCGACTTCAATTGAGATCTCAGCACCCTCCGTAAAGTGAAAGTGCTGGCGCAGACAGGTCATCAGTCGGCTGATTTGCGCTTTATTGAGGAAAGTGGGAGTGCCGCCCCCCCAGTGCATCTGACTGACGGTGCGATGCTGGAACAGCGGTGCACGCAGGGCGATTTCCTGCACCAGTACATCCAGATAGTCATCCGCTTTATGCTGCTGACGCGTGACCTGCTTATTACAACCGCAGAAGTAACATAGCTTGTGGCAAAAGGGGATGTGCAGATAGAGCGACAGCGGCCGTTCAGGGTAACGCTGCGTTGCCTGAAGAAAAGCCGGCTCGTCGTAATCCTGATGGAATTCCAGTGCGGTCGGATAAGAGGTATAGCGGGGACCGGCGGTATTGTACTTCTGAATGAGCGGGAGATCCCACTCTGTGGTCTGCATCTGCATGGCGGCTTCCCTTATCGTCGTCGCATTGACCGCCGCGTGACAGGAAGCTGCTGGCTGACGATCTTGCTGCGCAGCCGGGTTTTCAGCCGCGATAGCCGCTGTAGTTTAACGAATAACCACCCCAGCCAGCACAGCAGAATCAGCGCAATAATTGATCCAGGCCAAATCATCACCAAAAACCCTACAAAGAAAAGGCAGCGCTAAATTGCGCTGCCTCATGTTACGTCAGAGAGACGAGAGGATCACTGGCCGCCTTTGAGCAGGCGATACATATCTTCTTCTGCCTGCTCATCTTGTGCGTCATCGTCCAGGGCAATCCCTAACTGCTCCATCAGCACGTCGATACGATCCAGTGACTGATCCAGCCACGCCTGCTCTTCAGCTGACAGTGCATCGCCATTTTCCAGACGATCGAGCAACGCATCCAGACGCTCGTCATTTTCCAACTGCGCCAGTTCTTCTTCTGGTGACAGACGAGCCTTCTTCTCTACAACGGGTTTTGCCACTTTTGCCGGCTTCGGCTTGCTGGCAACCACATCCGGGCCCAGGGCAATCGGTTTTTTACTGCCGATACGTGGGTCTTTGGCCGGTTTGCCGTTAGCGCCTTTCTTGCTCTCGGCGACCGGGTTAGCCCGGCTGCCGGAACTATTGCCGCTGTGCTTTTTATCACGCTTGCGGTCTCGCGCTTCCTGATTAATCTCATCACGCGTTTTACGTTTCACTTTGGCTCCCGGTTTTTTATCCTGGGGCGTGCGTGCAGGTTGCTTCATGGTTTCTGCTCTCAGACGTTTATCTTCAGTATAGAATTGCCGCGAAATCTAGCAGAAAGCAGACAAAGAAAAAAGGCGGCAGGTCACCCTGTCGCCTTTTTTCGCACCTTCCGCAGAAGGACTGACAATGTCAGCATCCTTATTAGCAGCCAGCATCCCTGTTTTCCTTTGCCTTTACTCAATCCTGTGAGCGTTCCTGAATCCTTGTCGCGCACACCTGTGCACATTTCCTTCCCTGCCCGAGATCGTCCTGATGCTCCCTGAGCACTTCATCCTGAAGTGAAATATCCTGTTTCTGGATACAAATGTAGACTAACCAGTCCGGCAAACAAGGTGACATAAGTAATTTTTACTCTGTTTTTTTTGGCCATTTCACAACCCTATGAAAATTAGTAAAAAATCCATTTTTTTAATTTCAAAATACAGAGAGTGCTCGCAGGGTGAATGGTCAATGTCTCACAGCACTCGATCATGCAGTGTCTTACCGGGCGCTTTACCGCTATACAGGGTATAATCAGCACAATTGTCCTTTCTTACCTGGAGTATCTATTTTGTCTGGCTGGAATTATCACGTAACCCATTTTGTCACCAGCGCCCCCGATATCCGCCACCTGCCTGCCGATACTGGCATTGAGGTTGCTTTTGCCGGGCGTTCTAACGCGGGTAAATCCAGCGCACTGAATACGCTGACTAACCAGAAAGGCCTGGCTCGTACCAGTAAAACCCCTGGTCGTACCCAATTGATCAACCTTTTCCAGGTTGCTGAAGGCTACCGTCTGGTCGACCTGCCAGGCTACGGTTACGCGCAGGTCCCGGAAGAGATGAAGCTCAAATGGCAACGTGCGCTGGCGGAATACCTGCGCGATCGTCATTGTCTGAAGGGACTGGTAGTGCTGATGGATATTCGCCATCCGCTGAAAGATCTCGATCGTCAGATGGTGATGTGGGCCGTACAGAGCGGGATTGAAGTACTGATTTTGCTGACTAAGGCCGACAAACTGGCATCCGGGGCGCGTAAGGCCCAGCTGAACGCGGTTCGTGAAGAGGCAAAAACCTTCCTCGGCACTGTCGATGTTGAAGCGTTTTCATCACTCAAGAAAATTGGTGTGGATAAACTGAGCCAGAAGCTGGACAGCTGGTATCGTGATATTCCTCCGGCAACCGAAGACGATATTCCTGCCGAATAACCCGCCTGCCCCCTACGTTTCGCCCAATAAAAAACGCCCCAGTCATTACTGACTGGGGCGGCTAAAATATTCAGCCAAATCCGATTACGTGAAGTAAAAGGTCTGAAAGATAGAACATCTTACCTCTGTACCCTACATCTGAAACTTTACATCATTTTTTGAGCGCTCAAAAGGGTTTTTTGTAGTTAATTTTCAGAAAACGACATGCATTATCCAACTCAAGTCACATAATGCAGTCGATCATGTAGCTTAATTACTAAAAAAGTGTTGCGGCAGAGATGGTTAGATGATGTCACTGGCGAAAAGGGATAACGCGAGTGGCTGAACCGTTTAAAGCGACAATGTTAGCAGGGACAATCCTGCGAGCTGATTTCGGGAGAGTCATCAGCCCACAGGACAGAGAAAAATGAACTTAGTGAGCCTGATCCCAGTTGTCACCCACACCAATATCAACGCGCAGCGGTACATCCAGTTTCATGCTGCCTTCCATCAACTGACGGATTTTCGCTGATGCGCTATCGACTGCATCGGCACGCACTTCAAACACCAGTTCATCGTGTACCTGCATGATCATTTTCACGTCACCGTTTGTCTGAGGCTTCAGCCATTCATCCACGGCAATCATTGCCCGTTTGATGATATCCGCTGCGGTCCCCTGCATTGGTGCATTAATCGCAGCACGCTCTGCCGCTTTACGACGCATCGCATTGCTCGCTTTAATCTCTGGGAGATAGAGTCGGCGGCCATCCAGCGTCGAGACATAGCCTTTCTCTGCCGCCAGTTCGCGGGTACTCTCCATATACTGCAGTACACCCGGGTAACGTTCAAAGTAGAGGTCCATGTACTTCTTCGCTTCACCGGCACCAATATTGAGCTGACGTGACAGACCAAAAGCACTCATGCCGTAAATAAGGCCAAAGTTGATCGCTTTAGCGCTACGGCGCTGCTCGCCGCTGACTTTATCCAGCGCAACGCCGAAGACTTCAGAGGCTGTCGCACGGTGAATATCCTGCTCGCTGGCAAAGGCGGTCAGCAGCCCTTTATCCTGTGACAGATGCGCCATGATGCGTAGCTCAATCTGTGAGTAGTCAGCCGCGACAATGCGACAGCCTTTCGGCGCAATAAATGCCTGACGAATACGTCGCCCTTCATCATTACGCACCGGGATGTTTTGTAGGTTCGGATCGCTGGAAGAGAGACGCCCGGTAGCCGTGACTGTCTGGTGATAAGAAGTATGTACTCGTCCGCTGTGTGGATTGATCATCAACGGAAGCTTATCGGTATAGGTGGATTTCAGCTTAGAGAGACCACGATGTTCCAGAATCACCTTCGGCAGCGGATAGTCCAGCGCCAGCTCAGCTAAGACTTCTTCGCTGGTCGACGGTGCGCCACCCGGCGTTTTCTTGGTGGGCTTGATGCCCTGCTTTTCAAACAGGATGGTTTGTAATTGCTTCGGCGAAGAGAGATTGAACGGTTCACCTGCCAGCTCGTGTGCCTTCAGCTCCAGCTCTGCCAGGCGGCTGCCCAGCTCCTGCGAGTGCACCGCCAGAATATTCTGGTCAATAAGCACACCGTTGCGCTCAATACGGGAGATGACCGGCACCAGCGGCATCTCAACCTGTTCAAAGACCTCTTTTGGCCCCTGCTCTTTCTGCAACTCTGGCCACATTTTCAGATGCAGCTGTAGCGTGACGTCGGCATCTTCCGCCGCGTAATGCGCCGCCTGCTCCAGCGCGATCTGGTTAAACGTCAGCTGATTCTTACCTTTGCCGGCAATCTCTTCAAAGCTTACGGTTTTATGGCCCAGCCAGCGTGATGCCAGGGTATCCATATCATGGCGCCCGACAACGCTACTCAGCGCATAAGATTCCAGCATGGTATCGAACTGAATACCTTGTAATTCAATGTCATAGTTTGCCAGCACGCCACGGTCGTACTTCAGATTCTGTCCGACTTTAAGCGCTTTGGGGTTTTCGAGCAGCGGTTTAAGCCGTGCCAGTACGGATTGACGATCTAACTGATCCGGTGCATCAAGGTAGTCATGTGCAACGGGCAGGTAAGCGGCTTCACCTGGGGCGATGGCAAAAGACAGGCCGATGATGTTAGCACTGAGCGTATCCAGCGAATCGGTTTCCAGGTCGAAGGCAAACAACTCGCTTTGCTGAAGCTTCGTCAGCCAGCTATCGAAGGTCGCTTCATCCAGAATGGTGACATAACCTTCGGAAGAGAGCACGCTAGCGACTTCTGCGGCATCCGGTTCCACGCTTGCATCCACTTTGCCTTTTGCGGCAGTGGGTCGACTCTTATTCCCTTGCAGCCAGGTACCTTCTTCCAGATCAACAATCCAGCGCTTAAATTCGTAGTGTTTAAATAACCCCAGCAGTTCTTCAACTGCCGGTTCTTCAACGGTCAGCTGATCGCAGGTCAATTCCAGTTCCACGTCGGTCTTAATCGTTGCCAACTGATAGGAGAGGAGGGCCATCTCCTTATTCTGTTCCAGTTTCGCGGCCATGGTTTTAGCCCCGCGGAAAGTCAGTGTTGCCACTTTATCCAGGTTGGCGTAAATATCCTTCACTCCGCCTAATCCCTGTAACAGTGCCTGAGCCGTTTTTTCACCGACACCGGCTACGCCCGGAATGTTATCGGAGGAGTCGCCCATCAGTGCCAGGAAATCAATCATCAAAGAGGGAGGGATACCGTATTTCTCAACCACTTCATCCGGGCCAAGAATCGCATTATTCATCGTGTTGATTAAGGTGATATTTGGCGTTACCAGCTGAGCCATATCTTTATCACCGGTGCTGATCAGCACCGGTTTACCGATTTTCTCTGCGGCCAGCGCCAGCGTACCAATGACATCATCAGCCTCCACACCTGAGATGGCCAGCAGCGGCAGCCCCATCGCTTTGACCATGGTATGCAGTGGTTCAATTTGCGCACGCAGATCGTCGGGCATCGGGGGACGGTGAGATTTGTAAGCTTCAAATAATTCGTCGCGGAAGGTTTTACCCTTGGCATCAAATACCACTGCTACATGACTTGGCTTATATTGCAGCAGCAGGCTGCGCAGCATATTTAATACGCCGTACATTGCACCGGTAGGTTCGCCTGCGCTGTTGGTCAGCGGAGGGAACGCATGATAAGCACGGTACAGGTAGGAAGATCCATCTACCAGAATCAGCGGGTTTTCTGCAATTTTAGCCATAAGTCGTCACGTTCTTCTTTGGTTTTTGATTGGCGTTAAGGATGCCACAGCTCGCTATGAAAGATGAAATCTCAACGGCGAATAATCCACGGACAATTGTCATTTTGCGTTACGCTTCGCATTGACACGTTGTGGATAAGTTTGTGTGTAAATTTACTAACAGCAGCTAACCTGTGGAAGTTCATTTAAAAATACAATTAAATTTTGTTTATAATCATTTAGTTATTTATTCACTCCAGGATTAACTTTATGTTTTCCGGAATAAAGCTGATGTGGATATAAGTTCGTACGCTCAGAGAAAGAGACGATATCTACAACTGATGAAAGGGCATTTTTACGATAATTATCTCGTAAGGCGAGAAAGAAAACGCCGGCATCGCCGGCGTTAAGGGAAGTCTGTGCAGGCTTACTTCTGGGAAGTCAGGAATTTCACCACGTTGGCATACTGCTGAACATAGTTTTCCTGTGAACTGGTATCCAGGCCACCGTTATTCACCATGTATTTGCCGTTGACGAACATCGCTGGCACACCACGCAGATCCAGATCTGCTGCGGCTTTCTCTTGCTGAGCAACCAGTGATTTCACCACGAAGCTGTTCCAGGCGGCATCGTACTCTTCAGGCTTGATACCCGCAGCTTTAACGAAGACCGCTTTCAGGCTGGCAGGATCAGTGATGGTTTGCGTCTGCTGAATACCGTCGAAAATGGGTGCCGTTACTTTGTCTTCCACACCCAGAGCCATCGCTACTGCCCAGGCCTGCGTTACGGTTTTACCCATTTCGCCACCCAGGAATTCAACATGATACTTGGTGACTTTCACATTCTCTGGCAGGCCTTTCTTCACGGCATCACTCACATGCCATACATGCTCAAACTGGTAGCAGTGTGGGCAATAGAATGAGAAGAATTCGAGAACCTGTGGTTCGCCAGTCGCCGGTTTATCCAGCGTGACGTATTGCTGACCATCGGTAAATTGTGCGGCAGAAGCGCTGAATGCCAGAACCATACCGACGAGCGCAAATAAAATCTTTTTCATCGTCAAACTCTCTCCTGATTACATCTCAATAGGCGAACCAAAGGGTGATCATACCTGGAAAACAGGTGCAAGCTGTAGCGGAGGCTCTTGCAGCAGCTTGTTCTGTTCGTTAAAAGTGGAAATCTGTCTGCGCCAGAAATCCTCATCCGTCATCCACGGAAAACTGGCCGGGAAAGCCGGGTCGTGCCAGCGGCGTACAACCCATGCAAGATAATAAACCATCCGCATAGCACGTAAAGGTTCAATCAGTGACAATTCATGAGTATCAAATTCACAGAATTCACCGTACGCCTCTAGCAAAATGTCCCATTGCAGACGCTGCTCCTGGCGATCGCCATTGATAAGCATCCACAGATCTTGTACCGCAGGGCCATTACGCGCGTCATCCAGGTCAACAAACAGTGGGCCATCACGCCACAATATATTGCCCGGATGGCCGTCGCCGTGTAAGCGCAAAGGCTGCCACTGAGTATGCCAGCAGTTTTGTAAAGTTGTGCGCAGACGCCCGATACTGCCCAGTAAATCAGTTTTTAGCTTTGCGGGGACCAGCGTGCTGTCGGTGAGAATCTGTAACGGTTCATCAATGTATTCCTGTAATCCGATAGTCGGCCGCGACTCAAAGGTTTTCCGGCGGCCCACCTGATGGATTCGTCCGAGGAAACGCCCTACCCATTCCAGGTGATCGTAATTATCGGTTTCGTACTGGCGCCCGCCGAGGCTGGGAAAAACAGCAAACCAGAACCCCTGGTGCTGGTGCAGCATTGAGCCCTTCAGTTCCAGAGGGGCTGCCAGTGGGATCTCATCAGCAAACAGCTCAGCAGCGAACTGATGTTCTTCTTCTATCTGCGCCTGCGACCAACGCTGCGGGCGATAGAACTTCGCCACGTAGCGCCGTTTGTCGTCATCGGAGAACTGGTAGACGCGGTTTTCATAGCTGTTTAGCGCCGTCAGGCCGGATTCCACGCGCAGACCGGTCTCCCACAACGCATCCAGGATGGTATCAGGCGTCAGGGTGTGGAAGTTAAAAGCAGGTTCTTTCATCCGGCATGCTCGCTGATAATCGATAAATAATAGCCTGCAAGAGTACCATTAAATGGCAGCGGCAGCGGGTCAACCGCCTGATTTAATCCTTAATCACGCCCCGAGCACGCAGTAATGCTGTTTTGAAATCATCCTCATAGTCTTTCTTCAGCCCTGGAATTTCAGCATCTTTATCACTGCCCCGCATCTTGAGATGATAGATCAGTACATCATCCGTTAATTCACTAACAGGCTGCTTAAAGCCGGCTTCATCGGCTAATTTCTGTAAAAACTCAAGTAAATTCAGATCAGGATCGTCCTGCCAGGCAGGCTGCAGCAAGCTGATTAATTCGTTAAGGCGATGGCATTTCATGCAGTTGTCCCTGTATAAAGAACCCAACATTAAGCATAGGGTATAAAACTAATGAATCGAATTTCCGCCCCTGAACGCGAAACCGTGACCGGCGTCATCCTTGCAGGTGGCCGTGGCAGCCGTATGGGGGGCGAAGATAAAGGGCTCATGCTGTGGCAGAACAAACCACTCTACCAACATGTTTTGCAGCGTTTTCAGCCCCAGGTCACTACTGTATGGATTAATGCCAATCGAAATATTGAGGTATATCAACAGAGCGGGTTGCCTGTGATATCCGATACGCTGGCAGCTTTCCCGGGACCACTAGCAGGAATGCTGGCAGCACTGCAACAGACAGAAACTGAGTGGGTAGTATTCACTTCCTGTGATACGCCATTGCTCCCGGATAATCTGGTTCAGAACTTGTGGCAGCATAAAGGAACAGCATCTGCGGTCTGGGCACGCACAGAAGAGCGAGATCACCCCACGCAAGCATTGCTGCACCGCAGTATTGCGGGTTCACTGCAACGCTATCTGGCGGACGGTGACCGTAAGTTGATGCTATTTCTTCAGCAGGCAGGGGGGCACAGTGTTTTGTTTGAGCGAGCAGAGGCTGCATTTCGCAATGTTAACTATCCGGAAGATCTCATTTAGGCTTTTATAGCAGGTAATCCCCTGACAAAACGGAGATTTTTCGTGTCAGATCGACGATTATCGCCAAATTCAAAGCACAAAAAAGCCTCATACTTTCGTATGAGGCTTGTCTGCTTATTTGATGCCTGGCAGTTTATGGCCCACTTCCCTGTGGGCCACCCTTCGGGCCGACGCTCCGCGCCGTTCAAATGCGCTCCCGGCGCATTTGTCCTACTGAAGAGTCGCTCACCGACAAACAGCAGACGAAAAAAACCCCGGCCTTTCGGTCGGGGTTCTTTCTTC
>NZ_VTDE01000012.1:0-121374 GCF_052824965.1 Erwinia sp. 1181_3
TCCGTAGGGGCGAGGCACGCCTCGCCCGCGTCCTCAATCCGCGTCGGCCTGCGGGTCGGGCATGCCCGACCCCTACGCACACCATATTCCGTAAACTGTACTCCGTAGGGGTGAGGCACGCCTCGCCTGCGCCCTCAATCCGCGTCGGCCTGCGTGTCGGGCATGCCCGACCCCTACGCACACCGCATTCCGTAAACTGTACTCCGTAGGGGTGAGGCATGCCTCGCCCGCGCCTTCATCGTCTGGCAATCCACGAAAATCGCTGCTGATAACCGTGCTGAACATGGCTGTTGCGGCGATAGCTGGCCTGCTCCTCCGCCATGCAGTAGGTGCATATCTGCGACAGCTCAATCTGTTCTTCCGGCACACCCGCACGCAACGCAATACGTTTTGCCAGCAACGGTAGGTCAAACCACACGCCTGCGGTGGTTCCCTGCGCCTGTGGACGTACCGATGCCGGATTAGGCCAGGGGTGGGCAGACCAGGACATCAGTGCGGCCAGCTGATGCGGATCATCTTGTTCTGCCCGGTCTATCACATCCTGTCCCAGCTCATAACAGCAGGGACCAATCGCCGGGCCGATGGCAATAAACAGACTGTCCGGCGTTGCTCCGCGTTCACACAGATGCGTTATTGCGTTAATCAGTACCCCGCCCAGAATCCCTTTTAAACCACCGTGTACCGCTGCAACCTGCTGCTGACGGCTATCGGCTAACAGGATCGGCAGGCAGTCAGCGGTGTAAATCGCCACGGCATCCTGACCCGTCCCAATCAGTCCATCCGCGTCCTGGCTTTTTACCGGCAGGGCATCCACATCGAGGATGACCCGGGCGCTGTGGCGCTGCTGATTGTAACGCGTGCCTGCCGCAGGGCGTTCGCCTGCAGCCATAAAGGCGTGATCAAGCCAGTCAAAGCGCGAGAGTAGCGGAGAGAAATAGGGGGATGACATCAAGAGCTCCTGGTCAGTCAGTGTGGCGTCATTGATGCTAGCGCGAAAACGGTATTTAGACCATGGATGTCATCCTGGGGGCGGACCGCTTTTCTGGTCCGCCCGGCAGCGTCGTTTAAATCGCCAGCCCCAGCGCCGTCCCCTGAGCAATCGCCCGGCGTGCATCCAACTCGCGGGCGACATCCGCACCGCCAATAATATGCGGCACTTTCCCCCGCGCTGACAGCGCATCAGCCAGTGAACGGTCCGGCTCTTGCCCGGCGCAAATCACCACGTTATCCACGGCCAGCAGGTGCGCTTCACCATTGACCCGCAGGTGCAGGCCTTCATCATCAATCCGCTGATACTCAACGCCTCCCCACATCTGCACGCCGTGCATTTGCAGGCTGGTGCGATGGATCCATCCAGTGGTTTTTGCCAGCCCGGCGCCCGGTTTGCCCGGTGTGCGCTGTAACAGCCAGACCTGGCGCTCGCTCACCGGACGCTCTGGCGGCACCAGCCCCCCCGGTTGGGTGAGGGTGCGATCAATGCCCCATTCCCGACAGAATGCAGTGAGATCCTGCCCGTGAGCGACCAGATATTCGGCGGTATCAAACCCGATGCCGCCTGCACCGATAATCGCCACGCGCTTGCCGACGGGTTTCTTATCGCGGATCACCTCCAGATAGCTCAGTACAGACGGGTGGTCGATGCCTGGAATCGGCGGAGTGCGCGGTAAAATACCCGTTGCCAGCACCACTTCATCAAACGCGGTGAGATCGTCTGCGCTGGCGCGATGATCCAGCCGCAGCGTGACGTGATGCAGCTCAAGCTGGCGTCTGAAGTAGCGCAGCGTTTCACTGAACTCCTCTTTACCGGGGATCTGGCGGGCAATATTGAACTGTCCGCCCACCTCAGGCCGTGCATCAAACAGCGTCACCCGGTGACCGCGTTGGGCGGCATTGACTGCAAAGGCCAGTCCGGCAGGGCCGGCACCGACCACCGCCAGCGTCTTCACCTGTGCGGCGGGCGTCAGCGTCATTTCGGTTTCATGGCAGGCGCGCGGATTGACCAGGCAGGAAGTGAGCTTGCCCACGAAAATTTGATCGAGGCAGGCCTGATTGCAGCCGATGCAGGTATTGATTTCATCGCAGCGATCCTGCTGCGCTTTCAGCACAAACTCGGCATCGGCGAGGAACGGGCGGGCCATTGACACCATATCGGCGCAGCCTTCATCCAGTACGCGCTGGGCCACATCCGGATGGTTAATCCGGTTGGTGGCAATCAGCGGAATGCTGACGTGTTTTTTTAGCGCCTGCGTGACCCAGGAAAAAGCAGCGCGTGGCACCGCCGTCGCGATGGTAGGGATGCGGGCTTCATGCCAGCCGATGCCGGTATTGATCAGCGTGGCTCCGGCCTGTTCGACCGCCTGCGCCAGACGAATGGTCTGCTCAAGCGTGCTGCCCTGTTCCACCAGGTCGAGCATCGACAGGCGAAAAATAATAATAAACTCGTGGCCCACCGCTTCACGCACTGCCCGCAGAATGGCAAGGGCAAAGCGCTGGCGATGCGCCTCACTGCCGCCCCACTCATCGCTGCGCTGGTTGGTGTGCGCCACCAGGAACTGATTAATCAGATAGCCTTCAGAGGCCATAATCTCAACGCCATCGTAGCCTGCCTGCTGTGCCAGACGGGCGCAGTGCGCGTAGTCGGCAATCAGTTGCAGGATCTCGTCATGCGACAGTTCGCGGGGGCAGAAGGGATTGATCGGCGCCTGAATGGCCGAGGGCGCTACCAGTGCGGGCTGGTAGCTGTAGCGGCCCGCGTGCAGGATCTGCATGGCAATTTTTCCACCCGCCTGGTGGACGGCATCCGTCACCTGACGATGATGCGCCAGCTGTGATGCATCATTCAGCACCGAGGCCCCCTGGCTCACCACACCTTCCGGTGAAGGGGCAATGCCGCCGGTGACAATCAGCGCCACCCCGGCGCGTGCCCGCTCGGCATAAAACGCCGCCAGCCGGGCCGCACCATCCGGATGCTCTTCCAGCCCGGTATGCATGGAACCCATCAGAAAACGATTTTTAAGTTGGGTAAAACCCAGGTCCAGCGGGGTGAACAGTGACAGGCTCATCGCAAGCGATCTCTGAAGTGGTCGGATGAGTCAACTGTAGCGATCAAATGACCGCGATGAAAGTGCAGTTAATCGCTTTGTGATGAATGCCACTGAATACGTCGGGGAGAAAGGGCAACGTGGTTCACGTTATGCGTAACATTGATTTAGTAACATGAATTTTAGTGATCTGATTCACAGTTTTGCATGTTAAACATCGATTTGATAGGCGCCATGAACTGACACGTACTGGAGAACACCATGAGCACCACCACGCAGTCCTGCATGATTAACGGCAAAGAGCAGGTTGAAGTCATCAGCCAGCAGGTCAATTACCAGGGCGAAGGCACGCTGGTACGCATTACGCGCGGCGGTATCTGCGGTTCGGATCTGCACTACTATCAGCACGGTAAAGTGGGCAGCTTTGCGGTAAAAATGCCGATGATCCTCGGTCATGAAGTGATCGGTCATGTGGTGAAAAGCGACAACCCAGCGCTTAAAGAGAACCAGAAGGTGGCGGTTAACCCGTCAAAACCCTGTGGCCACTGCAAATACTGCCTGGCGGATGAAGAGAACCAGTGCACCACCATGCGTTTCTTCGGCAGCGCGATGTATTACCCGCATGTGGACGGCGGTTTCACCCAGTACAAAGTGGTGGATAGCAGCCAGTGCATTCCTTTCGACAATGCCGCTGACGATAAAGTGATGGTCTTTGCTGAACCTCTGGCGGTCTGCATTCATGCGGCTAACCAGGGCGGCGATTTGCAGGGCAAAAAAGTCTTTATCTCTGGCGTGGGCCCAATCGGTTGCCTGATTGCGGCGGCAGCCATAGCGAAAGGCGCAGCAGAAGTGGTCTGTGCGGATGTCAGTGAGCGTTCGCTGGCGATGGCAACGGCGATGGGCGCCACCCACACGATCCACGCGGCCAACGGTGATTTCACCCCGTATCTGGCCGACAAAGGTTACTTCGACGTGGCGTTTGAAGCCTCCGGTCATCCGTCTTCACTGACGCGCTGCCTGGAAGTGACCCGTGCAAAAGGCACGCTGGTGCAGGTGGGCATGGGCGGCGATGTTCCGGGTTTCCCGATCATGATGCTGATTGCTAAAGAGATCAAACTGGTCGGATCGTTCCGCTTCACCTTCGAGTTCAACACCGCCGTGGAGTGGCTGGGCAACGGCACCGTCAACCCGCTGCCGCTGTTCAGCGGGGAATACGACTATCAGAACATTGACGCTGCGCTGCAATTTGCCGGTGACAAAACCCAGGCCGCCAAAGTGCAACTGACATTTTAAGGGATGACCATGACGACGCTTTTCTCGCTCGATAACAAACGTGTACTGATCACCGGCTCTGGCCGCGGCATTGGTTTCCTGATGGCGAAAGGGCTGGCACAGGCCGGTGCTGAAGTGATCATCAACGCCACCACCCAGGAAGGGGCTGAAAAAGCCGCAGCAGACCTGCAACAGCAGGGGTTTAAGGCCCATGCCGTGGCCTTTAACGTCACGCAGTCAGCGGAGGTGAATGCCGCCGTTGAGAAGATTGAACGTGAAATCGGTCCTATCGATGTGCTGGTCAATAACGCCGGTATTCAGCGTCGCCGCCCGTTCCTGGAGTTCCCGGAGCAGGACTGGAACGATGTGATCGCCGTCAATCAGACAGCGGTGTTCCTCGTCTCTCAGGCGGTGGCCCGCCAGATGGTGACGCGCCAGAAAGGCAAAATCATCAATATCGGTTCGATGCAGAGCGAGCTGGGGCGCGACACCATTACTCCTTACGCCGCCTCAAAAGGCGCAGTGACGATGCTGACGCGCGGCATGTGTGTGGAGCTGGCTCGCCATAATATTCAGGTCAACGGCATTGCGCCGGGCTATTTCAAAACCGAAATGACCCAGGCACTGGCCGATGATGAAGCCTTCACCTCCTGGTTATGCAAGCGCACCCCTGCGGCACGCTGGGGTAACCCGGAGGAGTTGATCGGGGCGGCGGTGTTCCTGGCCTCTAAAGCCTCTGATTTTGTGAACGGGCACTTACTTTTTGTAGATGGTGGGATGCGCGTCGCGGTCTAAACAGCTATACCCTTAGTCATTAACAACACCTGTACCTCTACTTTTTAAAGGAAGTGCTTTATGCCCATTACAATAATAGCTATTGGCGTAATCCTGCTGCTGGTGCTGATGATCGTCTTCAAGGTCAACGGCTTTATCGCCTTAATTTTTGTTTCTGCCGTGGTCGGGGTTGCCGAAGGGATGACGCCGCTGGCGGTTATCGCATCGATTCAGAAAGGCGTGGGCGGCACGCTCGGCAGCCTGGCGCTGATCCTGGGCTTCGGGGCGATGCTCGGGAAGCTGGTTTCTGACACCGGGGCGGCACAGCGCGTGGCAACCACGTTGATTGCCTCCTTTGGTAAACAGCGCGTGCAGTGGGCGCTGATGGTCACCGGACTGATCGTTGGTCTGGCGATGTTCTACGAGATTGGCTTCGTGCTGCTGCTGCCGCTGGTGTTTACCGTGGTGGCTGCTTCAGGGATGCCGATGCTGTATGTCGGTCTGCCGATGGTGGCCGCACTGTCGGTTACCCACTGCTTCCTGCCGCCGCATCCGGGACCGACCGCCATTGCGACGATCTTTGGTGCAAACCTCGGGACTACGCTGCTGTACGGCATGATCATCACCATTCCAACGGTGATTATCGCCGGTCCGATTTTCTCGAAATTCCTGAAAGGTTTTGAAAAATCGCCACCGGAAGGGCTGTATAACCCGAAAATCTTTGAAGATCATGAAATGCCAGGCTTCTGGACCAGTATCTTCGCGGCGGTTATCCCGGTGATCCTGATGGCGGTGGCAGCCGTGTTTGAGCTGACCACGCCAAAAGAGAATGTGCTGCGCCAGTTCTTCGAATTTGTCGGTAACCCGGCGGTCGCGCTGTTTATCTCTGTGGTGATTGCGGTGTTCACGCTGGGCCTGCGCAACGGGCGTAAAATGGAAGAAGTGATGGAGATGTGCAGCTCCTCCATTGCGGCTATCGCCATGATCGTCTTTATCATTGCCGGTGGCGGTGCCTTCAAGCAGGTGCTGGTGGACAGCGGCGTGGGTGACTACATCGCTAACATGATGAAAGGCTCATCGCTTTCTCCGTTGCTGATGTGCTGGACGGTAGCGGCCATGCTGCGTATCGCGCTCGGCTCTGCGACCGTCGCGGCGATTACCACTGCCGGGATCGTGACGCCAATCATCGCCATTACCCACGCCGATCCGGCGCTGATGGTGCTGGCGGTAGGTTCCGGCAGCGTGATCGCTTCCCACGTCAATGACCCAGGCTTCTGGCTGTTTAAAGGTTACTTCAACCTGAGCGTGATTGAGACGCTGAAAACCTGGACGGTGATGGAAACGCTGATCTCCTTCCTCGGCCTGGCTGGTGTGTTGATCCTGAACGCCATAATTCATTAATATCAGGCCGGGTATATCCGGCCACTCCGTTACCCTTATCAGGGGCCAGGCTTGCCTGGCCCTTTTCACGTTTAAATGGAACCCCCAATGCGCGCGCACCGTATCTCGCTCCAGGACATCGCCACGCTGGCTGGCGTCACGAAAATGACGGTCAGCCGTTATCTGCGTACGCCCGATCGCGTGTCGCCGGAAACCGGGGCGAAAATCGCGCAAATTATCGAAGAGATTAACTACATTCCCAACCGTGCGCCGGAGATGCTCCTCAGCTCGAAGAGCTACACGCTCGGTGTACTGATCCCCTCGTTTAAAAACCAGATTTTTGCCGATCTCCTCAGCGGGATAGAGGCTGCCACCAAAGAAGGGCGTTACCAGACGCTGATCGCCAACTACAACTACGACAAACAGACCGAAGAGGAGCAGATCATCAACCTGCTCTCGTACAACATTGACGGCATTATCCTCAGTGAAAAGGACCATACCCTGCGTGCGGTGAAGTACCTGCGGGCGGCGCAGATCCCGATTGTCGAAGTGATGGATACCCAGGGCAGTTGCCTGGATATGCAGGTGGGGTTTAATAACTTCAGTGCAGGCTACGACATGACACGCACGCTGCTCGATCAGGGGCGTAAACGGGTGATCTACTTCGGTTCCCAGGACGATCGGCGTGATGAGTTTCGCTATCGCGGCTACTGTCAGGCGATGGAGGAGCGTGGTGGCTGCGGGAATCGGGTCAACCCGAAGGCTATCTCATCGCAGAAACTGGGCGCGGCGATGCTGGCCAGCGCGCTGGAGCAGTTCCCTGACCTCGATGCGATTTTCTGTACTAACGACGACCTTTCACTCGGTGCATTACTGCACTGCCAGCGCCACGGCATCGCCGTTCCGGGCCGCATTGCGATTGCCGGATTCCACGGGCTGGATATCAGCCGCGAAATGTACCCGACAATGGCCAGTGTGATTACCCCGCGTTACGCCATTGGGTATACCGCGGCCGAGCTGCTGTTGAAAAAGATTGGCGACAGCCGCTTTTCGGCCGACTCGGTGGACCTGAGTTACCAGATATTTATGGGTGAAACGATCTGAAGTGTAAATCTGATTAAATAAAATAAACTTTGCTGACAGTAATTGATAAATCACGTCACTAATTAATAAATCGAGCAGAAGCAGGGAGATAATTATTCCTTCTTCTTCTCTTCTGAGTTAGTGTTGCTTTTATTAGTTACATAAAGAGATTTACGTTTTTAAAATAGACGCGTGTTTCCTGTTTTATTTTATTTGTCTCTTTTGTGTGTGATTGTATATGCATGATAAATAGTGGTATTTTTTAATTTTTATCAGTGAGTTTATTCATCAATAAGTTTATCTTATTTTATTCCCATGCCTGTTTAACCCAATTTAATAAAGCACATTTAAATAACATTACATTTCGGTTATTTATTATCACTTAAGATTAATCTTAATCACTTCCGGTTAACTAAGATGTTAGAACTTATTTCACATTTTCCCCGGAAGAGAGATTCTATTTTGACGACCCTCAAACCCCTGTTAGCTAAAAACCGCAGTTGGGCTTTACAGCGACGCCAACGTGATCCGCACTATTTCCGGCAAAATGTGGACGGGCAGCAGCCTCACTCTTTGTGGATCGGCTGCTCTGACAGTCGTGTACCGGCGGAGGTGCTGACCGGCGCCCACCCGGGCGAGCTTTTCGTCCATCGCAACATTGCCAATATGGTGGTCAGCAATGACGACAACTTTATGAGCGTATTGCAGTATGCGATTGAATATCTTAAAGTTTCACACATTGTTCTCTGTGGTCATTACGGCTGCGGCGGCGTGCAGGCGGCGCTGACGCTGCCGGATATTCCGCTGGGGGATGAAAACTCAGCGCTGGCGCGGCGCATCACTCAGCTGCGCCACGGCATCGCCTCCGAACTTGCGCCGCTGAGTACAGAAGAACTGCCGGGGGATCATCTGAACCGGCTGGTGGAAGCCAATGTTCTGACACAGTTCAGCCAGTTAGTAAAAACCGCCCCGGTGCTGAAAGCCTGGCGTGACGGCGTGGCGCTGGATGTGTTCGGCTGTGTGTACGATCTGCACAGCGGGCATTTGAAGGAACTAATCCAGCAGGCAGAAGAGGGCAGCGTATGAATCTGAATACCTTACGTCAGGATATTCCAGCGGGGCTAGTGGTCTTCCTCGTGGCGCTACCGCTGTGCCTCGGGATTGCTCAGGCCAGCGGATTGCCACCCTTCGTCGGGCTGCTGACGGGCGTCATCGGTGGCCTGGTGGTCACCACCTTCAGCCCGTCGAAATTTGCGGTCAGTGGCCCTGCGGCGGGCCTGGTGACCATTGTGACGGGGGCTATCGAGACCCTGGGATCGTTCTCCGCACTGCTGCTGGCATTGATGATCGCTGGCGTATTGCAGTTTTTGCTGGGCGCATTGCGTGCCGGGCGTTTTATCTCGCTGGTGCCGGGAAGCGTGATCAAAGGGATGCTGGCCGCGATTGGTATCCTGCTGATTATTCAGCAAATACCGGTGGCGCTGGGTGCTGCGGGTGAAGAGGGCTGGTCATCACTGCTGCATGAGGGGGCAATCAATGTGTCACTTCCTGCGGTAGCGGTAGCATTTGCCGGGCTACTGGTGCTCGGGCTGTGGACCACGCCTGCTATCAAGCGGAATCGTTGGCTGGGATGGATGCCCGGCCCGCTGGTGGCGGTGCTGCTCGGCTGTCTGGCGACGGTGCTTGGAGGGCGTTTTTTCCCGGATATCGCCAGCCATCTGCCGCGCATCTCGCTGCCCGCTTTTGACAGTATTGCCACGTTAACCGGGGAGCTGGAGCGGCCGGACTGGCTGGCGTGGCAGAACCCGGCGGTCTATATCGTTGCCGCCACGTTGGCGATTGTCGCCAGCCTGGAAACCCTGCTTAGTCAGGAAGCGCTGAAGAAACTGCGTACGCAAATCCCGGCCCCCTCTCCTGATAAGGAGATGCGCGCTCAGGGTATCGGTAACCTGCTGTCCGGCTTTATGGGGGGGCTGCCGATCACTGCCGTTATCGTGCGCAGTTCGGTCAACGTCAGCGCGGGCGCTCGCAGTAAACTTTCTATATTGATCCACGGTGTGCTGCTGCTGGTGTGCGGCTTGTGGTTCAGCGGATTGCTGAATGCGATCCCGCTGGCGAGCCTTGCGGCGGTGCTGCTGTATACAGGCTATAAGCTGGCTACGCCGGGGCTGTTTGTGTCACAAATCCGCCAGGGAGCGCCGCAGTGGGTGCCGTTTATGGCGACCATCGGCGGTATTCTGATTTTCGGAATGCTGGCGGGGATTGGCATTGGTCTGGCGACGCAGATCCTGTTCAGCATCTATAAAAGCCATCGTAATGCGATGTTGCTGACGCGCTATGACGATCATTATGTGCTGCGTTTTCAGCAGAACCTGACCTTTATGCATAATCCGCGCCTCAAAGGCCTGCTGGCGCAGATCCCGGAGAACAGCGTGGTGATTGTGGACCACGATAATGCCGAATACATCGATCCTGATGTGGAAGCGATATTACAGGACTTCGGCGAGGGGGCGAAAAAACGGGGGATTCAGCTGAATCAGTGGCCGGTGAAACTGGCGTAATCCGCGTCACTTAGCTGACAAGGCCACAGGAGGTGGCCTTTTTTGCGGCTGGCCTGCTTACAACGGGGTGCAGGCAATCACGATACGGGCCAGCGGGACCAGCTCATTCAGGGCGCATTCAAACTGCTGCTGACCGTTAGCAACGCGCACGCGTCCGGGAGGAATACGCGTCAGGCTGCGAATACTCACCTGGCCTTCCAGCGACACCAGCCAGTCACCATCCAGGACCTCACTGAATGCCTGCTCAGCAATAAACTGCTGGTTGCCTTCAACAATCACCAGCGGCTGTTCAATGGCGCTGGGCCAGGCCTCAAAGAACGCCGCGTCGACGGCAATGCTGGTGAGCGTTGTCAGCTTTCCGGCGTCCAGGCGTTGACGGGCAAGCGTCTGGGTATTTCCGTTTTGCGAGGGCGGCGTGCGGTTTTCTGCCGGGCCTGGCTGCTCACCCTCTCCGGTTGCCAGCCACTGCAATGAGGCCTGCGTATCGGCCATGCAGCGGATGACGATATCTGAGGGGAAATAACCGCGCGAATAGCGATTCGCCAGGCTGCTGCTGGCAATCCCTAAATGCTCAGCCAGCGCCAGTTTCGTGGTAAAGCCGTAGGCCTGGAGCACGCGATCCAGCACCTCTTTTGCACCGCTTTGAAAATCGATTTTTAGGCTCACGCTCAAACTCCTGGTTTATTTCATTTTTTGGGGAGTGTGCAATTTGAATTGTAGCTTTATGGGCACATCAGGACGGCGAGCACATCAATTATCAAAGATTTTGCCCGATGATGGGTGTTTTTACAACCTGTAAACCCGCTGTCTTTGTCAGTACGGCTCTCACATTCATCTTTAGTGAATAGGCGAGTTCATCCGGGAATGAACAGCCAGTTCGCCCCCGTATAACGTGAGCAACGCTAATTTATTTCGCCCGTATCAACCTCATTTTCATACGCTGAAACCCCCATGGCGGGCGTGCAGGCCTGAAATAAATACGGCAGGCGATGGTATGTTTCTTCTTTAGAGCAATAGTAATAATTTGATAATTATCATGATGATAAAGATTGTCTGTGGTACAAGCAAAAAACTTTTCTTATTGTTAAGCGCTATGATACTGTATGTATGTACAGTGATATGGAGGGGGAGTTGTGGACAAAGAATTAGCTGAACGCGTCATTCTGGAACGCGTAGAACTGATAGCAAGATTAACCTCTGAAGGCACCTGCCGGGAGCGTGACCGCGAGATAGCACTGCATTTGATTGCCGATATTGCCCGTGGCGTCGAGCTCAAAAACACGCAGTTTTCGGTCGTCTTTTCTCCACCGCCTGAGTGCTAACGCCTTCCTGACAGCCTGGCGGGTACACATTGTTCCCCGCGGGTGCAGGCCCTCGCGTACCCGGAACGGATCCCACCCCCTCTGCGCGATGTTCTGCTGATGCCCCCGTTTGGGGGTTTTTTTTGCCTTTTTTTCGCCGTTCAGAGGCGACTCATCTCATCTGTCTGATGCCCTTGCGTTGTCACACCCTCCCTACAACAGCCCCGGATTGAGCCGCGATCGTCGAAAACGCACACTGATTGTGCTTACCCGGCAGAGTGAGATTGCGGTGAGGTGACCGTTCCCACGCTTTGCCGTTTCTATTATCGCAATACCCGTTACGGGGGAGTGAAACATGAAAATTTATGCCCTGCAGGACGACAGCGTCGATGAGATCTGTTTTCGCCACTATGGCCGTACGCGGCAGGTCGTGGAACAGGTTTACGCTGCCAACCCCGGGCTGGCTGAACGGGGGGCACTGCTGCCTCATGGCTATCCGGTAGAACTTCCAACGCTTTCACTGTCAGCCACGCATGAAACGCTGAATCTGTGGAGCTGACTGATGGAAAAAAACAGCTCCCTGATTGGGTACCTGGTCAGCGCGATCATGATGTGGTCAGGGCGCCACACGGTGCAGGACATCGCTTTTATGGTGGGCGCGCTGGTGGCGGTCATCACGCTGGGCATCAACATCGCGAATTTCTTTATCAACTGGCATTACCGCCGTAAGGCCTGGCGGCTGATGCAACAGCGGCAAACGGGCAGGAATGTGGATGAATTCAACAGCTAAAAAGTGTGCGGTGCTGGTGGTGATGGCACTGGCGATCTCACTGCCTTCCTTTTCCACGCTAACCATCTCCAGCGAAGGATTGCTGCTGCTGGCCAACGCCGAAGGTTGCCGTACCTCGCCGTATCAGTGCAGCGCCGGCGTCTGGACTAACGGGATTGGACATACCCGGGGCGTTATACCGACCACGGAGGTGAATGAACGGCAGATCGCGGTAAATCTGATTGATGACGTACAGCGAGTGGAAAGCGGTATTGCACGCTGTATGCCCGTTGCCATGCCGCAGGGGGTGTATGACGCCACGGTTTCTTTCGCGTTTAACGTCGGAGTGGGTGCCGTTTGCCGCTCGACTTACGCCCGGCTGATCAATCAACAACAGTGGGCGGCGGCCTGCGATCAACTGATGCGCTGGGTCTATGTGAAGGGGGTGCGCAATAAGGGGATTGAGACGCGGCGAACGGCAGAGCGCGCCCTGTGCCTGAAGGGGGCGCAATGAATCGCCTGTGGATTGTTTTGCTCCTGCTACTGATGGGGATGCTGGGCGGCGCAGCCCTTTATATGGCGCACCTGCACAGCGAGCAGATTGCGCTGCAACGGACGAATGCGCAGCTCACCACCGGAATGATCCAACGCGATGAGGTGATCACACAGCTACAGGGCGAGATCGCCCGCCAGGCCGAGGCAGAACGCACGCTGCGTCAGTCACTCCTGAGCGCACGCGATCTCACAATGAAACAACAACTTAACGATCAAAGGATCATACGCAGCAATGAAGCACTTCAACGCTGGAGCGATGCTGCTTTGCCTGACGGCATTATCCGGTTGCAGCAGCACCCCGCTTTCGCCACCCCCAACGATTATCTGGCGTGGTTGTCCGATCGTCAGCAGCTGTTCGATCCCGGCCAGTCAGCCGGAAACACAGGGGGATCTGCTGAACACGATCCGCCAGCTGGAGCAGGCACTGCTGACGTGCGGCCTGCAAGTCGAAACCCTTAAACAGTGTCAGGAGCAACATGATGTTAAAGCCCAACCAGCTACGCGAGGCGTTACTGGCCCGCGTACCGCAACTCAAGGATCACCCTGAACGGCTGACAATCGCGCTGGAACAGGGCGTGGTGGCCTGCACGCCCGCCGCCTCACTGAGTTTTGAATATCAGTACCGGTTACGCATCACCCTCAGCGAGTCCGGTGGTGACATCGACCCTCTGGTGGTAGCCCTGCTGCTGTGGCTGCGGGAGAACCAGCCTGACCTGATGACCACCCCTGCGAGGCGCGAGAACGGCATGGTGTTCAGCAGCACTACCAACGGCGATTTCACCGTGGTGATCCTGCTGACCGAGCGGGTGCTGGTCAGCGAAGACGACGGGGCGCTGCACGTCACGCACGTCCCGGAACCGCTGCCGCCGGAAGCCGTTTCCCGCCCCTGGAAACTTTATATCAACCAACAACTGGTCAGTGAATGGCCCGCTATCTGAGATGACGGAGGAGAGCGTTATGAATGAATTTGTCAGTGAAACCCGGCGCCAGCTGCACAACCTGCTGCGCATTGGCACCGTCAGCGAGGTGGATACCGTCCGGGCACGCTGTCGGGTGCAAAGTGAAGGCAACCTCACCACCTGGCTGCCCTGGTTAAGCGGGAGTGCAGGGCAGGTCCGCAGCTGGCATGCCCCCTCTCCAGGGGAGCAGGTACTTCTGCTCGCTCTGGGGGGAGAGTTGAACACCGCCTTTGTGCTGGCGGGCATTTTTTCGGATGCCTTTCCGGCCCCTTCGGCCTCACAGAATGCGGTGCATTGGACGTTTCCCGATGGCGCGCAACTGGCCTATGAACCGGAAAGCGGGGCACTGACGGCCAGTGGCATTCAGTCTGCGCGTATCACGGCGGCGGTCAGCATCACCCTTGATGCGCCGCTGGTGCAGTGCACGCAGCAGCTGAAAGCCGCGACGTTTGAACTGACCGGGGGAGGCACCCTGAAGGGCAATATCAGCCACAGCGGGGGCAGCCTGTCTTCTAACGGCATTGTCGTTCACAGTCACGTCCACGCGGGTGTGGAAAGTGGCGGCAGCAAAACAGCGGGGCCGCAATGAGTACAGAAAACTATCTCGGTATGCAACGTGACAGCGGTCTGGCCCTGACGGATCGGGATCATATCCGTCAGTCGGTACGCGACATTTTGCTCACGCCTCAGGGCAGCAGGGTGATGCGCCGCAACTATGGATCGTTGTTGTCGATGTTGATCGACCAGCCACAAAACGAGGCACTGCGCCTGCAAATTATGTCGGCCTGCTATGTGGCGTTATTGCAGTGGGAGCCGCGCATTGCGCTGGACAGCATCAGCTACCAGCCCGGATTCGACGGCAGCATGGTGGTGGCGCTGCAGGGCAGCCTCAGCCAGTTCCCTTTTTCTCTTTCCATTCCAGTGAGTGAATGATTATGGCCACGATTGATTTGAGTCAGCTACCTGCGCCGAACGTTGTTGAGGCGCTCGATTTTGAAACGTTGTTGCAGGCGCGCAAGGCCGCGCTGGTGGCGCTTTATCCGGCCGACCAGCAGGCGGCGATAACCCGGACCCTTGAGCTTGAGTCAGAGCCCATCGTCAAGCTGTTGCAGGAGAACACCTACCGCGAGCTGATCCTGCGACAGCGCATCAATGAAGCCGCCAAAGCCACGATGGTGGCCTGGGCTACCGGAGGCGATCTCGATCAGCTGGGAATGAACAACGGCGTGACCCGCCTGGTGCTGAGCCCGGCTGACAGCAGCACGCTGCCGCCGACTGCTGCGGTGATGGAAAAGGATGAGGACTTCCGTCTGCGCATTGCTCAGGCCTTTGAAGGGCTGAGCGTGGCGGGGCCGGCGGGGGCTTATGAATACCATGCCCGCAGTGCTGATGGCCGTATTGCTGACGTGAGCGCCACCAGCCCGGCTCCGGCGGAAGTGCTGATCACCGTGCTGTCGCGTGAAGGGCGTGGGGAGGCCAGTGCCGCGCTGCTGTCCGCGGTCAATATTGCTCTTAACGATGAAAATGTGCGCCCGGTGGCCGATCGCGTCAGCGTGCAGTCCGCCAACATCGTTGAGTACAGCGTTGATGCCACGCTGTTCCTCTACCCCGGCCCGGAGGCCGAGCCGATCCGCGCCGCAGCGGAAGCACGGCTGGCGGCCTTTGTCACCGCACAAAGCCGGCTGGGACGTGATATCCGCCGCTCAGCCCTGTTCGCCGCCCTGCATGTGGAAGGGGTGCAGCGCGTGGAACTGGCCCAGCCTGCGCAGGATGTGGTGCTGGATAAAACCCAGGCGGGCTGGTGCACCGGGCGTGCGATCAGCGTGGGAGGTTCCGATGAGTGATCGCCTGCTGCCTGTCGGGTCGTCTGCGCTGGAAGTCGCGGCCGCAGAAGCCTGCGCCAGCCTCCAGCAGCTGCAGGTGCCGCTGCGCACGTTGTGGAATCCGCAAACCTGCCCGGTCGCGCTGTTGCCCTACCTGGCCTGGGCCTGGTCAGTTGATCGCTGGGATCAAACCTGGCCGGAGGAGACGAAGCGCGCGGTGGTTGCCTCCTCGCAGTTCGTTCACCGCCGTAAAGGCACTATTGCCGCGATCCGACGCGTGGTGGAACCGCTGGGGTATGTGATCAATGTGCATGAATGGTGGCAAACCAGTGAGCCACCTGGCACGTTTCGCCTGGATATCGGCGTGCTGGATTCCGGCATTGATGAAGCCATGTTTAACGAGATGGAACGACTGATCGCAGATGCAAAAGCAGTCAGCCGTCACTTAACCGCCCTGACGATCACCCAGGATATTCAGGGCATCGTCTGGACAGGCGCCGTTCAGTATGACGCTGAAACGGTCACTATTTTTCCCGCTTGAGAGGTTTTAAATGGCTGTAAAATATAAGTCTGTCGTAACAACGGCAGGGCAGGCACGCATCGCCGCTGCGATGCAGGGCGGTACTCAGGTTGATATCAAAACCATGGTCGTGGGGGATGGCAACGGCCAGCCCACCACACCGAGCTCCAGCCAGACGACGCTGGTCCATGAGGTATATCGCAAGGCGGTTAACTCGGTCAAAGTCGATAAGACGCACAAAAATTGGCTGGTGACGGAGGTGATCATCCCTGCCAGCGCAGGTGGTTTCTGGATGCGTGAGCTGGGGCTGCTGGCGGGAGACGGTACGCTGCTGGCGGTGTGTAATATGGCGGAAACCTATAAGCCTGCGCTGGAAGAGGGGTCTGGCCGTACGCAAACTCTGCGCATGGTGATCGCCGTTAGCGGGAGCGAGGCGATAGCGCTGACGCTGGATGACAGCCTGGTGTTCGCGACAGAAGAGTATGTGAATCAGCAGGTTGCTGCACGAAATGTTGTTGATGAGATTTATCCTGTCGGCATCGTCACCTGGTTTGCGCAGAATAAAAACCCGAACACCCTGTTCCCCAATACGACCTGGAACTCTATCGGTGAGAATAAAACTATCCGGTTAGCGAAAGCGGACGGCAGTGATGTTTTCACCAGCGGTGGGGCGGATGCGGTCAGTCTTTCTGTGGCAAATTTACCTGCGCATGGTCATACGTTTTCGGGAAATACCAGTACGTTTGATTATGGTAGTAAAACCACCAGTAATTATGATTATGGGACAAAATCAACTAACTCTACAGGTGCGCACAGTCATAGTATTTCAGGTAAGCATGGAAGCTACGTTGGCCCTAACAACTATGTTATGGATGGTGCTCGAGGGGGTGATTATTCGGTTAATACTTCGACAACTGGGGAGCATCTCCATACCGTCGCGATTGGTGCTCACGTGCACACCGTCGCTATTGGCGCACATACCCACACCGTTTCCGGCACCACTGCAAATACCGGATCTGGTACGGCCATGGATATTACTAACAGTTTTATTAAACTGATGGGCTGGTATCGCAGCGCGTAATCTCTTACCTAAAACGTGTTATTTCAATACGGCTCCCCTGCTGGCAACTCAGGGGAGCCTTTTTATTGGTTCCATGCGTGTAAAAGCAGATCTTTATTTATTTTCTTATCCATATAACTTTATGTTTTTAAATGACTTTTAAATTCCACGTTGTCCCTTACTCCCCACAACGCCCATCGCATGCCTGCATATTAAATTCTTGTCATCATGACCTCACCCCAACAACGGAGTGCAATAAAGATGGCTAATTATCACCACGGCGTCCGCGTCGTAGAAGTGAATGACGGAACCCGCAGTATCTCAACGGTTTCCACTTCCATTGTCGGCATGATCTGTACCGCAGAAGATGCCGATGCCACCACCTTCCCGCTGAATACCGCGGTGTTGATCACCGATGTACTGGCCGCCGTGGGCAAAGCCGGTACCAAAGGTACGCTGGCACAGTCGCTGCGTGCCATTGCTGACCAGAGCAAACCGGTCACCGTGGTCGTTCGTGTCGCGGAAGGTCAAGACGCTGCCGAAACCACCAGCAATATCATCGGCGGCAGCGATGCCAACGGCCGCTATACCGGTATGAAAGCCCTGCTCAGTGCGCAGACCGATCTCGGCGTTAAGCCGCGCATCCTCGGTGTACCGGGCCATGACTCTCTTGAGGTGTCTACCGCACTGGCAGCGGTTTGCCAGCAGCTGCGCGCCTTCGGCTATATCTCGGCGTATGGCTGCAAAACCATTACCGAGGCGATCGCTTACCGCGAGAACTTCAGCCAGCGTGAGCTGATGGTGATATGGCCGGACTTTGTGGCCTGGAACACCACGACCAGCGCGGCAGATACCGCTTATGCCACCGCACGTGCGCTGGGCCTGCGCGCCAAAATCGACAACGACACCGGCTGGCATAAAACCCTGTCCAACGTTGGCGTTAACGGCGTAACGGGCGTCTCCGCCTCGGTATTCTGGGACCTGCAACAGGAAGGGACCGATGCCGATCTGCTGAACGAAGCCTGCGTCACCACGCTCATCCGCAAAGACGGTTTCCGCTTCTGGGGCAACCGCACCTGTAGCGATGACCCGCTGTTTGCCTTTGAAAACTACACCCGCTCGGCGCAGGTGATTGCTGACACGATGGCCGATGCGCACATGTGGGCCAACGATAAACCGCTGTCACCGACGCTGGTGCGCGACATTATCGCCGGTATCAATGCCAAATTCCGCGAGCTGATTAACGCCGGGTATTTACTGGGCGCCAACTGCTGGTACGACGAAAGCGCCAACACCCAGGAAACCCTGAAGGCGGGCAAACTGTTTATCGACTACGACTACACCCCGGTGCCGCCGCTGGAAGATATGACGCTGCGCCAGCGCATTACTGACAGCTATCTGGCGAACTTTGCCGCTTCCGTCAACAGCTAAGGAGACACTCTTATGGCACTGCCAAAAAAACTGAAATACCTGAATTTGTTTAACGATGCCAACAGCTACCAGGGTGTGGTGACCTCGCTGACGCTGCCAAAACTGGCACGCAAACTCGACCCGTATCGCGGCGGCGGTATGAACGGCGTGGCGCACATTGATAACGGTCTGGAAGACGATGCGCTGGATCTGGAATGGACCATTGCCGGGCTGGATGACCGCATTCTCAGCCAGTGGGGGGGAGCAACGGTGCCGCTGCGTTTTATGGGCTCTTATCAGCGTGACGACACCGATGAGACGGTGGCGGTTGAAGTAGAGCTGCGCGGTAAGCACCAGCAGTTCGACTTCGGTGAGAGCAAGCAGGGTGAAGAGAGTGAAACCAAAATCACCACCAAATGCACTTACTACAAGCTGACCTGGAACGGTAAGGCGCTGATCGAAATTGACACCATCAACATGGTTGAGATCGTGAACGGCGTCGATCGTCTGGCGCAGCACCGTCAGAACATCGGTCTGGCGTAATCCGCAGGGGTCGGGCATGCCCGACCCGCATTGGCCAACCCACAGGGGTCGGGCATACCCGCTCCACATTGGTTAACCCGCAGGGGGTGGGCCTGCCCGCCCCACATCGGCAATTCGTAGGGGTTGGGCATGCCCGACCCGCATTCTCTCTAAACGTAAGGAAAGTCCATGCAACAGCAAGACAACCTGGTCACCCTGGTGACCCCCATTGCCCGTGGTGAAACCCTGATTACCAGCGTAGAGGTGACCAAACCCAACGCCGGTGCACTGCGCGGAACCCGGCTGGTGGATCTGGCCGGATCGGACGTTGAGGCACTGATCACCGTGCTGCCACGCATCACCCTGCCGAACCTGACCAAATCAGAATGCCTGAATCTGGACCCGGTTGATCTGATCGAACTCGGTGGCAGGGTGATCGGTTTTTTATCCGCGAAGCCGGACACGTCCGCTGGCCCGACGACCTGACGGTGGATGATCTGATGGCCGACATTGCGACCATTTTTCACTGGCCGCCATCAGAAATGAACCCCATGTCGCTGGCGGAACTGATCGACTGGCGGCATAAGGCGATCGTGCGCAGCGGCATGCAGAGTGGAGAATAGCGATGAGTATTAATCTTGGTCTGGATGGCCTGCGTAAAGCGGTGATCCGGTCGAATTTGTTCCTCAATGACCTGCCGGGGGAGACCAAATCCCTCGGTAATGCGATGTTTCAGCAGCGTATAGCCCTGAAGGCGGCCACGTTAAGTGATGAGGTCAACCAGCGCCATCGTAAAGAGGGGCTGAAGCTGAGTGAGGAGCGGTTGCAGCAGATCGCCCGTCAGCGGACAGACGAACGGCGTCAGCAGGCCAGCGAGCGGCGGCAGACGCTAAGTCAGGGTATGGATAATGTCGGCCAGCGCTATCAGGCCGGGCAGGCAGTAGTGGACAAAGTCAGCAGCGTCAGCAGCCGGGCAATGGGCGTTGCCTCCTTTGGTGCAAAGCTGCTGAAACCGGGCTATGAGCAGGCGACTGCCGGTACTGCAGCGGTGAGTGCAGCGTCAGGAGCCGCTGTAGCACCACAGGCTGATAATCTGGCAGGGGATATCGGCCAGCTTAATGCGGTGATCGACAGCATCAGCCTGACAGTGTTTACCCAACTGGACGGTACGCTGCGTTCCCTGACGCAGACCGCCACCGGGCTGTTAACCGGCGTTGATCAATGGATCCAGGACAACCCTACGCTGGCAGGCGGGATCACCCAACTGGTGGCGGGGGGCGGGCTGCTGATTGCCGCACTCGGCGGGATCGGTTCCGTGGTGGTGCCGGTACTCAGTGGCCTGAATCTGTTGATGGCGGGTACCGGGATCCTGAGTGGCGTGTTTACCTTTGCTGGTGGGGCGATTGTTGCTGCGCTGGGGGCGATCACTGCGCCGATAGGGATTGTGATTGCTGCGATTGCTGGTGCAGCGATGGCGGTTTATTACTATTGGGAGCCGATCAGTGCCTTCTTTGCTGGCCTGGTGAAAGGGATGAGTGAGACCCTGGGTCCCATCACTGAGATGTTTACCCCGGTCGGACCGCTCTTTGACAACGTCAGCAGCCTACTTAAAGGAATGTACGATGCTTTCTGGAAGCTCCTGGAGCCGGTTACTCTGACAGGGGAGACTCTGAACAAAGTCGGATTCGTCGGCGAAGTGGTGGGGAAGGTGCTGGCGTCTGCTTTCATTCTGCCGACAAAAATCCTTAACTCGCTAACCAGTGGCGTGGTGTGGATGCTGGAAAAACTCGGGGTCATCGATAAAAAATCGTCCGATGCCAAAGTCTCGCTGAATGACGATCCGTCTGCACAACGTCCCTCGGTCGCTCTGGGGGGCGCAGACTTTGCTGCGCCGGATACTCCCGCACCTGTCGCCTTTGGCGGTGCCCGCTATCAACCCCTCACGGTGGCCAGCACCAGTAACAGCCAGCAGAGCACCTTTAACAGCAGCTATGTGATCAACACCCATGACGGCATGAGCCAGGCTGATGTGCTGGCGATTATGGAAAAAAACAGACAGCAGGAACAGTTTAACGCCGACTTGAAACAGCGCAGCAGCGTGTGGAGGTAATAAACCATGATGATGATTTTAGGCATGATGGTCTTTGAACGGCGAACACTGCCCTATCAGACAATGAAGCAAACCAGTGATTATCGCTGGGCCAGCGGCAGCCGCATTGGCACGCGTCAGTCACAGCAGTTTCTCGGCGTGGGGGATGAGACGATTACGCTGTCAGGTGAATTGCGTCCGGAAATCACCGGAGGAGTGGCTTCACTCTTCGCGTTGAATATCATGGCAACGCAAGGACGTGCCTGGCCTTTATTGAGTGGCAACGGCATCCCCTACGGGATGTTTGTGATTACCAGTGTGAACGGCACGCACAGCGATCTCCTTCAGAACGGTACTGCACGTAAAATTAGCTTCGATATCACGCTTAAGCGCGTGGACCCATCGCTGTTAGAGATGTTCGGTGACCTGAAACAGCAGGCGGAAGATGTGATCAATAAGGTGGGTAATAACGCCTCTAAACTGCTGGAGAGCCTGTGATGGATGCCATAAATATTGGTGCACAGATGGGGCCCGATTATCAGATAAAACTCGATGATATTGATATCACCAGCAACTTCCGATCCCGTTTAATGGGCATGACAATCACGGATAAACGCGGCATGGAGCTGGATACTTTCACAATGGAGCTTGATGACAGCGATGGAAAAATCATCCTGCCGCAGCGGGGGAGTATATTGCAGATCTCTATCGGCTGGCAGGGGATGGCGCTTTTTGATAAAGGGAAATTCATTATTCAAACAGTCACTCATACAGGCTCCCCTGACAAGCTTGCCTTGAGCGGGTTTAGTGCTGACTTGAGCGATGTCCTGAAAGAGAACCGATCGGAATCCTATGACCGGATGACGCTGGGCGAGATTGTAAAGCGTATCGCCGAACGCAATAAGCTGGGAGCGTCATTGCCCAACAATTTGGCGACACCCCATATCGAACATCTCGATCAGACCAATGAAAACGATCTCCAGTTTCTTGCCCGGCTGGCGGTGTCTTACGGCGCGGTGGCGACAATCAAAAATGGCAAAGTCTTGTTGCTGATACCGGGTAAGGGAACAACGGCGAAAGGTGACCCTTTACCCGAAGCCACTATTCGTCGCCGCGATGGAGATGCGCATTCATTCTCATATACAGGGGATATGAACAATATCGGAGTGAAGGCGCGTTGGTTGCGTCTGGACAAAGCCAACTCTGGACGGGTATTAGTCAGGGCAGAGTTAGACCCGCCAGGTACTATTTTTGAGACAGCCGGATCGCGTTACCTTGAGCTGGGAACCTTGTTTACCACCGAAGAGGAGGCAGTAAATGCGGCAACAGCGGAATGGAAAAAGAATCAGAGAATGAGTGCGACGCTAAGTTTTGGGCTGGCAATGGGGAGACCAGAGTTGACCCCGGAAATGCTGATAGAGGTTTCCGGGTTCAAGGAATTGATTGATAAGCACAAATGGATTATATCCACTGTGGCTCATACGATTAATTCTGGAGGAGGGTTTACGTCAAAAGTAGAACTCGAGATTGTGTTGAAGGACTCTGTGGTGGCGAAAAAGGAACTGGATTAATTCTCAAAAAGTGAAAAAACCACTTTATGATTCACTTAAAGTGAATATAATTAGTTTTATTCACACAATGTGAGTTTAACTAATGACCATTGGAGGTCAACCATGATGCCATGCCCGATTTGCCAACATAACAGCCATGCCCGTTCCAGCCGTATTCTCAGCAGCGAAACCAAGGAGCGTTATCACCAGTGCCAGAACCTCAACTGTAGCTGCACCTTCAAATCGATGGAGAGTATCACCGGGATTGTTGCCCGCCCGCTGGAGGCCACGCCGCCGCCTGTGGCGCCGGTGAAAACCCGCACCAGCCGTCTTGGAAGTTAACCGCCAGCGGCGGGTTCGCGCCCGCCCTGGTTTTGCATTCCCCTGTTCCGCCTAATCTGCGCTATCATCATCTGTCTTCCTGACATCGCTGGCGCCCCCATGACACACACTTCTCCGACTCCCATCTTTGACGGCCATAACGATCTACTGCTGCACCTGTGGCTGCATCATCCTGAAAACCCGGTTGCGGCGTTTCTGCATCAGCGTCTGAGCGGGCATCTCGACCTGGCGCGGATGCGTGAGGGCGGTTTTGCGGGTGGGCTGTTTGCCGTCTTTGTGCCACCCGCTGACTACGTGGCGAAATTTCCCACGCGCCAGGCGGAGGTGCATGATCCGCTGGCGATCACCGAACAGCAGATGGCGATTTTGCAGCAGCTGGAAGCACAGTCGGCAGGCCAGGCAAAAATCTGCCGCAGCGTCAGCGAGATTGAACACTGTATCGCCAGCGGCGTGCTGGCGATGGTGATGCATATTGAAGGGGCGGAAGCGCTGGATGATGACTTAAGCCAGTTGGATCGCTGGCAGCAGGCCGGATTGCGCAGCATCGGGCCGTTCTGGAATCTGCCTAACCGTTTTGGCGTGGGCATTAACGGCAGCTTCCCTGGCTCGCCGGATACCGGAGCAGGGCTGACTGACGCCGGAGAGCGGTTGATCCGGGCCTGCAACCAGCGTGGGCTGATGATCGATCTGTCGCATATGAACGAAAAAGCCTTCTGGCAAACGGCGCGGCTGAGTACAGCACCGCTGGTCGCCAGCCATTCTAACGTGCACGCCTTATGCCCTCAGCCACGTAATCTGACGGATGCTCAGCTGGGCGCGATTGCCGACAGCGACGGACTGGTCGGGCTGAATTTCGGTACCTCTTTTCTGCGTAGCGATGGCAAACGTGACGGCGATATGCCGCTCAGCGTCATGGTGCAGCATCTGGATTACCTGCTGGAGAAACTGGGGGAAGATCGTGTTGCCTTCGGTTCTGATTTCGACGGTATCAACCTGGCCGATGATCTGGGTGACGTTACCGGGCTGCCCCGTCTGCTGGCCGCACTGCGTCAGTCGGGCTATGACGATGCGCTGCTGAACAAGCTGTGTCGCGCTAACTGGCTGCGGGTCTTGCGAAAAACCTGGAAAGAATAACGCCTGATTTTTGAACCAAATAGTTCAAAACAGCATAAACCGTGCAGATTTTAGGGTTGATATCGATTTATCATAGGCGCAACATCTGTGCCGCCAAATTCCTGTAATTTGACAACATGCCGATTACTCTACGAAACTGGAGTATATCGCCTGTTTTTTAAACACCTTGAGGATATTACTATGTGGACTAAACCGACCTTTATCGATATGCGTCTGGGCTTAGAAGTTACCTTATACATCTCAAACCGCTAATTAGCCGTCATACTTCAAGCTGCAACTGCGTTGGCTGCGTGTGCTCACCCCGGTCACTTACCTGAGTAAGCTCCCGAGGATTCTCACACTTGCCGCCTTGCTGCAACTCGAATTATTTAGGCTAATGCCTGGTCATCATACTTTGAGCTGCAACTGTAACTCGAACGATTCAGGCAAGTAATGTGGATGCCTGCGCTGTAGCAGGCATTTTTATTCCTTCTCCCGGTTTACCCATGAAAATCAAAGTCCTCGGCTCTGCGGCAGGCGGCGGTTTCCCGCAGTGGAACTGTCATTGTCCCAACTGCCAGGGTGTCCGTGACGGTAGCGTTCCGGCCACCGCACGTACCCAATCCTCGATTGCGGTCAGTGATAACGGCACCGACTGGGTGCTGTGTAATGCCTCGCCTGATATCTGCCACCAGATTGCGGCCAACCCTGAGCTGCATAAACAGGGCGTATTGCGCGGTACGGCGATCGGCTCGATTATCCTTACCGACAGCCAGATCGATCACTGCACCGGCTTGCTGAACCTGCGTGAAGGCTGCCCGCATTCCGTGTGGTGTACCCCGGAAGTGCATGCGGATCTGACCAGTGGCTTTCCGATCTTTACCATGCTGAAGCACTGGAACGGTGGATTAGTGCATCACGCCATCCAGCCCGCGGAACCCTTTTCCGTGGCCGTCTGCCCGGCACTGCGTTTTACCGCGATTCCGATCCTCAGCAATGCGCCGCCGTATTCGCCGTATCGCGGACGACCGCTGCCCGGCCACAATATTGCGCTGATGATTGAAAACACCACCACTGGCAGCAAACTGCTGTATGCGCCAGGCCTGGGTGAACCGGATGCTGCGCTGCTGGCGTTGATGGCGCAGGCCGACTGCCTGCTGATCGACGGCACGCTGTGGCAGGACAACGAGCTGGCCACCACCGGCGTCGGGCGTAATACCGGCCGTGATATGGGCCATCTGGCGCTGGGCGAAGAGCAGGGGCTGATGGCGGTACTCAGCGAGCTGCCTGCGCAGCGTAAAATCCTGATCCATATTAACAACACCAACCCGATCCTTGATGAGTCCTCCGCTGAGCGCCAGGCGCTGACCCGGCGAGGCATTGAGGTCAGTTATGACGGCATGAGTATTGAACTATGACCAATCCGACGTTGATGACCCCGCAACAGTTTGAGCAGGCGCTGCGCGATCGCGGCGCTTATTACCATATCCATCACCCGTTCCATATCGCCATGCATAACGGTGAAGCAACGCGTGAGCAGATCCAGGGCTGGGTAGCGAACCGCTTTTACTACCAGACCAGCATTCCGCTGAAAGATGCGGCGATTATGGCGAACTGCCCGGACCCGCTGACCCGCCGTAAATGGGTGCAGCGCATCCTCGATCATGATGGTCAGGGTGACAGCGATGGCGGCATCGAAGCCTGGCTGCGTCTCGGTGAGGCGGTCGGTCTTGATCGCGATGTACTGCTGTCTGAGCAGATGGTGTTGCCGGGCGTGCGCTTTGCCGTGGATGCCTACGTCAGCTTTGCCCGCCGTGCAGTGTGGCAGGAAGCCGCCTGTAGCTCACTGACCGAACTCTTTGCCCCACAGATCCACCAGTCGCGCCTGGATAGCTGGCCGCAGCACTACACCTGGATTGAAGAAGAGGGTTACGGTTATTTCCGTGGTCGTCTCAGCCAGGCACGCCGCGACGTGGAGCATGGTCTGCAACTGGCGCTGGAATACTGCGACACCGTGGAAAAACAGCAACGTATGCTGGAAATCCTGCAGTTCAAACTCGATATTCTGTGGAGCATGCTGGACGCCATGACCATGGCTTACGCCCTTAACCGCCCGCCATACCACACGGTGACGGATCAGCCGGTCTGGCATAAAGGAAAACTGCTGTGATTAATGAACAAACGACCCCGATGTTCCGCCGTGGTTACCGCCTGCAGTGGGAAGAAGTGCAGGGCTGCCATGTGATCCTCTACCCGGAAGGCATGGCAAAACTGAACGACAGCGCCACGATGATCCTCGAGCTGGTGGATGGGCAACGTACGCTGGCAGAGATTATCCAGGCGCTGAACACCCGTTTCCCGGAAGCGGGCGGCGTGGATGATGATGTGAAAGATTTCTTCGCCGCCGCGCGTGAACAGAAGTGGATTATTTTCCGTGAACCCGCTTAATCCTGCTGTAAAACCGCCGCTGTGGCTGCTGGCCGAGCTGACCTATCGCTGCCCGTTGCAGTGCCCGTACTGCTCTAACCCGCTGGACTTTGCGCAGCAGGAAAAAGAGCTGAGTACCGCGCAGTGGATCGAGGTATTTAAACAGGCACGGGCGATGGGCGCAGTGCAGATCGGCTTCTCCGGCGGGGAACCGCTGGTGCGTAAAGATCTGCCCGAGTTGATCAAAGCCGCCCGCGATCTGGGTTTTTACACCAACCTGATCACCTCCGGGATTGGCCTGACGCAGAAGAAGATCGATGCCTTTGCCGAAGCCGGGCTGGATCATATTCAGATCAGCTTCCAGGCCAGCGATGAAGTGCTGAATGCGGCGCTGGCCGGATCGAAGAAAGCCTTCCAGCAGAAGCTGGAGATGGCGCGTGCGGTGAAAGCGCACGGCTATCCGATGGTGCTGAACTTTGTGCTGCATCGCCACAATATTGACCAGATCGACCGGATTATCGAACTCTGCATCGAGCTGGAAGCGGATGACGTAGAACTGGCAACTTGTCAGTTCTACGGCTGGGCGCAGCTCAACCGTGAAGGGCTGCTGCCCACGCGTGACCAGATTGAGCGGGCGGAAGCCGTGGTGCACCGCTATCGCGAGAAAATGGCCGCCAGCGATAACCTCGCGAACCTGCTGTTCGTCACGCCTGATTATTACGAAGAACGTCCAAAAGGCTGCATGGGCGGCTGGGGAGCGATCTTCCTCAGTGTGACGCCAGAAGGCATGGCGTTGCCGTGCCACAGTGCGCGTCAGCTGCCGGTTCAGTTCCCGTCGGTGCTGGAGCAGAGCCTTGAGGATATCTGGTTTAACTCGTTTGGTTTTAACCGCTATCGCGGCTTTGACTGGATGCCGGAACCCTGCCGCTCCTGCTCGGAAAAAGAGAAGGACTTTGGTGGATGCCGCTGCCAGGCGTTTATGTTGACGGGCGATGCGGATAATGCCGACCCGGTGTGCAGCAAATCAGCGCATCACCATATGATCCTGGAAGCGCGTGAACAGGCCAACTGCACCAATATTCAGGTCAGCCAGCTGCAGTTCCGCAACCGCGCTAACTCTGAGCGGGTGAATGCTCAGCTGATCTTCAAGGTCTGACGCATGCAGCATCAACAGCGGCGCTTGCACAACGGTTTACGGGTTGAGTTGATCTCAGACCCGCAAGCCACGCGTGCCGCCGCGTTGATGCAGGTGGATGTGGGAAGCCATCATGAACCGGATGCCTGGCCGGGGTTGGCACATCTGCTTGAGCATCTGCTGTTTGCCGGCAGCCAGAGGTTTCAGGATGACCAAAGGTTAATGGCCTGGCTGCCCGCCCGAGGAGGGCGGCTGAATGCCACCACGCTCGGCAGCAGCACCGCGTACTTTTTCGAGTGCGGCCCCGAACAACTGGCCGATGCGCTGCCCCGCCTGACGGATATGCTGGTGGCACCGCTGTTGTCTGCCACCGCCATCCGCCAGGAAGTCGCGACCATTGATGCCGAATGCCGCCTGCTGGCTGACCATCAGGACACCTTGTGTGATGCGGCGCTGAGTGCCGCCTTTGCTGCCCATCAGTGGCAGCGCTTCCAGACGGGCAATGCGGCGGTTTTTGGTAACGACACAACCGAGTTGCGTGCGGCGCTGCAACAGTTCCATCAGCGCTATTACCATGCGGATACCGTGACGCTGTGGCTGCAGGGACCGCAGCCGATAGAAGCGCTGTTGCAGTTGGCCCAACAGGCCGCCGACGCTTTCCCGGTGGGCGCAGTCATGCCGCCCGAACTGCCCGCGTTAGTGCCTGCTGCTCAGCACGATATTGCCCTGCAACTGAACGGTGCACCGCGGCTGCGCCTCTCTTTTCTGCTTGATCAGCGGATCGACGGCGGGCTGGTGTTGCTGCGCCAGCTTCTGCTGGATGAAGCGCCGGGCAGTCTGATGGCCATGCTGCGTGAGCAGGCGCTGTGCGACGGTGCCCGCCTGCTGCTGCCGTATCGCAGCGCACAGCAGACGGTGATCACCCTTGAACTGCTACTGGTGGAGGCCGGGGATGCCGACCGGGCTGAAGCGCGGGTGCATCACTGGCTGGCACAGCTGACTCGACTGACGCCAACGCAGCGTGCTCATTATGCGCAGTTGTCCAGCCGCCATTTTGCACAGTTGTCCGTGATGGATCAGCTGCGTGAAAGTGCCTTTGGTTTTGCCCCGGCCCGCACCGGGGGCGACGACGGCGCAGCACTGTTCGCACGGCTTTCCGCCGCGCCCTTATCGCGGCTATCGATTACTGATAGCGCCCCATTGGCACAGCGCGATGTGCAGGGGTGGACGCTGGCCTGCCAGCCGGGAAGGCGTCCGGCGGTGCAGCCGGATGCAGCGGGTGAGGCGTTCGTGTTCTTTCCACAGCCACAGGCGTCTGCCTCCCCCGCGCTGCCTGCACGTCAGGTGTCGCTGCCCCATCATCGCCGTGATGAAACGCCCGCCGTGCTGCTACTCAGCCCTGAAGGCGACCTGCCTGCACACTGGGGGCTGGTCATGCAGGCCCGTCTGCGGGCGCTGGCGGCGGGCTGCGTTCATCGCGGGGGCGAGCTGGCGATCACTTGTCCGCAGGGGCGCTGGCTGATCCAGTTACAGGGAGAATCTGCGCTGATGGTCAACACGCTGGCATCGCTCAACGCACTGCTGGCGGATATCCCGCCTGCGGCGGTCGCACGCGGTGAGCGTGAGTTTCTGCGCCAGCGGCAGGCGCTGCACGATGATATTGCCGTGCGGGCGCTATTGGGTGCACTGCCGGAACGGTTGCAGATGCTGCACGCCCCCGCAGGCGATCGGACGCCGCTCAATCTCCCCTGGCGGGCGCTGCTGGAGGGCGGCGACCGCGAGCTGCATCAACAGCTGGCCTGCCTGCTGAGTGCCTTTCCGGCGCTGATCAATCCTGCGGTGAGTGCGCTGCCGCAACCCTTGCCCCCTCAGTCCGAATACCGGGTGGCGACCCGCAGCCCGGAGGCCGCACTGCTGCGCTTCTGCCCGCTGGTGGAAGAGAGTACGGCGTGCCTGGCCGCCTGGCAGCTGCTGGCGATGATTTATCAGCCGCTGTTTTTCCAGCGCCTGCGCGTGGAACAGAACATTGGCTATGTGGTGAGTTGTCGTTTCTATCAGGCAGCGGGGCAGGCAGGCATCCTGTTTGCGCTGCAATCCCCGTATCTCACCAAGGCAGAGCTGGCGGCGCGCATTGACCACTTCCTGGTGCAGATGAATAGCGAGCTGGCAGCGCTCAGCGCAGAGGCGCTGTGGGAAACCTGCCAGATAGTGCTGGCGGAACAGCAGCAGGTGCCCGCCGGGCTGCTTGAGGCCAGCCGCTATCGCTGGCTGCGGGCGCAGCAGATCACGCCTCAGCCTGATATCAATGACCTGCGGGCGCTGACGCCTGACAGCGTACTGGCGTTCCATCAGCGCCTGCTGGCCGACGGTCAGCAGGCCTTGTATCTGGTTAACCATTCCCTTTTCTGATCGCTATTCCTTCTCTGCCAGCAACGCTGTTTTTGCGGCCGTCAGGAATTCATCGGACAGGCTGTCCCCGGACGTGGCGCGTGCCAGCGTCAGTGCGCCGATAAGCAGGGAAAACTGCATCAGCGCATGCTGACGGCGCTGCGCGTCATCTTCCACATCCGAAAGCGACTCCAGCATTTCCAGCATCCCTTTCACGCCGTCGAGATACACTTCGCGCACAGGTTTATCCGCGCTTTCCCTGGCGACATCACTGGCTAATGCCGTAATGGCACAGCCATCCTGTACGCCATCCCGATGAGCGGGAGAGAGATAGTGCTCGACCAGCGTATGCAGCATCTGTTGGCTGGATTGCTGACCGATCGCCTGCCAGCGCGCCCCGGAATCGTCAAACGCTTTGCGGCTGGCGATGGCGGCCAGCTCATCTTTGGAATCAAAGTGGCCGTAAAAACCGCCGTGCGTTAACCCGGCGGCGGCCATCAAATCATTGACGCTGACGCCGTTTAATCCCCGCTCACGGAAGAGCTGCGAAGAGACCTTGATAATCTCCTCGCGGTTACGCTCCATCTGCTGTTTAGATACACGGGCCATCGTCTGCTCCTGTTGTTTGAGGGCATCATCTTAGGGGATGTGTCTCGCACCATCAATAGATGATGCCCTTCATCAATAACTCACTCAGGCCCGCGGCCAGGCTTTGACAAACTCACCGCCGCCTTGTGCTCTCGGCAGGGTGCTGGCAATCTGATCGTGTGGCGTGCCTGCTGAAATGGCGCTGACGGCATCCAGTCGGGCAATCTGAGCGTTATCTAACCTCACTTCCAGCGCCTGTAATGTGTCGTTTAACTGCGCCAGATTACGGGAACCGAGGATGGGGATCAGGCTGGTACTGGAACGCGCGGCTTTGTCTTGCAGCCACGCGATGGCCACTTGAAGTGGCAGGACATTCAGCTCCCCGGCGACGGCAAAAACGGTATCCAGCAGCGTGGTGTCCTGTTCGGTATGCACCAGCCGCCCGCCGAATCCGGTGAGGCGTCCTTCGTTACTTTGACGGTATTTTCCTGTGAGCAGACCGCCGCCAAGGGGTGACCAGAGTGTCGCTGCCAGCCCAAGTGCTTCAGCCATTGGCAGCAGCTCTCGCTCGGCGGTGCGCTGCACCAGGCTGTATTCCACCTGAATGCCGGCAATGCGCGACCAGCCGCGCAGTTCAGCGATTGTGTCTGCCCGGGCAATGCGCCAGGCGGGGAAATTGGACAATCCGGCGTACTGGATCTTACCTGCGCGCACCAGATCGTCGAACGCACGCACGATCTCCTCGAGTGGGGTGAGCTGGTCGTCAAAATGTGCCCACAGCAGATCAATACGATCTGTTTTCAGTCGCTTAAGGCTGTTTTCGACCGACTGGATCATATTTTTACGACTGTTGCCGGTACGCGAGATGCCCGGCTCTGGTGAGGCGCTTAAGCTGTATTTTGTGGCGACAACGAAGCGGTCGCGCTCTGCGGCGATAAACTCCCCGACTATCTCCTCAGACTGCCCAAACTGGTAAGCGTCTGCGGTATCAATAAAGTTTCCACCGGCTTCGACGTAGCGGTCAAAGACCTGTTTTGCTTCTTCTCTTTCTGAACCGTAACCCCAGCCAGTGCCGAAGTTTCCGGTGCCCAGTGCCAGTGCAGAAACGCGTAAACCGCTGTTACGACCAAACGTGGTGTAGTTCATGCTATTGCCCTCGTGGGTTTTAAATGTTGTTTGACATTTATTATATATGTCATACATCATCTAAAAACACAATGATGATAACCATCATCTATAAAACCCACAAAAGAGAGCAAACGATGAACACGATCTCCGTCGTTCTGATCACGGTTGCCCCATTCGACATCGAGGTCTGAACAGTGATGAAAGCCTTTATTATTGAGGGTTACGGCAGCAAAAACGGCGGGCGCATCGCTGATAGACCTGAACCCGAATTGCGGGCGGATGACGTGCTGATCCGGGTGCAGGCAACCAGTGTGAATCTGCTGGATGCCAAAATTCGCAAAGGCGAGTTCAGGCTGATCCTGCCGTATAAACTGCCATTGATTTTGGGTAACGACGTGGCGGGCGTGGTGGTGAGTGTCGGGCCTGAGGTGACCCGATTTCGTTCTGGCGACCCGGTTTATGCGCGGCCTGCCCAGCAGCGAATTGGTACCTTTGCGCAGTATATTGCGGTTAACGAGCACGATCTGGCGTTAATACCTGGCAATCTCAGCATGGAAGAAGCGGCCTCCCTCCCGCTGGTCAGCCTGACGGCCTGGCAGGTGCTGGTGGAGACCGCAAAACTGAAAAAAGGGCAGAAGGTGTTGATTCATGCCGGTTCCGGCGGCGTGGGCACCATTGCCATCCAGCTTGCCAAACATCTTGGCGCTTTCGTTGCCACCACCACCAGCACAGCCAATGTGGCATGGGTGAAAGCGCTGGGGGCTGATGTGGTTATCGACTATAAAACGCAGGATTTTGCCACCCTTCTTCATGACTACGATGTGGTGCTGAACAGCCTGGGCGGTGATGTGCTGGCAAAATCGCTGCAGGTGCTGAAACCTGGCGGCCAGCTGATTTCCATCTCCGGCCCGCCAACCCCGGCATTTGCCACGGAACAGGGGCTCTCCTGGGGGCTGAAGCAGGTGATGCGCCTGCTGAGTTTCCGCATCCGGAAGCAGGCTAAACGGCGCGGCATCCGCTATTCGTTTGTCTTTATGCGCGCCAGCGGGGCGCAACTCAGTGAGATTAGCGCACTGGTGGAGGCCGGGGTGATTAAGCCAGTGGTGGACCGGGTATTTCCCTTCGCCGAGATCAAAGAGGCGCTGGCCTATGTTGAGACCGGGCGAGCGAAAGGGAAGGTGGTGGTGCGGGTGGAGTAGGTTGATCGGAAAAATGAACCGCCCAATAACGTTGAACCCGCCTCTTATCCCAGGCGGGCGATACGCGATCTGGCCTCGTCAAGATGATTGCGTAATGATTCAAGGCAGGGGGTGAAACTGGCAGAAAAGCGATGGCAGCTGCTGGCTATAGCAAAAAAGTTCTCCGCCAGATCCAGTGCTTCCCGCCAGATATCTCCGCTAATCACTTCCGATAGTGACGCGGGTCGGAGCTCGTTCACGATTGCGCCACTCGCTTTGGGTGCGAACCCCATAGGCAGAACGTCATAGGCTGGTGCGAGGTGATATGGGCGACCATGGTGACTGATGAACGACAGGTTTCCGTGGTGCATATCGGTATTGCCAATCAGGACCCCGAATGCCCAAAGCCGTGCGGTGTCAACGGCGGCATCAGCATGGACATGGCCTTCCGTAATCAGGCTATTGACCAGCGCTGGCCATGAAGCCCTGGCATTACCGACAAACTCTGCATCCAGTGCCCGCAGCGAGAAGACGCCGACACGGCCCATTTGGCCAATGCGATCGAATCGGGGGATCTCGAGGAAGCGCTGTCCAGCAAAATCAAATACCTCTGTTTTAACACCCAGCACCTTTAGCGCCAGGTGTTCGGCCAGCAGGAGGTCGCGCCAGCGTTCGCTAACCGGGTTGTCATCCGGGGCCGAGAATTTCACTAACACATGGCCACGTTCTGTATAGGTGCAGAATTTCGGCTGTTCACCACCCGCAGATGATCCTGGCGCCTCACCCGCAGCCGCCGCCACGGCCAGCTCGGGGTAGGTTGTGTCGCGATCAACGGGGTGGGGTTCTGGCATCTCCAGGAAACGCTCCCGTGCCTGCTCCCCTATCAGCAGGTTGCCGATCGCATCATGACCCTGTGCGAGCAACGCCCTGACCACATCCGCGTCTGACCATTGCTCTGGGTTCGCCGCCAGGCCCAGCCCGACCGCGTGCGTCGATGCCCAGGCTCGCCCGAGATATCCTTGCGGTCGCATGTCAAACAGCCACCACGGCAGCCCGTCGCTATGGAGGCTCACATTGTCGGTTTGCACCATGACAAACCCGTCAGGGCGAACCGGAATCAGCTCGCCAAGAGGCTGAACGCGCCCTTCATCGGTGATGCGGTAAACAGGTGCAGACCTGAATCTGCGCCAGGTATCGCGCAGGGCATATTGAATAGAGGGACCCGCCCCGAATCGAACAAGATCGTCACCAAGCTGCCTCAATGCACGGGACAGTGTTGGCTGGCTAATTTTCATTTTTTCAATCAGTTGCCGTGCTTGCATTGGCCCCTGACTGAGCAACTGGCGTATCGTGTCGAAGCGATCAGGCATAATGTTGAATCACTGAGTGAATAGATAAGTGAATAGATAAATGAATAGGTATCCTATCAATTAATATGTCACTCGTCACCTCCCCGTTGGGGGAGTGGGCTGAGTACGTCAACGCCCCACGTATCGTTCTCGGACAGCGTCATACCGGTAATATATATATTGAAGCCATGCCAACTATCTAAACACTCAGTCCGATACTTTTTTTGCATAACGAAAATGACAATTCATCAATTGGAATAGAGATGAAACAATCAGATAGCTTAAAAAGGAGAACTTATGCATACCCGAAATCTATCTCAAAACCTCTCTGTCAGTTCTGTTGGCTATGGTGCCATGGGGCTGAGCGAATTTTATGGTCAGACTGACGATCAGGCCTCCCTGAAGCTCTTACATAAACTCGTTGACCTCGATATCACCTTTATTGACACCGCAAACCTGTATGGCCGTGGCCACAATGAACGTCTGATCGGCCATTTTCTTGCCGGTCTGGACAAGACGACTCGTGAGCAGTTCAAAATCGCCACCAAGTGTGGCATCGATCGCTCGCCTGATGAATCCTACGCCCGCACCATCAACAACCAGCCTGACTACATCACCCGCTGCTGTAATGAATCTCTCAAAAGACTGGGCGTTGAACGTATTGATCTTTTTTATCTGCACCGGGTCAGTCAGGCGACGCCCATCGAAGAGAGCATGGAATGCCTGAGCCGCCTTGTTAAAGAAGGCAAGATTAACCACATCGGTCTTTGTGAAGTCTCTGCGGCTACCCTGCACAGGGCACATGCCGTACACCCGCTGGCAGCCCTGCAGACCGAATATTCACTCTGGACGCGCGATATTGAACAGGAAATCCTGCCGGCTGTGAAAGCGTTGGGCATTGGTCTGGTTCCCTACTCTCCTCTGGGCAGAGGTTTCCTGACCGGTAAGTATCGTAATAATAGTGATTTTGCAGAAGGTGACTTCCGCAAAAACAATGAGCGGTTCATCCAGTCGAGTCTTGATCACAATGCTCAGTTGCTTGATGTTATGGGCCCGCTCGCGAAAAAATATGGCTGCACTACGGGTCAGATTGCGCTGGCCTGGTTGCTTGCACAGTATGACAAGCTGGTGCCTATCCCAGGAACCAAGCACATCAGTTACCTGACCGAGAATGCGCAGGCGGCCAATATTGTTCTGGAAGCAACCGATATCACCCTGCTGAACAACATTCATCAGCGCGTTGAGATCAAAGGCGGCCGCTACTCTGAGGAGGGCATGAAAGGCGTTAACGCCTGAGTACTGAGCTCATAAAAAAACCGGGCAATGCCCTAATGCCGATCCGGTGGCTGGTATAAAAAGGGTTCATGTTCATCATGGACCCTTTTTAAATGGAACTTTCATAAGCCCTCGGCATTATCAATGCCACCTTCCCAGAGTACGCCCGTAGCCTCTCAGACCTCATTCCTGCTGAATTCATTCAGAAAGCGTTAACGTTGACTGACACTGTCACGCTCCGCAAACTTCCTCTTGAATCCATGGATGGTGTTGTCTGGCGCACGGCAGACACGCCGGAAAACAGCGCTGCCTTCAGCCGCTGAAAACACACACACAATATCAAGTCGTGCGTACAGACCAGAATCGCTATCCGGGCAATAATATCAGTGACTTATATCGACACAGATGGAAAATCGAACGGGGTTATCGGGAAGTGAAACAGGGAATGTTGGACAGTCGCTGGACGTTACGCAGCAAGTTGCCAGAACTGGTGCGGCAGGAGTGGCGAGCTAACAACGTTGTATGAGAAAGAAAATGGCGGGTATTACCGGGGGAGAAGAGAGCGAAGTTACCCTCGGAAACGAAGAGTAAATGCACAGAAATATTCGGCGAGAAAAACGGCTGATCACCTTAAGTGACCAGCATTAGGGCATTGCCCGGTTTTTAATTTCTGGATACGACGGCTGACTGTTAGCTTTTCTGCCGGTAAACGCTCAGCGCGACACCTTCGCCACCGCCAACACACAGTGCAGCCATACCGCGTTGGCTGTTGGTTCGTATCAGGCCGTGTACAAGCGTGACCAGTATACGGCACCCCGACGATCCAATAGCATGACCAAGCGCGATAGCACCACCGTAAGGGTTGATGCGCTCTTGTGAAATGCCTGTCTGAGCGATAACTGCGAGAGCCTGCGCCGCAAACGCCTCATTTGATTCGAGATGTTCAATGTCTTCTGGCTTCCAGCCTGAACGGGTAAGGCAGTCTGTGATTGCCTGTATCGGAGCGGCACCCATTAGTGCCGGCTTGATACCTGAGTTGGTGAACTCTCCCAGAGAAGCCAGCACCGGCAATCCCTGTGCCTCAGCCGTACGCCGGGTGCACAGAAGAACAGCGGCGGCACCGTCGTTAAGTGAGGAGGCATTACCAGCAGTTACTGTGCCCCCCTTTCTGAATACAGGTTTGAGCTTATAGAGCTTTTCAATGCTGGTCTGACGCGGACCTTCATCAGTATCAACCCTCTGCGTTTCACCCTTTCTGTTCTGCCACTCTACAGGAACAATTTCGCGTTCAAAGAGGTGCTGCTCCTGCGCCCTGATTGCCTTCATGTGGGATAAAAGCGCGAATTCGTCCTGCATTTCACGAGTGATACCAAACTCATCCGCCACGTTTTCAGCAGTAACGCCCATGTGGGTATCATCAAAAGCATCCCACAGCCCATCAGATACCAGACTGTCTTTTATCTCGCTGTTTCCGAGACGTGTCCCGGTACGCGACGATGTCAGGATATGCGGTGCACTGGACATGCTTTCCTGACCACCAGCAATCACAAACGTTGCCTCTCCGGTGAGCAGTGCCTGCATACCCAGATGAACCGATTTCAGGCCCGAACCGCAGACTTTGTTGATGGTCATACACTGTGTTTCGACAGGCAGCCCGGCTTTCAGTGCGGACTGGCGTGCGGGGTTCTGACCGCAGCCGGCGGTCAGAACCTGTCCCATAATGACCTGTGAAATCTCACTGGCTTTGACGCCGGACTCTTCAAGAAGCGCGCGTATAACATGACTTCCCAGCGCGACGGCCGAGTGCCCGGACAGTACACCCATAAATGCACCGGTTGCCGTGCGTCTTGCAGAAACAATCACTACTTCATTCATGCACTTTTTCCTTTCAGACCGGGTAATGTATGCCCGGTTGCCGCCATTGCGGCACGATAGGCAGTCAGGCCATTCATACAAGCCGGGACGCCTGCATAAACCGCCATCTGAATCACGATTTCAAGCAACTCCTCGGGCGTGACGCCGGTATTGAGCGCCGCTCTCATATGCAGCTCCAGCTGCGGCATCGCATTACCCAGCGTGACAAGTGATGCCACTGTCAGCATTTCACGGGTCTTGAGGTCCAGTCCGGGGCGTCCCACCACTGCACCAAATGCGTAGTCGGTGATCAGGGCCGGTAATGAAGGATCAAGTTCAGCCAGTCGTCCGGTGACTTTATCGGCAAGACCGGGTTCAAGGCGGTCCATGATGTCTTTGCCATAACGGGTCAGATCGCTAGCTTCACTCATAAGATTTCTCCAGAACGTTTTGTGCAGACGCCACGCGCGTCGGGATAGCCGCCACCAGCAGTACAGAGAGCCCGATGGCCACGCCGGCTACGACGTAGAGCATCGGAACTGAAAATGCGGATACCATCCACGCACCGGCAGAGGCACCGATACCGATAGCAGTGTTGAAAAATGAAACGTAAACCGCAGAGGCAGGAAAGGTTTTATCTTCAGCCAGGCGCAGGACCCACGTCTGGAAGCCCACAAAGATTCCGGATACTGCCACGCCCCAGATAACCATAGCGGTGAATACAGCAGTGCCTGAAAGCGCTGAACCGGAAGTTCCCAGGAATACCAGTACCGCACAAATGAGCAGTACTGAAATGGATACTGTCGCCTTGAGATATTTATCAATCATCATGCCGGTCAGGAAATTGCCGGCAAGTCCCGCAATACCGTATACAAACAGCACAGCCGGAATAACCGATGTGGCCAGTGAATGCTGCGTGTGCAGCCAGGGTTCAATGTACGTAAAGGCAGCAAAGTGCGCGGTGACAGCGAGCAGCGTAGCAGAATAGATTTTCCACAGTGCAGATGATTTCAGTACGCTTTTGAGCGCCTCAAAGCCAATTGCGCTTTTGCTGGTGATCTGTGGGATCAGCACGCTGATACCGGCAAATGCCACCACGCTGAGTATCGCCATCAGCCAGAACGCCTGCCGCCAGCCGAAGTGAATGCCGATATAGTTTGAAACCGGCACGCCAAACACACTGGCTGCAGATACGCCACCAAATACGATTGAGGTAGCGGCACCAATATATCTTGTCGGCACAATGGAGACGGCCGTTGCCCCAATCATTGCCCAGAATGCACCGTGTGCCAGCGCTCCCAGCACACGTGCAGCCAGTAGTACCGTGTAAGTGCTCACCGTCGCGGCCAGTACGTTAGACAGGAAAAGGATCACGGTGAGCGTAAGCAGCAGCCGCTTCTTGGCCACATTGCCCAGAAACACTGATGCAAAAAGTGCGCTCAGTGCACCTACCCATGCATACAGTGAGACCGTCATACCCACGGCTGATTCAGACGCATGCAGGCCGTTTGCGATTGGCGTCAGCAGGCCAACAGGTGCCAGCTCTGTGGTGACGATCGTAAACGTTGAGAGAGCCAGAATAAAAAGAGCAAGCCACGACCTTAAGGTCATATCCTGCGGAGTGCTTTCTACGTTCATAATTTTTTACCTCTGGAATGATTTAAATAACGGGCCAGTGTTGGTGAATCGCATGACTGGAAAGCGATGACTTCTTTCCTACGCAAATCGGATGGCCGACGGATTCAAGCATGGGAATATCGGAGAGATCGTCTCCATAGGCATAGCAATCCGCAGGACTGATTTCTTTTCCACGACAGAACGCAATAAGCGCCTCCCGTTTGCCACTGCCAATGGTCTGCGGCGTGCCTATTTCACCTGTCAGTGTTCCTGCCTCAGTGAGTTCCAGTGGGGCACAGAGAATCTCCGTGACACCCAGATATCGGGCAACCGGTGCAAGTACAGGACGCATCGATCCTGAAACAAAGATAGTCAGTCTGTTTTCCGCCTGATGCTGCTTAAGGGCTGCGACGGCACTGTTAATAAAGAGAGTTTTGACACACTGTGATCGGAACCATTTTTCACCCACCTCTTCCAGTTTTTTATAACTGACCCCTGAGAACTGTCGGTAATACTCTCTGTTCAGATACTCGCGACTCGTTCCTTTTTTAACGTTTTCCTTAAACTGCGTCATATAGCATTCAAGCGTGTTCATTTCATTATTTTCACGACACCAGAATGCGTAAAAATCAAACATGCTTTTAATTGTTATAAGGGTCTCGTCGACATCAAAAAATGCGGCTGATTTCTGCAAAGCTTATTCCTCGTAACTCTTTCTTCGGCTTTTTACCGGGAAATCTTTATGATCCCCGGGAATACCTGCATCAGACCAGCGTGAGGGCTGTATTTCAGAAATCACTACAGAGATTTTATCCAGCGGTGCTCCGGTGTTTTTATGCACGGCATAGGTAATGTCCTCATGCAGCCTGAGCATGTCGCCTTCGTCTTTAGCAGGCCAGGTCGTGATATGTACAAATGGCATTTTTAACTCACTTTACGGTAATTAATTCATCGAATGAGCGGCTTTTCAGTTTCAGATGTGCATGGATATCACCACCCAGCCCATACAGCCCAATTGCGCCCCCGTAGCTCTGGCGGGAACTCATATAAAGGACAACCACGTTAATTACCCGATTATCATTGCGTTCATGTGCCGGGAACGGATCGGGTAACTCCGCCCAGTAATCCGCATTGCCATCGTGGTCGGTAATAAATACGTTAGGGATACCCAGCGGTCCCGGCCGGCTTGGATTTTCAGTTGCCAGATCCTGCTCACGCAGGCTCATTACGGTATAAACACTGTCGGGAACCAGGTTGCGAAATGAGAACCTGAACAGCGCGCGCCGGCTGTCTCCTGACAGAAACACCTCAAGACTGCCTTCAGCGCGTAACCAGTCTGCCAGCGTGACAGGCGGGATCTGACGTTTACCGTCACTGCTGCGGTAATCTGCGATGTAGCCTTCATGCAAAGGCAGGCTAGGCCGGCTTTCGGTATTAGCCTGTGGCCGCTGCTCTGGCGCGAACAGCATCCCGTAATTATTCAGCGGTACCGGCAGCGGAAGGGTATGCAGGATCACGTCCTTCAGTTCTGCCTGTGACATGTCATCGATATCACGCAATATTTTGTAGGGTGCCGTTTCTCCAAAGCCCGGAAGCGGGCTGTCTGCCGCCACAATCATGCTGCGCCATGCCAGGCCGTTGTCTCCTGGCACCATACCCACCACGACAAAGTTACCATCCTGATCCATTACCTCCGCAGGGGGATAAAGCGGCCCCTGCGTGGTAGCAGTCAGACGGTATTTCTGACTGCTTATTTCAGGCATGCGCTACCTCAAAGGTCGCACCCTGATGTTCTACTATCGCTGCCTGCATAGCCGCCTCAGCCAGGGATTTCTCTTTCTCAGAAATCAGCCCTGAAGGGTATACGGTGAATGAGACGTCCATGCTGGCGCAAAGCATCTGATGCTGCGTTACGCGCACCTGGGCTTTGAAACGGCCACGGCGGTCATTAACGTCCTTCTCAAGGTACTCAAAATGAACCAGCGCAGGTAAAGGAAACAGAAAACTCGAAAAGTTTATCGCCATGCTGTTAATGACGTAGTAACGCCCCGTTTCCTGCTTGTAGATAAATTCTTCAGTAATGGCGATAAACGCCTGACGGCTTGCCTCTACCAGGAGCATTCCCTGAATATGCTGACCGGTCTGATGATCGGCCATCAGCTCACAGCGCTCATCGATCAACAGCGGCATAGCAAAAAGATTACTGTTGTGCTCAGTCTGTTCTGCAGGACCTATCAGGACATTCTGTTCCAGCCGTTTATGGCAGTGTTCATTCTTTTTATCGTTAACAAGCTTTTCAAGAGAACACATTTTTAGTTTATTGCCGTGAATGGTATTTCTCGCCTGATTTGAAAGCACTTTCCCGGCAAAATCCTTACGCACACCCTGCCCGATAATAATTTCATGTTCTTTATCGATGATATTTGCAGGGATTTGCGTTAACAGCTCCAGCTGAGAAATAGTCAGGACATCTTTTCCATTTGCGAATTCATTGAATTTATCGCCGACAACAACCAGTTTCTTACAATTCATGAATCATTCCTCAGCAACAACAAGCGCGATAGATACGGGTATAGAGGCCTTCATTTCCTCCGGTAATATAGTTATCACCTGCCTGCTGAATGATTTCCTGGTAGCGTGCATTGGTAAAGGCTTCTTTATACGTTTCTTTATCGCCATTGAACGCAGAAATGAACATCACACCTGGCACGCCACTGATGAGCGAGTGAAAAGCTTCAAAGCTTTCGATCTTGTCTTTATTATCTCTTACAACGTTGAAGATCGTTTCGTCGCGCCACTGGCGATACTGCTCATAATTGTGTGCAGGAACTTCAACATGGCGCAGCTGAATATATTTTGTCTCAGGGAGATCTCTCTTGCTGTCGATAGGTGACTCGACAAACTTCAGAAGTTCTCTGCGAATATCCGCGGAAAGAACGTCAGCAAACTGATGGAACATAGATTCCATCTCTTCTTCCACCCATGATACTTCTTTAATGTCGTTAAACGAACGAAGTTCCAGTAATTCATTTACACCCTGTTCTTCACAAAAATAATAGCGCGTGCTCTCAGTGTTTTTTAATGACGAGAAAGTATCAGCAGAAACAGTATTTTTTAATGGGAATCGAGACACCAGCACATAGTTAGATGACATTATTATCTCCGAAAGGATATGGGATTAGATTTCGAGTGTAATTTATCAATCTGTGACGCAGGTGGAATTGTTAAATGTGTAATATAAATTTTGTATTACTGTAAAAGAGCCTTTTTCTGAAATGAAATTCCGTGTTATATCTTTACGTATAAATAAGATAGAATAATTTTTCTATTTGAAGGATGGAATCTATGGCAATTGCAGAACATTTAATCAGTAGCAACCTCCCCAGCGTTAAGCAGCTTCAGTGCTTTCTCGCTGTCGCACATGAGCTGAACTTCCGCAGAGCCGCAGAACGTCTCAGGATGACCCAACCTCCTCTGACCCGTCAGATAAAGTGCCTGGAAGCTGTGCTGGAGATACAGCTGTTCAGCCGCAGCACGCACGAGGTCAGTCTGACAGAGGCTGGTCGCGAACTGGTTATCAGGGCAGAGAAGCTCCTTCAGCAGCTCAGCGAAATGAAAACGGCTTCACCTTCCTCAAAGAAGAATCTGCGTATCGGTCTCACCCGTACGCTGAATTTTGAGCTGATAGAGCCTATCAACAAACAGCTCAATAAACTGGATGCCGGCGATGATGTTGAAACTCCCAATCTGACATCGGCGCAGCTGCTTCAATGTCTGTCAAAAAACACGCTTGATCTTGTGCTGACCGGCGAGAAAGGCACCGGTCATGAAGACATCGTCCAGTACCGTTGGGTCTACCGCGAGCCGCTGTTAATGGCAATGCCGGCTATGCATCCTGCAAGCCTGAAAGAAAAAGTCTCGCTGGAAGACATCTGTGATTTACCGCTCTTCTGGTTTGCAAGAAGCGCCAATCCCACCTTCTACGATAAGTGCGAAAGCTACTTCGATCGGCTCAGGTTTCCGCTTAAGCGGATCAAAGAGCCAGATGACTCACTGGTTATGCTCACCCACATCGCCCGGGGTAAAGGGTTTGCCCTGATGCCGCAGTCAAAGTGCACGTTCAATCAGGAGGGGCTATGCTACCGGGAGCTGTCCGATCACGAATCGTCAAAGCTGAATATCGATGTCTACGCGGCTACCCGACTCAATGAAAAGCGAGAAGACATCCTGAATGCGCAGGACGTGTTATGTTGTAACAATCTGTCAGAGTAGATTGGGGTATATAGTCAAAACTTTCTTCACGCCAGGCTTCGCCCCACTAATGATGAAAATCAGGGCACACAACAGCGAAGCACAGACCACAGATGCCCACCCGTTGCATAACGAAGATAAGTATTGCCCGTTTCTAATTAACGTTGATAAGCGCGGCAAGATCTTGCCATGACGCTGATGACCTGACAGATTTCATACTACAAGCAAATTTTTTTTAAGGCTGACGAAGCCGGCTTCTTTGTCACACCGCTCACTCACTTTCTTGTCGAGTCTGTCAAACAGGCTCCTATGTTCTGTGTGCTGATAGCAGGTGATGCAGCATGTGGATGACATCACCCACTACCTCACCTGTAACGCCATAAAACAAAAAGGACTCAGCCAGTTTCCTGTCTAAGTCCTTGATAAATTTGGTGGCCCCAGCTGGACTTGAACCAGCGACCAAGCGATTATGAGTCGCGTGCTCTAACCAACTGAGCTATGGGGCCTGAGGCGCAGGATTATAATGTAACTCTGCGGCACGATCCAGCGCTTAACATGTGTATGATGCATTTCCAGGCAAAAATACGATATCGCGAACTGGTTGAATCATAACCATTATCTCTCCAGACCTGCTCTCATGCGCCTTTAGCGCTAAATCACCGGTGGATGATAAATCGCACTGCTCCAGTAGCGGCTGCTGGCGTGTTTCTCTCCCAGCCAGCCAAGATGACGTAAGCGGCGTGCAATCAGCTTATTCATAATGCCGTGACCCACCAGCAGTACATTGCCTTCGGCAGACAGGGCGATCAGGCGATCGGCGGCGAGCACCGCACGCTGTTTTGCCTCAGCGTAAGACTCTACCTGTCCGGCGTAGCCCAGCAGCCACATCACCCGCAGCAGCGGCAGCCACAGCAGCGGCAGCCACAGCAGCGGCGATAAAGCCGGGAAGGCCAGCGGCATAACGGGCAGTGCCACTTCACGATAGACTGCATCGACCCGGTTGGCCTGCCTGCCGAGTTTTGCCAGCGACGAAATGGCACGCGGTAATGTGCTGGTGACAATCCAATCCGCCTCTGCGGCCAGCCTCAGGCTGCGTTCTGGCGGCAGGTCACAGATCTCGGCCAGATCGTAGGCCTCGCACCATTCCGCCATCGCCAGTGACGAGCGGCGGCCTGGCAGAGAGTGATCGGGCTTGCCGTGGCGCATTAATGTAATCGTCATTATTTCCCGCCTGATAAGAGCCTATCCCATTAGGCTATTTTATTTGCCATTAATGTACGCCTACTGGGCCAGGCTCTAAGTGTGTTTTTCAGCTTAACCATCCCCCCCGACAAACACAAACCTGAAGCTAATGTGCAGATTGTCATCTCTTCGCAATACTCGGGGGCTAAAACGTCAGTGTTGAAAGCGTGTTCAGCTTCGTTTGCCTTAAGTTTGCGCACGGTTTCAATAGTGAAAAAAAATCGCATGTTTTTTGGACGATTTATTTCATTGATTTTATTGATTTTCTAAGCAATCAGTTGTGTTGAATGTCAAGAAAATCTAACGATTTCCGTTTCGTTACCTTGATTTATCTACACGCGTAGATACAATAGCTGCGTAGTGAAAATTCACGGTGCTTGATGGTTAGCAGCTACGTGAAGGTCAAATTTGTTTCGCGTTACTTATACGATTGGTCAATTTTAGACCGTCGGCGCAAAGCGAATATAGCGTTCCAACACCAGGGAACCTTTTTACCCGTCATACTTCAAGTTGCATGTGCGTTGGCTGCAGTCGTTCACCCGAATCACTTACTTCAGTAAGCTCATCGGGGTTCGCTCCTTTGCCGCCTTCCTGCAGCTCGAATTATTTAGGGTAAACGACCTTTCGTCATGGCTTTATAACACGGCCTGTTCACTGGCGAATTTTCCTCCGACGGAGGAGTGCGTGCCAGGGATGGCGCCGAATAAAACTCCTCACATCAGGGAATTTTTCATGTCTACACCTCAAAGCGTTGCACAGGATACTGCAATGTCGGCCAACTCGGCGGCAGATGAACGTTTAGCCACCCCGGAAGGGCGTAAGGATTTTTGGCGGGCAACATTCTCGTGCTGGCTTGGCACAGCAATGGAATATGCCGACTTCGCTTTATATGGGCTGGCCGCCGGGATTATCTTCGGTGATGTCTTCTTCCCCGAAGCAACGCCAGAAATGGCACTCCTCTCTACCTTCGCGACCTGGTCGGTTGGCTTTATTGCCCGCCCGATTGGCGCACTGTTCTTTGGCTGGCTCGGCGATCGTAAAGGTCGAAAAGTCGTCATGGTTTCCACCATCATCCTGATGGGTGCCTCCACCACACTGATTGGTCTTATCCCCAGCTATGCCTCTATTGGCCTTTGGGCACCGGCGTGTCTGGTGCTGCTACGCTTTAGTCAGGGCTTTGGTGCGGGTGCAGAGCTGTCCGGCGGTACGGTAATGCTGGGTGAATACGCACCCGCGCAGCGTCGCGGTCTGGTCTCTTCCATCATTGCGCTCGGTTCTAACAGCGGCACGCTGCTGGCATCGTTGGTCTGGCTGGCGGTGGTGCAGATGGACCAACAATCACTGCAAGAGTGGGGCTGGCGTATTCCGTTCCTGTGCAGTTCGCTGATTGCGCTGGTGGCGTTATGGATCCGTCGTCACTTACGTGAAACCCCGGTATTTGAACGCAAAAAAGCAGAGCTGGAAGCCGAACGTGAGCAGGTGCTGGCCGCCGTGCCCGTCGTAGAAGATACCCGTGGATTCTGGCGCCGTAGCCGTGCCTTCCTGACCATGGTTGGTCTGCGTATCGGTGAGAACGGTCCATCCTATCTGGCGCAGGGCTTTATTATCGGTTATGTGGTGAAAGTGCTGGCAGTGGATAAATCGGTGGCGACCACGGCGGTGTTTATTGCTTCGCTGCTGGGCTTCCTGATTATCCCGCTGGCGGGCTGGTTGTCGGACCGCTTTGGTCGCCGTATTACCTATCGCTGCTTCTGCCTGCTGCTGATCCTCTACGCGTTCCCGGCCTTTATGCTGCTGGACTCGCGTGAACCGGCCATTGTCATCAGTACGATCGTCGTCGGGATGGGATTGGCATCGCTGGGGATCTTCGGCGTACAGGCGGCCTGGGGCGTGGAGATGTTTGGCGTTCATCATCGTTATACCAAAATGGCCACTGCTAAAGAGCTGGGGTCGATTCTTTCAGGCGGTACGGCACCGCTGGTGGCGTCGGCACTGCTGGCCTGGACGGGTCACTGGTGGCCGATTGCCACTTATTTTGCGGTGATGGCAGGTATCGGTTTCCTGACCACGTTTGTGGCACCGGAAACACGCGGTCGCGACCTTAACGCACCGGAAGATGCGATTTAATCACGGATGAAAGCGGAAAAGAGTGTGGGTTTTCCCCCGCTCTTTTTCCCTTAATTGCATTATCTAAGGGACTCACGGGCCGGATTTTTATCCGGCCCGACGCTGTTTATTTGTGAGGAAGACTGCCTGTGGCAAAACAGATTCATCATCGTGCTACCCGTGCTGATGTAGCAAAAGTAGCCGGAACTTCCGTTGCCGTAGTGAGTTACGTCGTGAATAACGGACCGCGACCGGTTGCGCCTGCGACACGTGAACGCGTGCTGGCGGCGATTAAAAGCACCGGTTACCGCCCGAACAGTGTGGCGCGTGCGCTGGCTTCCGGCACCACCAGAACCTATGGGCTGGTGGTGCCGAATATTGGCAATGCGTTTATTGCTTCGCTGGCCCATGAGCTGCAACAGCAGGCGCTGGCGAACGATATGGTGATGCTGCTGGGCGATGCCGGCGACAGCCGAAAACGCGAGTTGCAGCTGATCAACAATCTCCTGAGTCAGCAGGTCAATGGCCTGTTTTACATCAGCGTCGACCGCAACCCCTATATTGATCTTCTGCACTCCAGCGGCACCCCGTTTGTGATGCTCGACCGGGTTGATCCCAGCTTGCAGGTGAATGTCATCCGCGTAGATGAACGCGAGGCGTCACGTCAGGTGACGGCCCATCTGTTAAGCCACGGCTATCAGCATGTCGGCATTATTTGCGGCCCGCCGGAGATGCTGAATACGCAGGATCGTCTGCAAGGCTGGCGCGATGCGCTGGCGGATTATGGCGTGGAAGAACGCCCGGAGTGGATATTCCATACCCCCTATACCCGCGAGGGCGGCTATCAGGCTGCACAGCGCATGATGCAGGGCGAGACGCGCCCGCGTGCGCTGTTTACATCCAACGAAGCGCAGGCGATTGGTTGTATTCGTGCTTTATCTGAACACCATATCCGCGTGCCGGATCAGCTGGCGCTGGTCTGTTTTAACGGCACCGATCAATCTTCCTATCATGTGCCTTCGCTGACGACTGTTCGTCAGCCCGTGGGCGAAATGGCAAAAACCGCTATCAACATGCTGGCAGCGTGGAAAGGGGAGAGCATGCTGAGTGAGTTCTCCCATCATCTTGAACTTGGCGAGTCCTGTGGCTGCAAGCTGGCCCGATAATAAGATAACGATATGAAACGATTAATTATTGATTGTGATCCGGGGAATGGTATTACGGGGGCCAACGTCGATGACGGGTTGGCTATTGCACTGGCGCTGGCTGCACCGGAAATTTCGCTGGAGCTGATCACCACCGTGGCGGGAAATACCCCAAGCCAGGTGGGATACAGCGTGGTGAAAGATCTGATGGAGCGTATCGGGCAGTCGGTAGCGGTGGTGAAAGGGGCCGATGCGGCCTTATGCGAGCCGACGCAACCGTGGCGCGAAGCGTTAGATCAGCGGGTGCACAGCAACCAGCTGGCGCATCTGTGGCGCGGGGTGCGTCAGCCGCAGTCGTTTACCGCCCCGGCTCTGGAAGCCGCGGATGCGATGGGCCAGCTGATTTGCGCGAATCCGGGAAAAATCACTCTGGTAGCGATTGGTCCGCTGACCAATGTGGCGCTGGCGTTAGAACGCTATCCGGAGATGGCCGATGCGGTGCAGGAGATCGCCATTATGGGCGGTGTGTTTGCGCTGGATGATTTTATTAAAGACACCAACTTTGGCATTGACCCTGAGGCCGCACATAAGGTGCTGACCAGCGGCGCGAATATCACACTGGTGCCGATGGATGTGACCAGTCAAACGCTGATGACGCATCAGGATCTGAACCGTATTGCACAGATTGATACACCGCTGGCGCGTTTTGTCACCGAGACGCTGCGCCCGTGGATTGATTACTCGATTCAGACCCGTCATCTGCCGGGCTGCTGGATCCACGATGCGCTGGTAGTGGCCTGGTTGCTGAACCAGCGAGTGAGCACGGCGGCGGATTATTTTGTCGACGTGGAGCTGCGCGAGGGGATGACGCGCGGTAAGTCATGGCGTTTCCGTCAACCGCTGCGTGTGGATGTGGGCATCGGTGAGCCGCAGGGTGGCCAGGTGCATGTGTTACAGACGGTGGATAACCAGTTGTTGCTGGCGATGCTGGAGCATTATCTGGCGAAGCCGTTAGCGTAAAACCTGCCCGTGGATTTTGCCGATCCGGCGTGCTTAAACTGGCCTCAGACCTGAAGCCAAACTGTCAGCCACAAAAAATGAGTGGGGATCCCTCAGGGGGCGACCCTTTTTTCCGGTCACCCCGTATTGATGATCAGGCGTGCACTGCACGCCGCCAGCGCCACACATCCACGCCCAGTAATACCAGCAAACTCACGCCCATCACTGGCAAACAGACCGCCGTAATCAACGTGATCACCAGCAGCAGAAAACGTGCGCTAATCGACAACGGTTGCCAGCAGCCCAGTAGCGTATCCAGTGGAGAAACCTGCCCACCCTGCGGACGGCGCAGCCACCACATGCGATAGCCAATCACAATCATCACGCACAGCCCGGCACCAAACAGTGCCAGGACCAGCTGATTCACCACCCCGAACAACACGCCCATATGGGCATCCACGCCCCAGCGCGTCAGTTTGGCCAGCAGGCCAAAGTTGGCGAACTCCACCTTATCAATCACCGCGTTGCTTTGCGGATCGACCGCCACGCTGTCAACCTGCGTTGGCCAGCGGCGGTCAATCTCATTCACCGTCCAGGCTTTATCAGCCCGGTATGATGGACGGATCTCCAGTTTGGCCGCATCAATCCCCGCCGCACGCGCTGCGTTCAGCACGCCATCGAACTGCGCCGGATTGACCGTAGCCGGAGCGGCATCCTGCGTCATCATCATGTGGCCTTTATGCTCCGCATGCTCATCCATTGGCATATCCATCATCATCGCGGATTCAGAATGCAGCACGGTATTCACCGAGGGCGTCATCCAGCCAAAATGATTGCGCATCAGGGAGATATTATCCCCGGCCCAGCGTGACCAGGTCAGGCCGGTGGCGGAGAAGAACACCAGCCCGAGCAGCAATGCCAGACCCAGCGTCGTGTGCCAGTGGCGTTGCCCCGCCAGACGCTGGGCGCGTGTTGGGCGAGATCGCAAGGGTTTGCGGCGCGGCGTGCGGTTGGTGGCCCAGAGCAGGGCACCCCCCAGTGCGGCAATCCACAGCCAGCTCGCCGCCAGTTCGCTGTAATTGCGGCCCACGTCACCCAGCAGCAGATTACGGTGCAGATAATCCAGCCAGGTGCGGAAGGGCAGAATGCCGCTGGTGCCGTAAACCGTCATCACGCCACGGATTTCCAGCGTCTTTGGATCAACAAACACCGCCCGGGTTTCCGATGGGCCGAGATCGGCACTGGCAAACATCACGCGCGTGGTTTCACCGGGATGGGGTGCCGGGCGCACGGCGGCGATTTTCGACTTCGGCCCCATCAGGGCACTGGCGGTGGCGATCTGGGCTGAGATTGGCTGGTCGGGTCCGGTTGATGAGGTAAACAGCTGTGACTGATACAGCACATTTTCCAGCTGAGGCGTCAGCACATACAGCGTGCCGGTCAGGGCCGCGACAAAGATAAAGGGGGCGATAAACAGCCCGATATAGAAATGCAGGCGACGCAGCAGCGGGATCAGCGTGCTGCTGCTGCGGGTGGCGTGCGTGGTCGCACGTCGGATATTTTCTGACATTGTCTTTTCCATCAGCCTGTTTTACAGGCATTCGCAGGGGCTGTGGGGGATCCCACAGATCAATCGTTAATTGAAGCGTGCGGTGAGGACGAGCGGCGGGGCGCGGGGATGGAAGAAGCGAGGAACAAAACGCGCCACCACGGGCTGAAACAGGGGAACATCCGGCTGGGTGGCGGCCTGTAATGTCGACCACAGCAGTGGCAGCGTCATCAGGTCGAGCGGCAGCTGCACCAGCAGTACGCAATAACCGCAGGCGCTGTCATCCATCATCGACATCGGATGATGTGCCTGTTTGGCCCCACCAGTGGGCGTGGCGGCCATATCATGATGCATGTCTGGCATCTCAGACATGTCCATCGCCATCCCATGATGCATCATCATCATGCTGCTACTGCCATGCGCCTGCGCCAGTGATTTTGAAATCACCGGAGCAATAAACAGCAGCAGTATTGCCAGCAGGCCAAGCCAGGCGGCAAGGCGGTTGCGGGGGGCATAAAATGAGATCGGTGACACGCCTTTTCTTTCAGCAGGAATACCGTCAGAAGTGTACTTGAATTTAGTGGAACAGGGGAAAGGTAATCTCTTTTTCTGTTTTTAATATCGACAATTTAAGGGCCAGCTGGCGCTGGATGATTGAGGAATAATCTTAACCATTTCCAGTTGTTTCTGGTTAGTTTTCTGAGGTGAATTTGACTTATGTGTATTTTTGTATTTTTTCTTATGAATTGATTATGTTAATGATAAATAGCGTTTTTTATATCGCATTATGTGTCAAATATTAAGAATTTCCTTATGTTGTCGTTGTTTTAATTGTCACTCAATTGTAAGCGTTATGTAAGTTTAGGAACAATCCTGGATGAGAAATCGTTAAAGTACCTGGCATCAACATCGTATAAATAATAAACCTTGCTCAGGGCATTACTATGCTACGGATTGCGTCTGGAAAAGACGGGATAACCCCTGCTTGTCTCAGTAGTTTGGCCGTTATTATCAGTCTCTTTCATGTCACGAATGTGGCCGCTGCCACGATCGGCGATCAGCAGTTAATTAATCAGCAGGAACGTCAGCGCGCGACTGAACGTCAGCTGGCGCCACCTGCGCCGGACGTCCGTTTACAGGCGCCGGGCAGCTTTTTCAGCCGCATTCAGTTTCCTGCCGAACAGCCGTGCTTTGCCCTGCAACATATTGAGTTACAGGGGCGAGAGGCGTTCCCGCATTGGATGCCGTTGCAAAAGCTGGCCGATCAGGCGCAGGGGCAGTGCCTTGGCGGTAAGGGTATTAACCTGCTGATGAGTGCCTTGCAGAACCGTCTGGTGGATCACGGCTACGTCACCGCCCGCGTGCTGGCCCCACCCCAGGATATTAACAGCGGCACCCTGAAGCTATTGCTGGTACCGGGCAAGGTGCGCAATGTCCGCCTGACGCCAGACAGCGATCGTTACGTTCAGCTCTGGAGCGCCATGCCGGCCCACGCCGGGAATTTGTTGGATCTGCGTGATATTGAACAGGGGCTGGAAAACTTACAGCGCCTGCCCACCGTGCAGGCCGATATGCAGATTGTTCCCGGTGAGCAGCCGGGCGAAAGTGATATCAACGTCAGCTGGAAGCAGTCGCGCCACTGGCGACTCGGTGCCACGCTGGATGACTCCGGTAGCAAAAGTACCGGGCGCTATCAGGGCGGCCTGACGCTCTACCTCGATAATCCTCTGTCACTCAGCGATATGTTCTACGTATCCGCAGGTAAGGATTTAGAGCAGGGCGGCGACAAAGGCAGCAAAAATACCCTGATCCACTACTCAGTGCCGTTTGGTTACTGGACGACGGGCGTCACTTTCAGCGACTACGACTACCACCAGTCGGGTCTGGGCAGTGGTTTTGACTACCAATACAAGGGTAAGAGCAAAAGCATGAACTTCCAGCTCGGGCGCGTACTGCACCGCAGCGGCAGCCAGAAAACCTCGTTCAGCTATGAAGTGATGACGCGCCAGTCGCGCAACTACATCGAAGATACCGAGATTGAGCAGCAGCGTCGTCAGACCGCCGCCTGGCGTCTCGGTTTGCAGCATCGTCACTATATCGGCCAGGCCACGCTGGATACCGGCGTGAGCTATCAGCGCGGGACGCGCTGGTTTGGCGCGGAACCGGCACCGGAAGAGAGCTATGGCGAAGGCACCGGGCTGGCGAAGATTATTCAGCTTTCCGTGCAGCTGAATGCGCCGTTCCAGCTGTGGGGGCAATCCTTCCGTTATAACGGGCAGTTCCAGCGTCAGATGACCCATTCTCCGCTGACACCGCAGGATCAGATGTCCATTGGTAACCGCTGGACGGTTCGCGGCTTTGATGGCGAATACACCCTGAACGGTGACGAAGGCTGGTTTGTACGTAACGACATCGCCTGGCAAACCCCGCTGCCGAATCAGGAACTCTACCTCGGCGCTGACTATGGCGAAGTGAAAGGCGGTATTGATTATCAGGTCGGTCACCATCTGGCAGGCGGGGTCATCGGCCTGCGCGGTAACGTACTGAATACCGGTTACGACCTGTTTGCAGGTGTGCCGTTCTCCAAACCGGATGGTTTCAGCACCAGCCCGGTCTCCCTCGGTTTCAATCTGAGCTGGGAATACTGATATGACGATCCCCGTTAATGGTTTTCAGGTGATTTCCCCGCTGTTGAGCAGCGGGTTCAGCGAGTCTGAAGTGCTGGGTGCCAGCGTCTGGTTATGGATGCATTCGGCACAGCACCGCGACATTCCCCTCAGTGCGCTCTCCACGCTGCTGCTGCCCGCGATCAAGCATCAGCAGTTTGCGCTGGCGATGCGTGACGATAAGCCGGTGTTTTTCCTCAGCTGGGCCTGGCTGGATGATGAAGCCGAGCAGCGTTATCTCACGCAGCCCGGCATTCACGTTCAGGAGCGGGACTGGAACAGCGGTGACCGTCTGTGGATCCGCGACTGGATTGCGCCGTTTGGCGATCAGCAGGCGCTGCGTCGCCTGGTCGGCGGCACGTTATTTCCGCATCACTGCGTACGTTCGCTGTATCACAAAGGTGAGGAGCGCGGTCTGCGCGTTATGAATTTCCGTGGTGATGCGGTAACGCATCAGGATTTCGCACGCTGGCAGCGCGACACCCCGCTGGCAAGCCATTAACTGGAAGGGATGAACCCAGGTGAATAAGAATCTGTATCGCGTAATTTTCAACAAGGCGCGTGGCCTGTTGATGGTGGTGGCCGAAAATGGCCGTGGTCATGGTAAAGGTCCGGCGGTGAGCGGCGAAGGGCATACGCTCAGCCAGCTGATTGGCCAGCTCTCCCCGCTGGCATTCTTCACGCTGGGGGCGCTGGGCATGGTGGCGCTGATGCCACAGGCGCAGGCCGCAGGGATTGTCGCCGATGGCAGTGCGCCTTCGGGCCAGCAGCCGATGATCGGCAAAACAGCCAACGGCACGCCGCAGGTGAATATTCAGGCTCCGAGCGCGGGTGGCGTATCACGCAATACCTATAGCCAGTTCGACGTTGATAAAAAGGGCGTGATCCTCAATAACTCCCACCGCAATACGCAGACGCAGCAGGGCGGCTGGGTGGCGGCGAACCCTTATCTGGCACGCGGAGAAGCGAAAGTGATCCTCAACGAGGTGAACTCGCGCGACCCCAGCAAGCTGAATGGTTATATCGAAGTCGCAGGTAAAAGGGCGCAGGTGGTGATCGCTAACCCTGCCGGGATCACCTGTGACGGCTGCGGTTTTATCAATGCGAACCGTTCCACGCTGACCACGGGTAAAGCGATTATGCAGAACGGCCAGTTGACCGGTTATCAGGTCAATGGCGGGGAGATTGTGGTGCAGGGGGCGGGAATGGACAGCAGCCGCCAGGACTATACCGACCTGATTGCGCACACGGTGAAAGTGAACAGTGGTATCTGGGCCAGCGATCTAAAAGTGACGACCGGTAAAAACCGCGTCAGCGCCGACGGTGCCAGCGTCAGCAAAAATACGGACAGTGATAACGATGTGAAGCCAGCGCTGGCGCTGGATGTGGCCAACCTTGGCGGCATGTACGCCGGGAAAATCCAGCTGATTGGCACAGAAAGCGGTGTTGGCGTGCGTAACGCCGGAACGCTGGGCGCGCAGGCCGGTAGCGTCACCCTCAGCGCCGACGGGCATATCGAAAACAGCGGTACGATCAACGCCAGTGAAGATATTCAGGTGAGCGGCCGTGCGCTGAACAACAGCGGTACGCTGTATGCCGGACGCGATACGCGTGCCAGCGTGAGCGGTCAGTTGAACAACGATGGCATGGTGGTCGCGGCGCGTCATACCAGCGCCCGTGCAGGTGAAATCAACAGTAGCAAAAATGCCGTCTTTGGCGGCGGGGTGAAAACCGATGGCCGCCTGGGAGAAAGCGGCGATCTGGCGCTCACCAGCACCGGTAAGCTGGCCAGCCACGGGCAGAACATGGCGGCCGGGAAACTGACCGTGCAGGCGGCCGATATTGACCTCAGCGACAGCCAGACCAGCGCAGCGGAGGTGGCATTGACCACCCAGGGCACGCTGAATAACGATCGCGGAACGGTCTCTGCGCACAGCGGCGATCTGACCCTGACCAGCGCTCAGTTAAGCAACAGCGGGGGGACGTTGTATGCCGGACGTGATATGCATACCAGCGTCAGCGGACAGCTGAACAATGACGGGCTGATCGCTGCCGGACGCGATACCCTTGCCAGCGCCGGTGAGCTGAACAGCAGTAAAAATTCGGTGTTCGGCGCCGGGATTAATGCGGATGGCAGCGTTGGAAAGAGCGGCAATCTGACGCTGACCAGTAACGGGAAACTGGCGAGTAACGGGCAGAATCTGGCCGCCGGAAAACTCACGGTGCAGGCGGCAGAGATCGACCTGAGCGACAGCCGCAGCGCGGGATCGGACGTCACCCTGACCTCAGGCGGCGCGCTGAATACCGATCGCGGGATGGTCTCCGCACTGAGCGGCGATCTCTCCCTGACCAGCGCACAGCTCGACAATAACGGCGGGCGTCTGGAGTCGGCGGGCAAGGTGCAGGTGCGCAGCGCGGGCATTAACAACGTTGGCGGAACCATGGTCGGCCAGCAGTTGACGCTGGACAGCGCTGGCCAGGCACTCAACAACCAGAATGGCGGCATTGCGGCGACGGAGGGTGTCACGCTTACGGCCGGTGCGCTGAATAATGAGGGCGGCAAGGTGATTGCCGGGAAAAACCTCAACGCCGGCGTTCAGTCGGTGAGCGGCAACGGCCAGTTGCTCTCACTCGGTGACATGCAGCTGGCGGTCAACGGTGACTTCAGTAACGTGGGCAGCACGCTGGCGAACGGCAATCTCGACCTTAACGTGCAGGGCGCGCTGGATAACGCCGGGCAGCTCAATGCCGGCAAGCAGTTAGCGGTGACGGCCGCCAGCCTGAACAACCAGCAGAGTGGCGATATCAGTGGGCAGATCACCCACGTGGATGCCGGTAGCAGCCTGACCAACCGTGGCATTATCGACGGTGTGGAAACGGTGCTGCGTGCCGGAACGCTGAACAATATCGGCAGCGGTCGTATTTATGGCGATCATCTGGCGATTCAGGCCGGGGAGTTGAATAACCTGGCGGAAGGTGAGAGTGCGGCGACCATTGCAGCCCGCCAGCGCCTGGACCTCGGTGTTGGTACGCTGAACAACAGCGCCCACAGCCTGATCTACAGCGATGGGGATATGTCGATTGGTGGTCAGCTGGATGAGAACAATGCTGCCAGCGGGCGGGCAACGACGATCAACAACCACAGCGCGACGATCGAATCTATCGGCAATATGCTGATCAATACCGCCACCCTGAACAATATTAACGACCACTTTGCTACCGAGATGGTGCATCTCTCGGACGAGCAAAAAGAAGAATATATGGTGGTCGGGCTGAATAACGGCGTGCATTACGGCACCAGCGACTACAACATCAGCTTCTCTCACAACGAAGTACAGCACATCTGCATTGAAGGTGTGGTGTGTAATCAGGATCACTACTACCAGTATGCTTATACCCAGAGCACCTGGCAGGAACAGATCACGGAAAGCGATCCGGCGCAGATCATCGCGGGCGGCAGTCTGGCGATCAATGCTGACAATACCCTCAACGATAAGAGCCGCATTATTGCCGGGGGCGATCTGCTGGTCAGCAATGCCAATCTGAACAACGTGGAACTGGCCGGGACGCTGCTGGTGCAGAAAGTGGGGCAGGTGATCGAGTGGGATCGCATCCACAAGAAAGGCCATGATAAGCAGAAACATAGTGCCTCCGCTTATACGCCACCGGATGAGATCCAGTCGATTGCCCTGTCACCGAGCGTGGCGAAAGGCAACACGAAGGTGGACAGCAGTTCGCCAGCGCTCAGCGGTTTCAGCCTCGGTTTACTGAACAGTGAAGATTTGGCTTCACTGCCTGGCGGTCAGCGCATTGAGATCGCGGGCAGCACCGATTCCACGGTGATCCGCTCACAGGTGCCGGACACCACGCTGCCGGAGAACAGCCTGTTTAACCCGCTGCCATCCTCTTCCAGCAATTACCTGATCGAAACCGATCCGCGTTACACCAACCAGAAAAACTGGCTCAGCTCTGACTATATGCTTTCACAGCTGCGTTCCGATCCTGATATCACTCAGAAACGCCTGGGCGATGGCTTCTACGAGCAGCGCCTGGTGCGCGAACAGCTGGTGGAACTGACCGGCGAGCGCTATCTGGCGGGCTATCAGAGCGATGAGGATCAGTACAAGGCCCTGATGGAAGCCGGGGTCGCTTTCGGGAAAAACTTTAATCTGGTGCCGGGCGTGGCGTTGACCGCCAGCCAGATGGCAAACATCACCAGCGATATGGTGTGGCTGGTGGCGCGTGATGTCACGCTGGCCGATGGCAGCCGCCAGAGTGTGCTGGTGCCGCAGGTTTATGCCCAGGTGAAACAGGGCGATATTGATGGCAGCGGGGCGCTGCTGTCCGGGCGTAATATCGCGGTGGGTGTCAGTGGCAATATGCTGAACTCGGGCCGCGTAAATGCCACCCAGCTGCTGAGCATCAGCGGCGATAGCATTACCAACGTGGGGGGGATCATCAGCGGCGGCAACGTGCAGCTGCTGGCGAACAATGATCTGACCAACAATGGCGGCATCATCCAGGCGCAGACCTCGCTGGTGGCCAGCGCGGGACGCGACCTCAACCTTGTGTCGCAAACCACCCATACGGAAAGCACCAACGGCAGCAACACCTTTAGCCGCGATACGGTGTCGCGCGTGGCAGGCATGTATGTGCAGCAGGATGACGGCAAACTGGCCTTACAGGCGGTGCGTGACGTCAATCTGCAAGGGGCGAAGGTGGTGAATACGGGCGAAAACAGCCAGACCACCGTGCTGGCCGGGCGTGATGTGAATCTGACAACGGTCAACTCCGGTGCCAGCGACAATGTGGTATGGAATAAAGACAACCACCTGAGCCAGAGCAACACCACGGCGGTGGGCAGTGAAATTACGGGCGCCGGCGATGTGGCGGTGCAGGCGGCAAACAATATTGCAGCGGCAGCGGCCACGCTGAATGCCGGTAGCGGCCTGAGCCTCGCCGCGGGCAATGACATCACCATTGGCACGGCCAGTGAGCAGTCGTCGCTGGATATGGCCTCCAAAGTGAAAGGGTCGGGCTTCCTCTCCAGCAATACCACTACCACGCGAGCCGGATTTGAGGCAGAAAACGCAGCAGCCAGCAGCCTGGGCGGAGAAAATATTACCCTGTCGGCCGGGCACGATCTTGGCATCAGCGGCAGCAATGTGGCTGCCGATAAGAGCCTGACTGCAAAAGCGGGCAACAATCTGACGGTTGATACCGCTGAGGAGAGCCGCGACGGTTGGGCGATGAAGCAGAAAACCAAGTCCGGCCTGATGAGCAGCGGTGGCATTGGCGTCACCATTGGCTCCACCTTCGATAAATCCACCGATGAAACCACCAGTCTGACGGCGCAGGGCAGCCAGCTGGGATCGGTCAACGGCGATACCACGCTGATCGCCGGTAACGATTTGAAAATAAAAGGATCGGAGGTGATCGCCGGTAACGATATTAATCTGATCGGTAAAAACGTTGAAATCGGCTCAGCAGAAAATCGCGCCAGTAAACACAGTACAACAGAGTCGCGTTCCAGCGGGCTGAAGCTGGCATTGTCGGGTGTGGCGGGATCGGCGTTAAATACCGCGAAAACCATTTCTGAGATGGAAACGGATAAGCAGGACAGCCGCATGGCGGAACTGCAAAGGGTTAAAGCCGGGCTGGACGGCTATCAGGCCGCGCAGGCCGTGCGCGGCGCGATCCAGGATCCAACCAACACCGAGTTTGTCGGCATCAGCCTGTCGCTGGGCATGCAGAAATCACGGAGTGAAAGCCAGAGTGATCAGATGACCTCGGCGGGCAGTGCTATTCAGGCAGCCCAGAATCTGAATATCTTTGCTAACGGCACCGACGGTTCAACGCAGGATGGCGATATTCTGGTGCAGGGCAGCAAGGTTCAGGCTGGTAATGAAATGTTGCTGTCAGCGGCGCGCGATATCACGCTGAAATCCGCCGAAAATACGCAGTTGACCAGCAGCAGTAACAGCAGTGGCGGTGGGGAAATTGGCGCCAGCATCGGTGTCGGCAACGATGGAGCGGGTATCAGCATCTTCGCCAATGGCAACAAAGGCAAAGGCAATGAGAAGGGTGATGGCCTGACTCATAACGAAACCACCCTGGATGCCGGTAACAAAGTGACGCTCCTGAGTGGCCGTGATACCACCCTGACTGGTGCGCAAATTAGCGCCGACCGCGTGGTGGCGGATGTCGGGCGTGACCTGACCATCACCAGCGAACAGGACAGTAACCACTACGATTCAAAACAGCAGAACATCAGCGGTGGCCTGAAATTCACCCTGGGCACAATGAATGCCAGCGGCAACTTGTCGATCAGCAAGGATAAGATCGACAGCAACTACGACAGCGTGCAGGAACAAAGCGGCATCTTCGCCGGGGACGGCGGCTACGATGTCACCGTCGGTAATCATACCCAACTTAATGGGGCGGTGATTGGCAGTACCGCTGAGGCGGCGAAAAACCGTCTGGATACCGGCACGTTAGGCTTTAGTAATATTGAGAATAAGGCCGATTACGCGACGTCTGGTGTCAGCGTCGGGCTGTCCAGCCAGTTCAAGCTGGAAAAAGACAGTGGGGCATCTGCTGAAGACAGCAGTAAAGAAAAAAAACCTCTGGCACCGATACTGACTCAGTTGGGCCAGAATGTTGCGCCAACGTCGATGTCAGCGATTCAGGCCTCCGGGGACGACTCCAGCACCACTCACTCGGCGGTCTCTGATGGAACGCTCATCGTGCGTAATGGTGACAGCCAGCAGCAGGATGTCAGCACCCTGAGCCGTGATGTGGAACATGCTAATCAGACGCTCAGCCCGATCTTTGACAAGGCCGCAGAGCAGAAGCGCCTGCAAAAAGTGCAGTTGATCGGGTCTATCGCTGCTTCAACCATGAACACCGTACTCACCGAACGCCAGCTGTATGCTAACCAGCAGGGCATGGATGCGGTAGGTGAAAAACCGGGGGCTAATGCCACATCTCAGGATCGTGCAGATTACTGGACGGCAGTAAAAGAGAGCAGTGCCTATAAAGAAGCGATCAAAGGTTACGAGCCAGATGACACCTGGGTTAAGGCAGGAAATGCGGCTGTCACGGCAGTGGGCGCACTGGCAGGCGGCGACCCGGCGAAAGCGCTGGCGCAGGCCTCGGCGCCTTACCTGGCGGGTGTGATTAAAGATGTCACCTATAAAGATCCTGACCATCCAACGACGCAGGAAATAGCCACTAACGCCTTTGCCCATGCGATCCTCGGCGGTGTCGTCGCCGAAATGAGCGGGCAGAATGCGCTGGCTGGTGCAGTAGGTGCAGGGGGCGGCGAGCTGGCTGCCCGTGCGATCCATCAGGCTCTTTATCCGGATGTCGCGACCGATAAGCTTGATGGTCAGCAAAAAAATACCATTAAAAATCTGGCACTGATCGCGACCAGCCTTACCGGCTCGCTGGTGTCAGGTGATGCGGCGGGGAGCGTTGATGCCTATAAGGCTGGCGATAATGCCATCACCAATAATTACCTGAAACCTGAGCAGATTGATAAGTTTGCTGCGAAAGCTCAGGGATGTAAGGCACGCGGTGACTGCGCCACGGTCAGAAAAGAGATGCAGGAACTCAGCCTGAAACAGCAGGATGAGCTGATTGCGGTCTGTGCCACCGATGCGGCGGCCTGTAAGGCTAACTTTGGCGATGTGACGGCCAATGGCATGCTGGTTCGCGAGGCGATCGATCGTGTGCTGGGCGCCGATGACGTGCCCTGGCAGATGAAGAACGACATGTCGTCACTCTATGCCCAGCAGATTGAGGCGGAAGGGGTGGTGTCCAGCACGGAGTTTGCGAAGCAGTTGCAAAGCCGCTACGGGATGGATTCTGAGCGAGCGCAGCTTCTGGCCGGTGCCGCGCTGGGGGCGTTGAGTGGCGGAATTAAGGGCACACGCACCCCGAGGGTGAGCAGCAGCAAGGGCAGCAGTCCTGTCAGCGGTAGCGGCGGAACGGGCAGCAACGTCACGCCGACGCCGCCGGTAACTGGCAGCGTACGCGAACCGGCACTGCCGCTGGGCAGCAAACAAAACCAGATGAATCAGCCTAAAAACCCGTCTTATCAGCCGGTAAGAAACGAGGTGGGCACGATCAGCAACCGCGAGTATTCAGGTCACGCTTTAGATAGAATGCAGGACCGTGGCATCATGCCGTCGGTGGTGGAAAACACCATTAAAACAGGCAATGCTACCTCAAGCCGGGGTAATACAACGGTCTATTACGATGCCACCAATAATGTCTCGGTGGTCACGAACAGCTCTGGAAAAGTGGTGACGGTCAAATATGGTAAATAAGGCGCAGTTGATTGAACGGGGAGCGCGGGCGTCGGAGGATTTGTTTGCCTGGGCCAGTTTTGTCGCAGAGACCGAGTTTCTGTGGCAGGACAGCGCCCTGGTTAAGGATGCCGATGCCTGGCAGAGCCTGTGGTTTGAGCTGGAAATCGTCAATGGCCTGGCGCTGGCAGAGTGGGAAGAACAGGGGCGCCCCGCTGACTGGTCGGCAGTCTGGTGCGAAAACTACCGCCAGGATGCCCGCGAGCTGGTGGCGGAGCTGCTGGCCCTGACCGCCTGATAGCCCACAAGGAGAAATGCTGATGTTCCGTCAAACCACGCTGTCCCTGCTGCTGGTCGCCGCCAGCGGCTGTAGCCAGTTTCCGCATAATTCGTTCTTTACTCCGCCTGCGCCAGGCCCGGATACGGCATCGGTGCGCATTGTTGGCGGCACCGAGCTGGCGTCAATTCAGCAGGAAAATGAGGGCCAGCTTACGGGGGGGCTGGTGCGCAGTAGTGAATTTATCTTAACTCACACTCAGGACGGCGGGATGCCGGTGGCCAGTGGACAGGATAAAGCGTCCTGGAGCGATTTTTATGAAACCCCGGTGATAGCGGGCAGAAAAACCCGTATTGGCCTGGTGTATCACGGCAGTAATAACCAGTGCAGCAGTTCGATGACGTTTGTACCGCAGAAAGGTCACTACTACCAGTTTGGCCTGCAGGTTGACCTGCGTCTGCGCCAGTGCCGTGGTTTGCCGTATGAGCTGACAAAAAATAACCGGGGAGAGTGGCAGCTTCAGCGTATCAGCGATGTCGTCTGGGGGGGGAAATATGGTCATGAAGATGCAAACTGGCAAAAAATGCCGGATACACAGGTGCCTCCCAAAGTCTTAGCACCTTGAGTGCGCTGAAAAGAGAAGGCATTTATCAGGCCGTGATCGCCAGCGCCCGGGGATTGTCACTCGGCGCCCTCTGGCAGCATCTTGAGGTTGAGTGCCGCAGCATGGCGGATAACAGCGCCGTGAGAAAAGAGCTTTTCTTTGATCTGCTGCAGCAACTGATGAAGAGCGGTCAGGTCCGGCTGGCGTGCGACGGTACCTGGCTGACGGGCACGGTTGAGGAACAGCTTAAGTGTCTGAATGAGGCCTGGCCGCAGCCCGACTCTGACGATGAGTTAGACAATCTTGATGATACCGGCTTCTGGTTTCTGGCAAAAGCGCCCGCCGGGCTGGTGTGGATCACCGCTGACGGGCAGGAAGTCTGGACCTGATAGTGTGGAGTAAGCCGATGCATTGTCAACGGATATTACCGCTGGCGGTGCTGCTGCTCAGCGGCTGTAGCCTGCTGCCACAGCAGGAGTTTTTCACCCCGCCTCCGGCGGGTGCTGAAGTAGCTCAACTGCGCATTATGGGCAGCACGGAAAGTAATGCCCTGTATCAGATAGAGGACGGCAAACTGCGCGGCGGGCTGATCCGTGAAAGTAACTGGGTTCAGCGTAATACGCAGGACCAGGGCATGCCAAAAGTCAGCGGTAAAGAAGCCACTTACACCAGTGATTATTTCGAAACGCCGATTTATGCGGGCCGAAAAACCACGGTATATCACAGCTATACTCGCGGCAGGAACCGCTGCATGAACATCGTCAGTTTTGTTCCAGAAAAGGGCCACTACTATCAGTTGAGCCAGGCGGTTGATCTGAAAATGTATCGGTGCCGTACCTGGCCGAATGAACTGGTCAAAAACGCTGATGGTCAGTGGGTGCTGAAACCTATTGCTAACGTCACTTACGGTAATAAATATCTGCCACAGGATGGTGGCTGGCAGAAGATGGTGCGACTGGTTTCCGAACAGTGATCCTGCCCCCTTGCTGTTGCTTGTTTTCTGCACATATTTAGCGCTTTCCGTGCTCTCCTCGTTTTGTCCCGCACTGACGATCACTTGCTGTGACCGGCACACGCCATGATAACCCATCTGATGATACGAGAAGGAGCGGGCGATGAGTGCTCACGATGTGGGATTCACCCATGTAGCGTTTGAAGTGCAGGACTTACAAAAGAGTATCGATTTCTATCAGCGTTACGCCGGTATGCAGGTGGTGCATCAGCGCCAGCCGGGTGTACCAGAAGCACAAGAGGTTGCCTGGCTTTCTGACCTCTCCCGCCCGTTTGCGTTGGTACTGGTGCAGACGGCGGTCAGAAGAGACACACCACTTGGTCCCTTCGGCCATCTTGGTGTGGCCTGCGCCACGCGTGAAGAGATTGACGCTAAAGTCGTGATGGCGCAGGAAGAAGGGGTACTGCGTAAAGCCCCGGTAGCCTCTCCCGCTCCTGTGGGATACTGGGCGTTTTTTGCCGATCCTGATGGCAACACGCTGGAACTGTCATACGGCCAGCAGGTTGGGCTTCAGGCTATGGTAGCCCGCGATATTTAGTGGAGAAATTCTCGTTAACAGGCTAATTATTAGTCTGTTAACATAATGACATCGCCTTTTACAGTCTGAAGAGAACCCTGACAAAAGCGCCGCAATCTACGTCCTTCTTACATGCTATAAACAAATCATTAACATTGTTTGTGTGCTTTTAAGACAGGACTCTCTCCTATGTTTAACTGGACTTCGACTCAGCGCAACGTGGCGTTCGCCAGCTTTGGCTCTTGGACGCTGGATGCGTTTGACTTCTTTATTCTGGTGTTTGTGCTCAGCGATATTGCGGCGAATTTTCATGTCAGCATTACCGATGTGTCACTGGCGATTATGCTGACGCTGGCCGTGCGGCCTGTGGGGGCGCTACTGTTCGGCCGTCTGGCGGAAAAGTATGGTCGCCGTCCGATTCTGATGGTCAATATCATTGCATTCACTATCTTCGAACTGCTCTCCGCCTGGTCACCTACGCTGGTGTGGTTTCTGGTGTTCCGTGTGGTTTATGGCGTGGCGATGGGCGGCGTGTGGGGCGTGGCTTCCTCGCTGGCGATGGAAACCATTCCTGACCGTTCGCGTGGGCTGATGTCCGGTGTGTTTCAGGCGGGTTATCCCTGCGGGTATTTGCTGGCATCGATCGTCTTTGGATTGTGCTACGGCCTGGTGGGCTGGCGCGGCATGTTTTTGATTGGTGCACTGCCGATTCTGCTGCTGCCGTTTATCTATTTTAAGGTGCCGGAGTCGCCGGTGTGGCTGGCTGCCCGTGAGCGTAAAGAGACGGTGGCGTTGCTGCCGGTGCTGAAAAGTCACTGGAAGCTGTGTATTTATCTGGTGTTACTGATGGCCTGCTTTAACTTTTTCAGCCACGGTACGCAGGACCTCTATCCGACCTACCTGAAAGTGCAGCACGGTTTTGATCCCCACACGGTCAGCATTATTGCCATCTTCTACAACATTGCGGCGATCCTCGGTGGCATTTTATTTGGTTCACTGTCGGAGAAAATTGGCCGTAAGAAAGCCATTATGATCGCGGCCTTCCTTGCACTGCCTGTGCTGCCACTGTGGGCGTTTTCCAGCGGTTCATGGATGGTGGGTATCGGCGCATTTCTGATGCAGTTTATGGTGCAGGGCGCGTGGGGCGTGGTACCGGGTTGGCTCACCGAACTGGTGCCTGCCAGTGCACGAGCGGTGTTGCCGGGGTTTGTCTATCAACTGGGTAATCTGGTGGCGTCGGTGAATGCCACACTGCAATCGAAGATTGCCGTGGCCAACGGCAATGACTACGGAATGGCGATGGCGGTGGTGGCCGGAACGGTAGCGGTGCTGATCTGCGTGATTGTGGCGTTTGGCCGCGAAACGCGTGGGGTTAAGATTTCCAACAGCGCGTAGGGCCAGGCATGCCTGACCCTGCATGCTTACAGGGCAGGAGGCTGGCAAACATCAACCCATTTAGCATCGGTTAGCTGTGCCATATACTCTGGCGAAATGCGTACCGCACTGTGGATAGCGCCTGCGGCGGGCAGGACTTCCTGATAGTCCCTGAGCGAGATATCGCAATACACCGTCAGCGGATTTTCCAGGCCAAACGGGCACACGCCGCCCACCGGGTGCCCGGTGAGGCTTACCACTTCATCGGTGTTCAGCATTCGGGCTTTGGCACCCAGCGCCTCTTTCAGTTTGCGGTTATCCAGCCGGGCATCACCACGGGTCACGATCAATACCACCTGGTCTTTCACTTTGAGTGACAGCGTTTTCGCAATCTGCCCGGGTTCAACCCGGTGAGCGGCGGCGGCGAGGGCGACGGTGGCGGTGCTTTCTGACAGTTCAATGATGTCAATTTCGGGTGCGCGATCGGCAAAAAACTGCCGTACTGACTCCAGACTCATGCTGATCTCCTGCTGTTTAAGGCGATAAAATTGCCATATTGTCAGCGGTCTGTAAAACGGAAAAACACGTCTTCTCCCTTAGAGGATAAACTCAGATATTAATCATTAAAAAACTTAATTCGCGCTAATACCGTAATTCAATGCTGGCTGGCGTGAGTTTGTATTAAAAAAAAGGTTAAGTTTTTAAAATGAATTGGCCCTAAAAAAGGCCAGTTTCATTTTTTAAACAACATCGGCGGGCTGGTTAAGCGGTTTTTTTACCCTATCCTGATGAGAGAGAATGGTATTTCGGCCCTGATTTTTTGCCAGATATAACGCACGGTCAGCATTTGCCAGAGCATTGTCAAAGTCATCTTCAATCAGCGGGGCAATCCCGGCGCTAATGGTGACATGCGTCGCCACCCGATCATTAAAACGATGAGGAATTTCCAGATCCAGTACGTATTGGCGAATACGCTCTGCCAGCTTCATCGCAATCGATTCATTAACATTCGTCAATAATACCAGGAACTCTTCACCGCCGTAGCGTGTGACGATATCGCGTGATCGCACCGCGTCACGGATAGCCACTGAAACGCGAGCCAGCGCCTGATCTCCCATCGCATGGCCATAGTTGTCGTTATAAGCTTTGAAATGATCAATATCCAGCAGCAGGACGAAGTGGCTGCCGGCATGATTATCGAGAATATTTTCCAGACGGTTTTTGAGTCCGCGTCGGTTATACAGCCCGGTGAGCGGGTCCAACATGCTCAGGTCACTGTAGGTCTCTTTCTCTTCATACAACTGGCTGACAAGGCGCCGGGTAAAGTTATCGCGCCGCCGTTGCATCAGATGGTGCAGGGTAAAGCCAAACAGCGGCAGGATGATGGTAAAGAGGATAACCAACGTATTCTGGCCGTGATCCAGCACCAGTACCGCCACAGACGCCGGGAGGGTGTGCAGACAGAAGGCGAACAGGTGATCGCCCAGCGCAATCGCACTGATAAAGAATACGCTGACCAGAGCGATCAGCAGATAGCTGCCATCAAAATAAAAGCTCTGGTGATACTTCAATACGATTTGCCATGCCCAAAGTAATCCTGTCAGCAGTGCGGCAATATTTAATAGCGGAAATTGACCTAAAGGTTTTAAAACCATCCATATTAACAACGTAATGCTCAATATTATGATGGCTGCCGTTGGTACAGTAACCATGGATGTGGCAATGCTATTAACATTAAACAGACAAAAGATGGCGGTAGCTGTGTTTAAAAAAAGAAATAGCATCAGCGATAGCCGATGCTTGCTGTGAAGCAATTCATCGTAGCTTTGTAATTTCATTATAGTTACTCGTGACTGCCCTGAAATATCAAAGTGCTGGCACGCAGACTCGACTGATATCTCGTAATTGGAATAGTTTAGAGCCGTTATTATTAGATTTTTCTGAATGGTAATCGTTGCCAATTTACCACTTAAACCTGGGGCTGTCATCCGCAGGGACAAAGTTTCAACAATGTTGCTGCAAAGTGATAAAAACTATCATATGCTATTGGTAATCATTATCATTTGAGATTGTGTGGGGTTAGCGGGATGATCGGTAAAAGACTGGACAGTGGGTGGGGTGTACTGATTCCTTGCGCCATGATGCCGCTGGTGGCGTTAATGGAGTTGTCATTCAGTGAGTGGCGTGTGCTGATGGTCGTGGCATTTCTGGCAACCGTGGTGATGCTGTTTCACAAGCGTCTGCGCCACTATATGCTGCTGCCTTCCTGCATCGCACTGGCTGGCGGTCTTGCGGCGATTTCAGTGAATTTTACGACGATCTGACCAGCGGAGATCATCCGGGCTGATAAACAAATAGCAAGGAGCGTTTTGGCGTCAGAAGTACGGTATGGATAAAGATAAGGCGGATGAATAATGAAATCAGAAGGGTATCGTGGGAGTCACTGCAGAGGGATTCAACATGGTGCGAAGAGAGGGACTTGAACCCTCACGTCCGTTAAGACACTAACACCTGAAGCTAGCGCGTCTACCAATTCCGCCACCTTCGCGTCCTGTTGAACTTTCTATTCATATCACCGCATTTGGTGCGAAGAGAGGGACTTGAACCCTCACGTCCGTTAAGACACTAACACCTGAAGCTAGCGCGTCTACCAATTCCGCCACCTTCGCGCAGATGCTGCGTAATATGAACAACGTGGTTTTTGGTGCGAAGAGAGGGACTTGAACCCTCACGTCCGTTAGGACACTAACACCTGAAGCTAGCGCGTCTACCAATTCCGCCACCTTCGCATACCCGCAACATAACAACGTTATATCGCAACCACGGAGGCGCATTCTAGAGATTTTATGAAGTACGTCAACAGTTATTTCTTATTGTCGAAACAATCGCCTGGAAAACCAACGGAAGCGGCTCATGCGGCCCTGACCCCTACGGATTCTGAGTTGAAATCCCAGGGGCGAGGCAAGCCTCGCCCGGTGCCATCATCCGACACGTTACAGAGGGTTATTTCTTCGGTGGACGGCCTTTCACGGCACGGTAAACCTTGAAGCGTCCGTTCTGCAACAGCACTTCATGGCTGCCAAAGGTTTCGTCCAGCACCTGCGGGTAAGGCAGGAAGGCGTTCGCCACGATCCTAAGCTCACCGCCGGTGTTAAGGTGAGTGATGGCCCCCCGGATCAGCGTCTGTGCAGCATCCAGACTGGTCTGCACGCCGTCATGGAACGGTGGGTTGGAGAGGATCATGTCAAAGCGGCCCGGGATGTCGGAGTAGACATTACTGGCGAACACTTCCCCTTCCAACTGGTTCGCCGCCAGCGTGGCTTTACTGGCTTCAATCGCCGCCGCATTCACATCGGTCAATGTCAGGCGCACTTTCGGCGAGTGACTGGCCAGCAGGGCAGCAATCACCCCCGCGCCACAGCCCATATCCAGCACTTTGCCTTTGGTGTGCGGCTTGAGGGTGGAGAGCAGCAGCTGGCTGCCAATATCCAGTGCATCGCGGCTGAACACGCCAGGCAACGTTTTAATCGTGAGATCGCCGAGCGGGTATTCATCCCAGAAACTGTCAACGTCGAAGGTCGGTTGCTTGTCCAGGCGGCCATGATAGAGACCACAGCGGCGGGCGCTGTCGATCTTAGTGACCGTTGCCCAGTCTTCCAGCATCTGCTCCGCACTGCGAACGCCGCTGCGGTTTTCGCCGATAACGAAAATATCGCAGCCCACGGGCAGCAGTGACAGCAGATTCTGTAACTGGAACTGTGCTTCTGGTTTGTTCTTTGGCCAGTAATAGACCAGAGTGTCGCAGTCGGCGACCACCTCAGCGGTGGCAACCAGGCCATAATGGGCGCTTTCCCCAAGGGCACGGCTGAGGATCTGCCAGTGATGGTATTGCTGGGTATGTACCCGGCTCAGTGCCGTTTCCAACTGGGCGGGCAGGTCATCCTGCAGGTCACCAGCAAACAGCACGCGGCGTTCAGTAAACTCATCACTATGGCGCAGTATCACTTCACTGGCCGGGGTAAATGCGGACATCGATGGCTCCTTATAAATCAGAGCGGCGATTATAGTCGTTTGTTGGCGCAGTTTCGACGAATTTGCTAGCATGGCGACGCAATCAGGCGACCAGACAGGAAAAAAAGATGTCTTCCAGACGTGACTGGTTATTACAGCAAATGGGCATAACGCAGTATACGCTGCGGCGTCCGCGTGCCTTGCAGGGGGAAATTGCGGTGACCTTGCCCGCAGAAATTCGCCTGGTGATTGTGGCAGAAACGCCCCCGGTGCTGAACGATCCGTTAGTGATGGACGTTCTGCGCGCACTGAACCTGCACGATCCGCAGGTGCAGATATTTACCCCTGACCAACTTATGATGCTGCCGGATGACGCCCGCTGTGCCAGCTGGTGTTTAGGGCTCGATGCTCCGGTGCCACTGGCCGGAACCCAACTGGCTTCGCCTTTGCTGGCGGAGCTTTATCACAATGCCGACGCCAAACGGGCGCTCTGGCTGCAGATTTGCCAACATGAATCAGATTTCTTTACTCACCCCGAACGATCTTGAACAGGCGTTTGCCATTGAGCAGCGCAGCCACGCTTTTCCCTGGTCAGAAAAAACCTTCTCCAGCAATCAGGGCGAACGTTACCTGAACTTCTGCCTGGAGGTAGACGGCGTGCTGGCCGCCTTTGCCATTACGCAGGTCGTGCTGGATGAAGCTACGCTGTTTAACCTGGCCGTTGATCCGGCATTTCAGCGCCGTGGCCTCGGGCGCCAGCTGTTACAGCATCTGATTAGCGCGCTGGAACAGCGCGGCGTACTGACGCTGTGGCTGGAGGTGCGCGCGTCTAACACGGCGGCTATCGCGCTTTATGAGCAGCTGGATTTCAATGAAGTCTCCATACGCCGCAACTATTATCCGACGATAGACGGTAAAGAAGACGCGATCATGATGGCTTTAACTATTTAACAGGGAACCTCACTGATGCTAAAAGACTGGGACTGGATTTTATTCGACGCTGACGACACGTTATTCCACTTCGATGCGTTTGCCGGTTTGCAGCGTCTGTTTCAGCAGTATGACGTGCAGTTTAGCCGTGCCGATTACGATGATTATCAGGCGATTAATAAGCCGCTGTGGGTGGATTATCAGAACGGGGCGATCAGCGCCTTGCAGTTACAGCATCAGCGTTTTGAGAGCTGGGCCGCGAAGCTGGATGTGACCGCTCAGGACCTGAACAGTGGCTTTTTGAGCGCAATGGCTGAGATTTGCACGCCGCTGGTCGGTGCCGTCGACCTGCTGAATGCGCTGAAGGGCAGAGTGAAAATGGGCATCATCACCAACGGCTTTACGGCCCTTCAACAGGCGCGTCTGGAACGTACCGGCTTCCTGGGCGTGTTTGATCTGCTGGTGATTTCTGAGCAGGTGGGCTATGCCAAGCCGCATCCGGCGATCTTTGATTATGCGCTGACCCGCATGGGCAATCCTGCACGTGAGCGGGTGTTGATGGTCGGGGATAACCCGGATTCAGATATTCTGGGGGGGATTAATGCGGGGCTGGCCACCTGCTGGCTGAATGCCGAAGGTCGGGCGCAGCCGGAAGGGATCAACCCGACCTGGCAGGTCACATCGCTGAAAGAACTCCAGGATAAATTAGTGTAACGGGCGGACCGAAAAAGAAGGTCCGCCCCTTCACCTTGCCCGGTCAGGTGTTTTACAGCCCCAGTTTGTCGAAATCTGATGCGTCGTGACGTTCAGGCAACTGCTCTTCCGGCGCGCCCCATGTCCGGTTGACGATGCGGCCACGTTTGACGGCCGGGCGCTGTGCGACTTCTTCGGTCCATCGCACCAGATTTTTGTAAGAGGCGGCATCAATAAACTCTGCGGCTTCATACATCAATCCCTGTACCAGTGCGCCATACCACGGCCAGATCGCGATATCGGCAATGCTGTATTCGTTTCCGGCAATGTAGCGATGCTCTGCCAGTTGCTTATCCAGCAGGTCGAGCTGACGCTTGGCCTCCATCGTGAAGCGGTCAATGGCGTATTCAATTTTGACCGGGGCATAATGATAGAAATGCCCGAAGCCGCCACCAAGATAAGGCGCCGCGCCCTGTAGCCAGAATAACCAGTTCAGCACTTCAGTACGTCCTGCCGCATCCTTGGGCAGGAAATGCCCGAATTTCTCCGCCAGATACAGCAGGATCGCGCCAGATTCAAACACGCGAGTGCCCGGAACCGTGGTGGTGTCGAGCAGCGCCGGGATTTTCGAATTCGGGTTAACCGCAACAAAACCGGACGTGAACTGCTCACTTTCACCAATGCGGATCAGATGCGCGTCATACTCCGCGCCCTGCACGTTCAGCGCCAGCAACTCTTCCAGCAGAATGGTCACTTTCTGGCCGTTTGGTGTGCCCATAGAGTAGAGCTGCAACGGGTGTTTCCCGACGGGCAGGCTGGCTTCAGAACGTGCACCTGCGGTTGGGCGGTTAATGCTGCCCCAGGTGCCACCCAGACCTTTATTCTCGCTCCAGACTTTGGCTGGTTGATAGTCGTTGTTACTCATAGCAGTAATGGTCCTTTCTTAGGGGAACGGGATCGCGATGGTCTGAAAGTATGGACCATGCCGATAAATACAGTTCACATATAGCATTCTCTGCAACCCCAGGTTTATCCTCAATGAGCACTGTTGATCAAAAGGAGAGGAAAAATGGCGGCATCTGACAACGCGTATCTTGAGCAGGAGGGGCTGATAACAACCCAGGATGGACGGCGCTGCTGCGCCTGGCAGGCGACAATGCCTGACTATCATGATCGCGAATGGGGCAGACCTGTAGTGAGCGATCGCCTGCTGTTTGAAAAAGTCTGCCTGGAAAGTTTTCACTCTGGCATGTCGTGGCAGATGATTTATAACAAGCGCGAAAACTTTCGCCGTGCGTTCGACGGTTTCGATTTCTCTCTCGTCGCGCAGTATGACGAGCAGGATGTGACGCGAATGATGGCAGATAAAAGCATTGTCAGAAACCGCGCCAAGATCCTCTCCGCGATTAACAATGCCCGCTGTGCGCAGAGACTGGTGGCAGAAGCCGGGTCACTGGCAGCCTGGTTCTGGCAGTTTGAACCGACAGCAGCCGATCGCCCACAGCGCATTGACCTGCATTACTGGCAAACGCAAAACACCTCACCGGAAGCGACAGCGATGTCGAAAGCATTGAAAAAACGGGGCTGGACGTGGGTGGGACCGGTGACCACTTACTCGCTGATGCAGGCGCTGGGGCTGGTGAACGATCACCTTGAGGGCTGCGGCTGCCGGGCCGAGTGTGAAGCTGAACGTGCGGCATTGCACAGGCCGTACTGAAGAGCAGTAAGCCTGCGCGCACGCTTTCGGTTGAATAAGCGCCGGTCAGTCATTGTGTCTGACGCCGGGATAGGCGAAAATGCCGACCATTATTGATTAATCGGCTGTGAAAACCGTCGCACGCGCTCTGCCGTGCACTGGCACAGCGCCAAACCAGAAGAAGCTTCATGTCAAATGCACCGTTTATGCAAGAGGTGGCTCGTCGCCGCACTTTTGCCATCATTTCTCACCCGGATGCCGGTAAAACCACCATCACTGAAAAAGTGCTGCTGTTCGGACAGGCTATTCAGACCGCCGGTACGGTAAAAGGCCGTGGCTCTAACCAGCATGCAAAATCTGACTGGATGGAGATGGAAAAACAGCGTGGGATCTCGATCACCACCTCGGTGATGCAGTTCCCTTATCGCGGTAGCCTGGTAAACCTGCTGGACACCCCTGGGCACGAAGACTTCTCCGAAGATACCTACCGTACGCTGACGGCGGTTGACTGCTGTCTGATGGTGATTGACACCGCAAAAGGCGTTGAAGATCGTACCCGTAAGCTGATGGAAGTTACCCGTCTGCGTGATACGCCGATCCTGACGTTTATGAACAAACTTGACCGTGACATCCGCGACCCGATGGAAGTGATGGACGAAGTTGAGAGCGAGCTGAAAATCGCCTGTGCGCCAATCACCTGGCCTATCGGCTGTGGCAAACTGTTCAAGGGCGTTTACCACCTGTACAAAGATGAAATCTACCTTTATCAGAGCGGTAAAGGCCATACCATTCAGGAAGTGCGCATCGTCAAAGGGCTGGATAATCCGGAGCTTGACGCGGCGATTGGTGAAGACCTGGCGGCACAGCTGCGTGATGAGCTGGAGCTGGTGCAGGGGGCTTCGCATGAGTTCGACCGCGATGCCTTCCTGGCAGGTAAATTAAGCCCGGTATTCTTTGGTACGGCGCTGGGTAACTTCGGCGTTGACCATATGCTGGACGGGTTGGTGGAGTGGGCACCCTCACCGATGCCGCGTGACACTGACGTACGTACCGTCAGCGCCACGGACGAGAAATTTACCGGCTTCGTGTTTAAGATCCAGGCCAATATGGACCCGAAACACCGTGACCGCGTGGCCTTTATGCGTGTGGTCTCCGGTAAATATGAAAAAGGCATGAAACTGCGTCAGGTCCGTACCGGGAAAGATGTGGTGATCGCCGATGCGCTGACGTTTATGGCGGGTGACCGTTCGCACGTTGAAGAAGCGTATCCGGGCGATATTATCGGCCTGCATAACCACGGTACCATCCAGATTGGCGACACCTTTACCCAGGGTGAGAACATGAAGTTCACCGGTATTCCGAACTTCGCCCCGGAACTTTTCCGTCGTATTCGTCTGCGCGACCCGCTGAAGCAGAAACAGCTGCTGAAAGGGCTGGTACAGCTGTCAGAAGAGGGGGCAGTGCAGGTGTTCCGCCCGGTGCACAACAACGATCTGATCGTTGGCGCTGTTGGGGTGCTGCAGTTCGATGTGGTGGTTGCGCGTCTGAAAAGCGAATACAACGTGGAAGCGATCTACGAAGCGATCAACGTCTCAACCGCCCGCTGGGTGGAGTGCAGTGACGCGAAGAAGTTCGATGAATTCCAGCGTAAAAATGAGGTCAACCTGGCGCTTGATGGCGGTGACAACCTCACTTATATCGCACCGACCATGGTGAACCTGAATATCACCCAGGAGCGTTATCCTGACGTGGTGTTCCGCAAAACCCGCGAGCATTAATCCCGCAGAGGGGCGGACCTTCTTTCCCGGTCCGCCCTGAATCACCTTTACAGACTCCTCCTAAAACCCCTCTTTTTTGCTGCTTTATCCATCAAATCAACCACCATTCCCGGTGAAATCCTCATTACCGACTATATTCATGTCTACAGGACGAAAAATATGCGGCGCGATGGCTGCAACGTTCAATGGCAAAAGCAGCACGAATTGCCGACAACTACAGTCACGCCGTTTGTGACTGAAAAGCTCACCGTTGTGAGTGGTAAAAGACAAAAGGAACGAATCGATGATGAAGACTAAGATGACAAAAACCCTGATGGCGTTAGTGGTAGGTTCTGCTCTGGTAAGCGGTTCTGCTCTGGCAGAAGGCACCTTGATGAACAAAACAGAGTCTACGGCGGATAGCGCGGGTTCGAAAATCGATAGCTCTATGAAAAAAGTCGGTGGCTACATGGATGACAGCGGCGTTACCGCTAAGGTAAAAGCCGCATTGGTGGATAACGATGCGATTAAAAGCACCGATATTTCCGTTGAAACACACAGTGGTGTGGTGACACTTAACGGTTTCGTGACTTCGCAGGAGCAGGCTGAACTGGCCGTGGCCGCTGCGAAGAAAGTGGAAGGTGTGAAATCCGTTAGTGACAAACTGCACGTAAAAGACAGCACAAAACAGACAGTTAGCGGTTATGCCGGTGATGCAGCAACGACCAGCGAAATTAAAGCTAAACTGTTAGCTGATGACATCGTTCCTTCGCGCAATGTGAAAGTGGAAACCACCAATGGTGTGGTACAGCTTTCCGGTACGGTGAAAACCCAGGCGCAGTCTGAACGCGCTGAAGGCATTGCCAAAGCGATTGAAGGTGTTAAGAGCGTTAAAAACGATTTGACCGTTAAATCGTAATAAACCAGCGGCCCTGGTTTACCGGGGCCGCCAGTTGATTCATCTGCACAGAACAAACATTCCCCCTGCCTGGCAGGAGATGTGAATGATAAAAAATAGTTAGACTTCACTACTGGTAAGGAGAGACATATGTTTCGATGGGGTATTATTTTTCTGATTATTGCGCTGATTGCCGCAGTCCTGGGCTTCGGTAATTTAGTGGGTGCGGCTACAGGCGCAGCTAAGATTGTGTTTTTCGTCGGTATTATTATTTTCCTTGTCAGCCTGTTTACCGGGCGTAAAAAACTTTAGTCCCTGGCCTGAGTCGCTGAATAAGCAATAAGCGCCTCACGCACCTGACCAAGAACAGGTATCCTCTTTCTCTTTACCTTGAGAGGATACCTGGCTTGGGCACACGCATTCCGATAACCCTTGGCAATATTGAGCCACTGGCGTTAACACCCTTCCGGCCAGGCAAACTCGCTCTGGTATGCGAAGGCGGTGGGCAGCGCGGTATCTTCACCGCCGGTGTACTGGACGCTTTCCAGCAGGCCCGCTTCAACCCCTTTGATCTGATGCTCGGCACCTCTGCCGGGGCGCAAAATCTCTCTGCTTTTGTCTGCGGCCAACCGGGCTATGCTCGCCGTGTCATCACCCGTTACACCACCCGTAAACAGTTCTTTGATCCGCTGCGTTTTGTGCGTGGAGGGCATTTGATCGATCTCGACTGGCTGATCGATGTGACCCGCAAAGAGTTCCCACTGGCCGTTGATGCCGGGGAGAAACTGTTCTCCAGCGGTCGCGAATTCTATATGTGCGCCTGCAGAAGCGACGATTATACGCCGGATTATTTTTCACCGACCGCCGATACCTGGCATGACATTATCAAGGCTTCCAGCGCCATTCCGGGTTTTTACCGGCCGGGTGTTGATCTCTCCGGCGTCAGCTATCTTGATGGCGGCATCCGCGATGCCATTCCGGTGCGCGAAGCCGCACGGCGCGGCGCGGAAACCATAGTGGTAATCCGCACGGTACCCTCGCAGATGACCTATACTCCTTTGTGGTTGAAACGCGTTGAACGCTGGCTGAGTGAGGGCGCACTGCAACCGCTGATCAACGTTTTGCAGGTGCATGAAGAGAGCTATCGCGAGATCCAGCGCTTTATCGACAACCCGCCGGATTCGCTGCGCATTATTGAAATCTATCCGCCGCGCCCACTGGCCAGCAACGCGCTCGGCAGTCGGATTGCTGCGCTCAATCAGGATTATCACCTTGGCCGCCGCTGTGGGCGTTATTTTCTTGCCACGCTCGGTCAGTGGCTAAACGACGGCAACCGTCTTATCCGGCGGCCGGTGGTGCCATTGCTGCCCGTTGCCAATGAACCGCATCGGCAGGGGATTAACCTGCCATCGTTGCCGGGTAATGATGAAGATTTTGATAAAGGATCGCTGGCATGACGCTGCGCTTTGTAGACACCCACTGCCATTTTGATTTTCCGCCGTTTGTGGGGGATGAAACGGCCAGCCTGCAACGGTCGGCTGCCGCAGGCGTTGAGCGAATTATTGCTGTTGGCGTCTCCGCAGAGCGCTTTGATGGGGTGATTGCGCTGGCTGAGTGCCATGATGCGGTTTATGCCGCGCTCGGCGTGCATCCAATGGCGATTGCAGAGCATCGGCCTGAGGATTTGCAGGTGCTGGAGCAGCATCTGCAACGGCGGCACCCGAAGCTGGTGGCGATTGGGGAAATTGGTCTCGATCTCTACATCGACAATCCGCAGTTCGAACGACAGCAGGCGCTGCTGGATGCGCAGCTTAGGCTGGCGCGTGATTATGACCTGCCGGTGATCCTGCATTCACGCCGCACTCATGACAAGCTGGCGATGCATCTGCGCCGTATCAGCCTGCCACGTTGTGGTGTGGTACATGGTTTTGCCGGCAGCGAACAGCAGGCGCTGGCCTTTATCCGTGCGGGCTATGCGATTGGCGTAGGCGGTACCATTACCTATGAACGCGCCAGTAAAACTCGGCAGACTCTTTCCCGGCTGCCGCTGACTTCGTTGCTGCTGGAAACCGACGCACCCGACATGCCATTACAGGGGTATCAGGGGCAGCCCAACCGTCCGGAGCGGGTCAGGGAAGTCTGGGAAACGTTGTGTGCACTCCGGCCCGAATCCCCGCAACATATTGCTGATACTCTGCGAGAAAACACCCGTACGCTATTTGGCGTGTGAGCTGACTATACTTTTATCCTTCCACATAACGAAAAACAGAATGTTATAATTATAACATTTCCTTATGATGTCGCTGAACGCCGTTATTTGCCTCGGTGGCGCCTTGTTGCGTGATGAACATCAAATTTCTTGCGAAAGTGATGAAACAAGAATCCTTTTATTGTGAAATCACCCACAAAACAGTCTAATGCTGACTGTTATAATTTTAACATTACAGGGCGTCGCGGGTTGAGTATATGTCGACCCCGCCCTCATAAAACCTGTCTGGAGAGAACGATGTCCGATGTGAAAACTCAGGCGCTGCGTGCGCTGCAACTGATGGATTTAACCACGCTCAATGAGGATGATACTGACGCTAAAGTGATCGCGTTATGTCACCAGGCGAAATCTCCGGGTGGTAACACGGCAGCCATCTGTATCTACCCGCGTTTTATTCCGATTGCCCGCAAGACGCTGCGTGAGCAGGGGACCCCAGACATTCGCATCGCTACGGTGACCAACTTCCCGCACGGCAACGATGATATTGATATTGCACTGGCGGAAACCCGTGCAGCGATCGCCTACGGTGCGGATGAAGTGGATGTGGTATTCCCGTATCGCGCATTGATTGCGGGTAACGAAACCGTCGGATTTGAGCTGGTAAAAGCCTGTAAAACTGCGTGTTCAGACGCTAACGTGCTGTTAAAAGTAATTATTGAAACGGGTGAGCTGAAAGAGGAAGCACTGATCCGCAAAGCATCCGAAATTGCCATCGATGCAGGCGCTGACTTTATCAAAACCTCAACGGGCAAAGTGCCGGTTAACGCCACCCCTGCTGTGGCGGAAATCATGATGCGTGTGATTGCCGAAAAAGGGGTCAAGCAGCAGGTCGGCTTTAAGCCTGCCGGTGGCGTGCGCACCGCCGATGATGCTGCACTGTATCTGAAACTGGCAGATGACATTCTGGGCAGCGACTGGGCCGATGCCCGCCATTTCCGTTTTGGCGCTTCCAGCCTGCTGGCCAGTCTGTTAAATGCGGCGGGCTTCTCAGGCGCAACCAGCGACAGCAAATACTAACAGCTGACGGGTCAGGTCTGCCTGACCGCTGTGACGGCGGGTATCACCATCCTGTTTACCCGTAGGGGTAGGGCATGCCCGACCCGTTGAACCATTTTCGCTATTAATACCGGGGGTTACCGTGTTTCTGCCACAAGAAATTATTCGAAAAAAACGTGATGGACAGGCGCTAAGTGAAGAAGAGATCCGTTTCTTTATCAATGGTGTGCGTGATAACACGGTCTCTGAAGGGCAGATTGCTGCACTGGCAATGACGATTTACTTCCACGATATGTCGTTGCCTGAGCGCGTGGCGTTAACCATGGCCATGCGTGACTCCGGTTCGGTACTCAACTGGAAGGCGCTTAATCTCAATGGCCCGGTGGTGGATAAACACTCCACGGGGGGCGTTGGCGATGTGACCTCCCTGATGCTGGGGCCAATGGTCGCGGCCTGCGGCGGCTATGTACCGATGATCTCTGGCCGTGGCCTTGGTCATACCGGCGGCACGCTGGATAAACTTGAGGCGATCCCCGGCTTTGATATTTTTCCGCAGGACGATCGTTTCCGCCAGATCATTAAAGAAGTGGGTGTGGCGATCATTGGCCAGACCAACTCACTGGCACCGGCAGATAAACGTTTCTATGCCACACGTGATATTACCGCCACAGTTGACTCGATTCCGCTGATTACGGCGTCGATCCTCGCCAAAAAACTGGCTGAAGGCCTGGATGCGCTGGTGATGGATGTGAAAGTGGGGTCAGGTGCGTTTATGCCGACGTTTGAAAAATCAGAGGCGCTGGCGCAGGCGATTGTTGGCGTGGCGAACGGCGCGGGATGCAAGACCACCGCGTTGCTGACGGACATGAATCAGGTGCTGGCATCCAGTGCAGGAAATGCGCTGGAAGTGCGCGAAGCGGTGCAGTTCCTCACCGGTGAATACCGCAATCCGCGACTGCTGGAAGTGACGATGGCGCTGTGCAGCGAGATGCTGCTCTCCGGTGGCCTGGCAACGTCGGCAGATGATGCGCGCAGCAAGCTTCAGGCTGTGCTGGATAATGGCCGTGCGGCTGAAATATTTGCCCGTATGGTGGCAGCACAGAAAGGACCGACAGACTTTATTGAACGGATGGACAGTTATTTGCCTGCACCGATGTTGAGCAAAGCGGTGTTTGCCGACAGGCCTGGCATCGTTAATGCCATGGACACGCGTGCACTTGGCATGGCGGTAGTATCGCTGGGTGGCGGCCGTCGTCGCGCCAGTGACAGTATTGATTACAGCGTAGGTTTCAGCGATGTGGCGCAACTGGGTGATGCGGTGGACGGTCAGCGTCCGCTGGCCGTGATCCACGCGTCTGATGAAGCCAGCTGGCAGGAAGCGGCCAGCGCGGTAAAACGCGCCGTTGCCGTTGGGGAGGGCGTACCCGCCTCAACGCCAGTTATTTATCGCAGAATATCCTGAGAAGGAGTATTCTGTTCTGATCGCATTTTTTTAACGCTCATCGCGACTATCGCGCAGGAGATCAGGATGAAACGTGCATTTATCATGGTGCTTGATTCCTTTGGGATCGGGTACAGCAAAGACGCCGACAAGTTTGGCGATAAAGGCTCGGATACCCTCGGACATATTGCTGAGGCGTGCTTCAAGGGTGAAGCAGACAAAGGGCGTAAAGGCCCACTCCATCTGCCCAACCTCACGGCACTGGGTTTAGGTAAAGCGGCGGAAGCCTCTAGCGGTAAATTCCCGCTGGGGCTGGATAAAGACGCCGAGATTATTGGCGCTTACGCATACGCCAGCGAGCTCTCCTCCGGGAAGGACACGCCGTCGGGTCACTGGGAAATCGCCGGTGTACCTGTGCTGTTTGACTGGGGGTACTTCAGCGATCTGGAAAATAGCTTCCCGCAGGAGCTGCTCGATCTGTTGGTGGAAAAAGCCAATTTGCCGGGTTATCTCGGCAACTGCCACTCTTCCGGCACGGTGATCCTCGACCAACTGGGCGAAGAACATATGAAAACCGGTAAGCCGATTTTCTATACCTCTGCCGACTCGGTGTTCCAGATTGCCTGCCACGAAGAGACCTTCGGCCTTGATCGCCTCTACGAACTTTGCGAGATTGCCCGTGAAGCGCTTACCGAAGGGGGGTACAATATTGGCCGCGTGATTGCGCGTCCGTTTATTGGCGACAAAGCAGGAAACTTCGAGCGTACCGGGAATCGTCACGACCTGGCGGTAGAGCCGCCTGCGCCAACCGTCCTTAAAAAACTGGTTGACGAGCAGGGCGGTGAAGTGATTTCAGTGGGTAAAATTGCGGATATCTATGCGCATGTCGGCATCACCAAAAAGGTGAAGGCGACCGGCCTGGATGCGCTGTTTGATGCCACTGTCGCTGAAATGAAAACAGCGCCGGACAACAGTATTGTGTTCACTAACTTTGTTGATTTTGACTCAACCTGGGGACACCGCCGCGATATTCCTGGCTATGCCGGTGGGCTGGAGTTATTCGACCGCCGTTTGCCTGAGCTGATGGCACAGGTGAAAGAAGGGGATATCCTGATCCTCACCGCTGACCACGGCTGTGACCCAAGCTGGCAGGGCACCGAGCATACCCGCGAGCATATTCCTGTGCTGATTTACGGGCCGGGCGTGAAGCCGGGTGATTACGGTTATCGCGATACCTTCGCCGATATCGGTCAGACGGTCGCTCACTATTTTGGTCTTTCACCCATGGAATACGGTAAGCCGTTATTCTGAAGGTTGAAGTAACACTCTATTTTTTGAGATAAGGATGAAACATGGCTACGCCACACATTAACGCTGAGATGGGTGATTTCGCTGACGTTGTGCTGATGCCGGGCGATCCGCTGCGTGCAAAGCACATTGCTGAGACCTTCCTGCAGGACGCCGTGGAAGTGAATAACGTGCGCGGTATGCTGGGCTACACCGGGACTTACAAAGGCCGTAAGATCTCCGTCATGGGTCATGGCATGGGCATCCCGTCTTGCTCTATCTATGCGAAAGAGCTGATCACCGAATTCGGCGTGAAAAAAATCATCCGTGTGGGCTCCTGCGGTGCGGTACGTGCCGATGTGAAACTGCGTGACGTGGTGATTGGTATGGGTGCCTGCACCGATTCCAAAGTGAACCGCATGCGTTTTAAAGACCACGATTTCTCAGCGATTGCTGATTTTGACATGGTCCGTAACGCGGTTGATGCAGCGAAAGCGCTGGGTGTGAAAGCGCGTGTGGGCAACATCTTCTCTGCTGACCTGTTCTATACGCCAGACCCACAGATGTTCGACGTGATGGAAAAGTACGGCATTCTGGGTGTGGAAATGGAAGCTGCAGGCATCTACGGCGTGGCCGCAGAGTTTGGCGCCAAAGCGCTGACCATCTGCACCGTATCTGACCATATCCGTACCCATGAGCAGACCACCGCCGCAGAGCGTCAGACCACCTTCAGCGAGATGATTGAAATCGCGCTGGAATCTGTGTTGCTGGGCGATAAAGAGTAATTTCTCCCGCGAGGCTGGCATTCAGCCAGCCTCCGTTTATCAGCGTTCCTTTCAAAAAATCACGCGAAATGCCGCGCACAGCCGACCTTCATTAACGACATTTGTCCGTAATCTTCACCCGGTTGATATCAAACACACTGTCGTCAGCGGCAGAGAAAATCACCGGCCCTGTGACTTTGCCCTGAGGTTTTAATTTCCCGCGCGCCAGATGCTCATCAACACGGTCAACCGGGAATTCCCGGCCATCACGCGAATACCCTTTCAGGCAAAACATCTGCAAGTCGATATTTTTCGCTGTGGTATTTTTCAGCGTAACGTTAAACGTTTTCCCGTAATTATCCAGGCCATCTGACGACAGGGATTTCAACTCTTTTTGAGTGGAATAAACAGCGATCCCGGATTGATCTGCGGCAACAGCAGCAGCAGAAAAACACAGGCCCACAGTGGTCATCGTGATGATAATAAAGCTCCGTTTCATCGTTGTACTCCTTAGTTTTCAGGCATCAAGAACGCATAAGCGCTCGGGAGTGTTTAAGATGCAGCTGAGGTGAAAAGGAGTACAGAACACGAAAAGCTATTTCAACGGAATAGCTTTATTTGCTGTTAGATAAGGAAGACGTCGCTTTATTTTCTGTATCGGAAGCCGGAGGGCTACCGACTGTTTCAGCGTCTGTTTCACTCTCGTCATCATCCTCTTTCACCGGATTGTTTGCGGTGAGCAGGAACGGCGACTGCTGCCAGCGGGTACGACGATCGCGCAGCAGAGTACGGGAGAGAATAATGCCGATGGCCAACGCCAGGATCATCATTAAGCGCAGTATATTGGTGGTGTTATCCACCTGCTTAGCTTCGGTGACCAGTACATGGGTATCCAGCGTGACGCGCAGAAATCCGCGCGGGCCGTCTTTGCTCGCCAGCGGCTGGACAATCTGATGGTTAAAGTAACTACCGGCACGCTGGCCATCCAGTGCCAGGCGGTCGCGTACGTTAATGCTTTCACCGCTGTGTGCGATCAAACTTCCCTCGCTGTCATACAGTGAAGCATCAAGAATGCGGCTTTCATGGGTCATCTGGTCGAGTGAATCGATAATTTTTTGATGATTATCATCCGGATTGTCCATCAGCGGCGTCAGCGTCCAGGCGACCTGGCGTGTCAGCGTATGGGCCAGTTCTTCAACCTGTTCAGAACGCGCCATCTGGTGCCCCAGACTGAACCACGAGGCGCCCTGCATCAGCACGACCAGGAGTGTCAGGCAAATCAGGACGATCACCGTACGGTGAAGACGAAACTTCAGTTTGGCTTTTGCCATCTCAACCCTTCAATCCTGGAGAAAGAACCGCTTTCCGGTCATTAGCTTTATGTTGCCAGAAGGCGGGCTTACAGGGTAGCCTCTTGCGTGGTTTTAATGCTCTGCCTATGTTGAGCAACAATAGTGATAATTAAGTCCTTACAGGAGCTGTGATGCCAAATAGCCTCACCTGGTGCGACCTGCCTGCCGAAGTCTCTCTCTGGCCGGGGTTACCTCTATCTTTGAGCGGTGATGAAGTGATGCCGTTGGATTACCGTGCTGGCCGTACCGGCTGGTTGCTGTATGGGCGCCAACTCGATAAGGCCCGACTGACAGAATATCAGCGCCAGTTAGGCGCTGCGATGGTGATCGTCAGTGCCTGGGTGGTGGAGGATTATCAGGTGGTACGCCTGGCCGGTTCCCTGACACCGCGTGCGATGAAGCTGGCCCACGATGCGGGCATGGATGTTGCTCCGTTAGGGCGCATTCCCCACCTGAAAACGCCAGGTCTGCTGGTGATGGACATGGACTCCACGGCGATTGAAATCGAATGCATCGACGAGATCGCCAAACTGGCGGGCAGCGGCGAGCTGGTGGCGGAAGTCACCGAGCGTGCGATGCGCGGTGAACTGGACTTCGCCGCCAGCCTGCGTCAGCGTGTGGCCACGTTGAAAGATGCCGATGCCAACATTCTGAAAACCGTGCGTGACCAGCTACCGTTGATGCCGGGCCTGACTTCGCTGGTTGCTAAGCTGCAGGCGCTGGGCTGGCATGTAGCGATTGCTTCCGGCGGCTTCACGTACTTTGCTGAATACCTGCGCGATACGCTGCACCTGTCGGCGATTGCCGCCAACGTGCTGGAAATCCGCGATGGCAAGCTGACCGGCGAAGTGCTGGGCGACATCGTTGATGCACAATATAAGGCAGACACGTTGCGTAAGCTGGCTGCCCGGTTTGAGATTGCTCCAGAGCAGACGGTGGCCGTCGGTGATGGCGCCAATGATCTGCCGATGATCAAAGCCTCAGCGCTGGGCATCGCCTATCATGCCAAACCGAAAGTGAACGAGCAGACCGAAGTGATTATTCGTCATGCTGACCTGATGGGCGTCTTCTGTATTCTCAGCGGCAGCCTGATCCACGAAGAGCGTTAAGGGGTAGATTTGGCCAAAGCGGTAAAGCGCGCCTTTGTCTGTAACGAGTGCGGCGCAGATTATCCTCGCTGGCAGGGCCAATGTAGCGCCTGCCATGCATGGAATACGATTACTGAGGTGCGTCTGGCGGCATCGCCTGTTGTTGCGCGCAATGAGCGCCTGACAGGTTACGCCGGTAGCGCCGGGCCAAGCCGCGTGCAGAAACTGTCGGACATCAGTCTCGACGAACTCCCGCGGTTTTCCACCGGTTTTAAAGAGTTTGACCGTGTGCTGGGCGGTGGTGTGGTCCCGGGCAGTGCGATTCTGATCGGGGGTAACCCCGGCGCGGGGAAAAGTACCCTGCTGTTGCAAACCCTGTGCAAGCTGTCAGAAGGGATGAAAACCCTGTATGTCACCGGGGAAGAGTCGCTGCAACAGGTGGCGATGCGCGCCCATCGTCTGGGATTACCCACTGAAAATCTGAATATGCTGTCGGAAACCAGCATCGAGCAAATCTGCCTGATCGCCGAGCAGGAGCAGCCGAAACTGATGGTGATCGACTCGATACAGGTGATGCATATGGCCGATATCCAGTCCTCTCCCGGTAGTGTCGCGCAGGTGCGTGAAACCGCAGCCTATCTGACCCGTTTCGCCAAAACCAAAGGTGTCGCCATCGTGATGGTGGGCCACGTGACGAAAGACGGTTCCCTGGCAGGGCCGAAGGTGCTGGAACACTGTATTGACTGTTCGGTACTGCTGGATGGTGATGCGGACTCGCGTTTCCGTACCCTGCGCAGCCATAAAAACCGCTTTGGTGCGGTGAATGAGCTGGGCGTGTTTGCCATGACCGAGCAGGGGCTGCGTGAAGTGAGCAACCCATCGGCGATATTCCTAAGCCGTGGCGACGAAGTCACCTCCGGCAGTTCAGTGATGGTGCTGTGGGAAGGAACACGTCCGCTGCTGGTGGAGATTCAGGCGCTGGTGGATCATTCGATGATGGGTAATCCGCGGCGCGTTGCAGTGGGCCTGGAGCAGAACCGTCTGGCGATCCTGCTGGCCGTATTGCACCGCCACGGCGGCCTGCAAATGGCCGATCAGGATGTGTTCGTCAACGTCGTGGGTGGAGTGAAAGTCACGGAAACCAGTGCCGACCTGGCCCTGATGCTGTCGATGGTTTCCAGTCTGCGTGACCGCCCGTTACCGCACGATCTGGTGGTGTTTGGTGAAGTGGGGCTTGCGGGGGAGATCCGCCCGGTGCCAAGTGGTCAGGAGCGTATTTCCGAGGCGGCTAAACATGGTTTCCGCCGCGCCATTGTGCCGATAGCGAATGTGCCGAAGAAGCCACCGGAAAATATGAAAGTGTACGGTGTGAAGAAGCTGGCTGACGCGTTGTCTATACTTGACGAATTATAATGGAGTGAGTCCATGTCATCGTTTGACTACCTTAAAACCGCCATTCGCCAGCAGGGCTGCACCTTACAGCAGGTATCTGATGCCAGCGGTATGACCAAGGGGTACCTCAGTCAGCTGCTGAATGCGAAAATCAAAAGCCCCAGCGCGCAGAAGCTGGAGGCGCTGCACCGTTTTCTCGGGCTGGAGTTTCCGCGTCGCGAGAAAACCATTGGCGTGGTGTTTGGTAAATTCTATCCGCTTCATACCGGCCATATTTATCTGATCCAGCGCGCCTGTAGCCAGGTGGACGAGCTGCATATCATCATGGGTTACGATGAGCCGCGCGATCGTCAGCTGTTTGAAGCCAGCGCCATGTCACAGCAGCCCACGGTCAGCGACCGTCTGCGCTGGCTGCTCCAGACCTTTAAATACCAGAAAAACATCCGTATTCACTCATTCAATGAAGAGGGAATGGAGCCGTATCCGTACGGCTGGGACGTCTGGAGCCACGGCGTGCAGTCGTTTATGGACGATCACGGCATTGTGCCGAACTGTATCTACACCAGTGAAGAGGGGGATGCCGAGCAGTTCAGTACCCACCTCGGTGTCGAGACCATTGTTATCGATCCAAAACGTTCATTTATGAACATTAGCGGCGGGCAGATTCGTCAGGATCCGTTCCGCTACTGGGAATATATTCCCACTGAAGTGAAGCCCTTCTTCGTGCGCACTGTGGCGATACTCGGCGGTGAATCGAGCGGGAAATCCACACTGGTCAATAAGCTGGCGAATATCTTCAATACCACCAGTGCCTGGGAGTTTGGCCGCGATTACGTCTTCTCGCATCTGGGCGGCGACGAGATGGCGTTACAGTATTCTGACTACGATAAGATCGCCCTCGGCCAGGCGCAGTACATCGACTTTGCGGTGAAATACGCCAATAAAGTGGCGTTTATCGACACTGACTTTGTGACCACGCAGGCATTCTGTAAAAAGTATGAAGGCCGTGAGCATCCGTTTGTTCAGGCGCTGATTGACGAGTATCGTTTCGATCTGGTGATCCTGGTGGAAAACAACGTGCCCTGGGTGGCCGATGGGCTGCGCAGCCTGGGCAGCTCGGTGGATCGCAAAGAGTTCCAGTCACTGCTGATCGCCATGCTTGGCGAGAATAACATCAACTATGTTCACGTTGAGCAGGACAACTACGACGAGCGCTTCCTGCGCTGCGTCGAACTGGTGAAAGAGATGCTGGGCGCTTAAACATCGCTGCCCCGCCGCAGGGGCCGATCCTTTTTTCCGATCGGCCCGCCACGGTGAAACTTAATACACCATCACCACTTTGCCACGCATATGGCCGTCCAGCACTAGCTGGTGGGCTTCTGTCAGTGTTTCTACGCTCAGCCCATGCAGGGTTTTGCTCAGTGAACCTGCCAGCTTACCGTCATCCAGCAGCGCGGCAGTGGCATCCAGAATCTCTCCCTGACGGGCGATATCCGGCGTGGTGAACATGCTTCGTGTGTACATAAACTCAAAATGCAGCGCGGCACTTTTCAGCTTCAGGTGATCCATGTTTAACGGTTTCTCGTTTTCAACGATGGTACAGATATGCCCTTGTGGTGCGATCAGTGTGCTCATCGCTTCCCAGTGACCATCGGTATCGTTCAGGCAGAAAATGTAGTCCACCTGTTTGATATCATGCTTCGCGAGCTCTCCAGCCATATCACGGTAGTCGATCACCAGGTCGGCGCCACGATCCTGACACCACTGTGCTGAATCAGGGCGTGATGCCGTGGCGATCACCGTCACTTTGCTGCGCAGTTTGGCCAGAGGGATCGCCAGCGAACCGACGCCGCCTGCGCCGCCTACAATCAGCAGCGTTTTGCCTGCTGTGGCACTTTCGAGTTGCAGACGATCAAACAGGCCTTCCCACGCTGTCAGTGCAGTCAGCGGGATGGCGGCAGATTCTGCCCAATCCAGTGAGCGAGGCTTGTGGCCGGTAATCCGCGCATCAATCAACTGCTGGCTGGCATTGCTACCTGGCCGGGTAATGTCGCCTGCGTAATAGACTTCATCGCCCGTTTTAAAACCACTGACCTTGCTGCCCACGGCCAGCACGATACCGCTGGCATCCCAGCCGAGCACGCGTGGCTGTTGCATGCCATTTTTCTGTGCGCCTTTATGGACTTTGGTATCCACCGGGTTGACTGATGCGGCTTTGACGTCGACCAGCAGATCGTATTCACCCGGCGTTGGCTGGGGTTGCTGGATTTCAATAAACTGCTGCGGGTTTTCCGGGCTGATGGCAATGGCTTTAATGGTCATAGTGTTTCTCCTGAATACCTGAATAATTGTCTCTCAGTGTAGGTAATCAGCAAACGAATGATAAGATGGACAATGATGCACGCAGTGTTCGTTTGAGGTGAACAATCATGTTTAAACAGTTGCAGGATATGGCGCTGTTTGCGCTGGTGGCCGAGTGCGGGAGTTTTACCGCTGCGGCGAATCGTGCGGGTTTACCGAAATCCAGCGTCAGCCAGCGCGTCAGCCAGCTGGAGCAGGCGCTGGGGTTGCGGCTGATTAACCGTACCACGCGCCAGCTCAACCTGACCTTTGCGGGCGAGCGCTATCTGGTGCACTGCCAGGAGATGCTGCAGGCCAGTGAACGCGCCGGTATGGCGATTGAGCGACTGCGCGATAATCCCAGCGGGCGGCTGCGCATTACCTCTCCTGCCGGCATTGGTGCCACGCTGCTGGCGCGTTTCAATACGGCCTTTCAGCAGGAATATCCCGATGTGACGCTGGATGTGTCAGTTTCCGATGAAATCCGCGATTTGGTGCAGGATGGCTTTGATGTGGCGCTGCGCACCGGAAGGCCGCAGGATTCGTCGCTGATTGGCCGCCGTATTGGCTACTGCCAGCGCCTGCTGGTGGCATCGCCAGAGTATCTGGCATCGTTGCCGCCGCTGACCCATCCCGGCCAGCTCTCCGCACACCGCTGCATTGCGCACCGCGCCTGGACCGAATGGGTGCTTAAACGTGATGAGGAATATTATCGCTGGCTGCTGCCGCCCACGCATATGACCGATAATCTGGTGTATGCGCGCGAGTGTGCGCTGGGCAAAGCGGGTATTACGCTGTTGCCGCGTTTTTTAACCGATGAGGTGTTGTCGCAGGGCGATCTGGTGCAGGTGCTGCCGGAGTGGGAAGTGGAGGGGAATGAGCTGTGGCTGGTGTACCCAAGCCGTAAGTTGAACTCGCCTGCGCTGTCGCGGTTTATTGATTTTGCGATGCAGTCGCCGGTGTTTCGGGAGTTTTATACGTAGGGGGGCGACCTTTTTTTGGTCGCCCCGTAAGCCCGGTCGCTTACTTGATCATACGCTTGTACTTAATACGTTTTGGCTCAAGCGCTTCCGCACCCAGCGTACGTTTCTTGTACTCTTCGTATTCAGTAAAGTTACCTTCGAAGAACTCGATCTTGCCTTCATCCTGGTAATCCAGAATGTGGGTGGCAATACGGTCCAGGAACCAACGGTCATGCGAGATCACCATGGCACAGCCCGGGAACTCCAGCAGGGCGTTTTCCAGCGCGCGCAGGGTTTCAATATCCAGGTCGTTGGTTGGTTCATCCAGCAGCAGCATGTTGCCGCCAACCTGTAACAGTTTAGCCAGATGCAGACGACCACGCTCACCACCGGACAGCTCGCCAACGCGTTTACCCTGATCAACCCCTTTAAAGTTAAAGCGGCCAACGTAGGCACGGCTTGGCATCTCGGTGTTGCCGATACGCATGATGTCCTGACCGCCGGACACTTCTTCCCATACGGTTTTAGACCCATCCATGCTGTCGCGGAACTGATCCACTGACGCCAGCTTCACGGTCTCGCCCAGTACGATGCTACCGGAATCAGGCTGTTCCTGACCGGACATCATGCGGAACAGGGTCGATTTACCCGCGCCGTTCGGACCGATGATGCCAACAATCGCACCTTTCGGAACAGAGAAGGAGAGATCGTCAATCAGCAGACGGTCACCGTAAGATTTGCGCAGGTTGTTGACCTCAACCACTTTATCGCCCAGGCGTGCGCCAGGTGGAATAAACAGTTCGTTGGTCTCGTTACGCTTCTGGTATTCGGCGTTGTTCAGCTCTTCAAAGCGGTTCAGACGCGCCTTGCCTTTAGATTGCTGGCCTTTAGCGCCTTTACGCACCCACTCCAGCTCTTTCTCAATCGATTTACGACGAGCCGCTTCGGAGGAGGCTTCCTGCGCCAGACGCGCATCTTTTTGCTCCAGCCATGAAGAGTAGTTACCTTCCCATGGAATCCCTTCACCACGGTCCAGCTCCAGAATCCAACCGGCCACGTTATCGAGGAAGTAACGGTCGTGCGTAATCGCCACAACGGTCCCTTCGAAGTCGTGCAGGAAGCGTTCCAGCCAGGCTACGGATTCCGCATCCAGGTGGTTCGTTGGTTCGTCGAGCAGCAGCATGTCTGGCTTTTCCAGCAGCAGACGGCACAGCGCAACGCGGCGGCGTTCACCCCCGGAAAGAGTGCCAATCTTCGCATCCCAGTCCGGCAGACGCAGCGCATCAGCGGCACGTTCGAGCTGGGTGTTCAGATTGTGGCCGTCGTGCGCCTGGATGATTTCTTCAAACTTGCCCTGTTGCGCGGCAAGTTTGTCGAAGTCTGCATCCGGCTCTGCGTACTTAGCGTACACCTCGTCCAGACCTTTCAGCGCGTTGACCACTTCGGAAACGGCTTCTTCTACCGACTCACGAACGGTGTGTTCCAGGTTAAGCTTCGGTTCCTGCTCCAGATAGCCAATTTTCAGGCCTGGCTGCGGACGCGCTTCCCCTTCGATGTCTTTATCGATGCCCGCCATGATGCGCAGCAGCGTAGATTTACCTGCCCCGTTCAGACCCAGTACGCCGATCTTGGCGCCAGGGAAGAAGCTGAGGGAGATGTTTTTCAAAATATGACGCTTCGGCGGAACGACTTTGCCGACGCGATGCATGCTATAGACGAATTGAGCCACGTTAGTTTGAGCCTCTTAATTAGCAGGGGCATAAGGGTGCCCACTCAGATAGCGGAGTTTAGCTGGTTTCCCCCCTTATTCACAGCCGGAACGCAGAGGATTATCCCGATATCAACGGATCTGCCTGATTTCTGTTTGATTTATGACCGTAGCCGTCTAAGCTCATTTTTTGCCTTATAAATGATGGAGATATCGATGAAAGTTCTGATCGCGGCGGAAGAAAATGCCTGGGGTGGGATGATCCAGCAGTTCCGTCAGAGACTCCCCGATGTCGAATTTGTTGCTTCTGCCGGGCATGCGGCAGAGAGCCTGGCGGGTTTTGATGCGCTGATCCCCGGCATGGCGAAGGTCAATCAACGTCTCTTACAGACAGCCGATCGCCTGAAGCTGATCCAGCAGGCGGGAGCCGGGCTGGAAGGGGTGGATATTGAGACGGCTCGCCAGCGCGGTATTACCGTGGCCAATGTGCCATCGGACCGATCCGGCAATGCAGATTCCGTTGCGGAACTGGGGATCTGGATGATGATCGGCCTGGCACGTAAGGCCAGCGAAGTGCCGCAGATGCTGGCTACCCGTCAGCTGGGCCTGCCGGTCGGCATGGGGCTGAAAGGCAAGACCGTCGGATTGGTGGGGCTGGGCGGCATCGGTAAAGCGCTGGCGCAGCGGCTCGCCGCGTTTGATATGCGCATGATTGGCGTGAAACGTCAGGCGTCTGATGATTTTGCCCGTCAGCATCGCCTGGACTGGGTTGGCGGCATGGAGCGTTTACCGCACCTGCTGCGCGAGGCGGATTTTGTGGTGCTGAGTTTACCGGACAACCCGGAAACGCATCATATTATTGATGAGCCTGCGCTGGCGAAGATGAAGCAGGGCAGCTTCCTGATTAACCTTGGGCGCGGCGGTCTGATTGAGAAACCGGCGCTGCTGGCGGCGCTGGAGAATGGGCCGTTGGCCGGTGCCGGGCTGGATGTCTTCTGGCAGGAACCGCCCGACCCGCAGGATGTGCTGTTCCACCACAATGTGATCGCCACGCCGCACATTGGCGGCGTGACCGATATTTCACTGGAGGGCAATGTGGCGGGAGTGTGTGAGAACCTGCGGCGTCTGCGCGATGGTGAGGCGATTTTGAATCGCTGGTGAGGATGTTTGCGGGTCGGGCATGCCCGACCCCTACGATATCCGGCGCCCGATACTTACGAGGCGATAACCTCAATGCCGATATCTTCACCGGGCGCGGCATCGCTGATCAGGCCGTCGAACGCACTGAGATCGGCAATGCGAGCAGGCAGCACTTTGCCAAATTTGCTGCTGTCTGCCACCAGCAGGCGCGAACGCGCACGCTGTAATGCCAGATGTTTCATCGGCAATTCACTCAGGTTGTAGCAACTGGCACCCTGCCGGATATCGATGCCAGCGGCGGAAATAAAGGCTTTATCGGGACACAGGCTGTCCATCACTGACTGCGTGCCCAGCGGTGTGAAAATGGCGTTGTCTGGATGGAATTCGCCACCGCACAAGATCACCCGGCAGGCGGTTTTTTCTTTCAGGGCCAGAAAAGTGTTCATGGCGCAGCAAACCGCGGTAAACGGAAGGTCTTCGTCGATGGCATCGATGATCCACGGCACCGTGGTGCCGCAATCGAAATACACCGTCTCTTCCGGCTGGATCAACGCGGCGGCACGCTGCCCCAACAGACGTTTGCGATCGACATTCTGCTCCTGCTGATCGGAAACAAAATAATGGTTCTGATGACGCATCGGATCGCTGACGATATATCCCCCCAGCAGAACCACAACGCCCGGACCGCTACTCAGATCGCGACGAATGGTCATCTCAGACACGCCAAGCAGATGAGCCGCTTCTTTCAGATGGATTTTATCGGTGCGTTTCAGCGCCTGGGCCAGCTTATTGATACGCTCGTCGCGCCGGATTTCCATGAGTCTTTTTTCCATTATCGCGGAGAGAAATGAGGGTGAACGAAAACGATTGCCTGCTGCGTTTTACCTGTTTTGCAGTTTACCTTCAATAGGATAGTGCTGCAAACCCTGGGTCAGGCATGCCGGTTTCCGCAAGGAGTAGCCGCTATGCCTGACCAGTAGAAGAGTCAGATCGTTACCAGCCCGCGCACGCCGTCATTTTCCATCTCCCTTCCCAGGCCACGCTGGACGATCTCCCCCCGTGACATCACCAGATAATTGTCGGCCAGCCCGGCGGCGAAATCGTAAAACTGTTCGACCAGCAGGATCGCCATATCCCCGCGTGCGGCCAGCTGGCGGATCACCGCCCCGATCTCTTTGATCACCGAAGGCTGGATCCCTTCGGTGGGTTCATCGAGGATCAGCAGTTGCGGTTTACAGGCCAGCGCCCGGCCGATCGCCAGCTGTTGCTGCTGACCACCGGACAGATCGCCGCCGCGCCGCTGTTTCATCTGCCACAGAACCGGAAAGAGTTGCCAGATCTCCTCCGGCACCTGCGTGGCCTGGCTGCCTGAAAAGCGTGCCAGTCCCATCAGCAAATTCTCTTCCACCGTCAGACGCGGGAAGATCTCCCGACCCTGGGGCACATAGGCGATCCCGGCCTGCACCCGCTGGTGCGGTTTGCGCTGGTTGATCGTTTGCCCCTGCCAGTTGATGCTGCCAGATTTCGCCGGGATCAGCCCCATCAGGCATTTCAGCAACGTAGTTTTCCCCACGCCGTTACGCCCCAGCAGACAAGTGATCTCGCCGGGTTTGGTTTCAAATGACAGTCCACGCAGAATGTGGCTGCCGCCATAATATTGATGTAGTTCAGAGACCTGTAACATATTATCGCCCCAGATAGACTTCAATCACCTGATCGTTTGCCTGCACATCGCGCAGCGATCCTTCGGCCAGCACCTGGCCCTGATGCAGCACCGTCACATGGTCAGCAATGGTTTCAACAAAGCCCATATCGTGTTCCACCACCATCAGCGAATGTTTACCGGCAAGAGTGCGGAACAGTTCGGCGGTGTAGTCGGTTTCTGCATCGGTCATGCCAGCGGCTGGCTCATCCAGTAACAGCAGATGCGGGTCCTGCACCAGTAACATGCCAATCTCCAGAAACTGTTTCTGCCCGTGGGACAGCAGGCCCGCCGGGCGCTGGCGTTCACTGCCAAGGCGCAGCAGTTTCAACACCTCGGTAATGCGATCCTGTTGTTCACTGTTCAGTCTGGCACGCAGACTGGCCCAGACCGATTTATCGGTTTTTAAGGCAATTTCCAGATTTTCAAATACCGTCAGCGCTTCAAACACCGTCGGTTTCTGGAATTTACGCCCAATGCCGATGCGGGCGATTTCCACCGGGGAAAGGGTGGTCAGGTCGATGCTCTGGTCGTAGATCACCCGGCCATTATCCGGGCGGGTTTTGCCAGTGATCACATCCATCAGCGTGGTTTTCCCCGCGCCGTTCGGGCCGATCACGCAGCGCAGTTCGCCAACGCCAATCTGTAAGGAGAGGTCAGTCAGCGCTTTGAAACCGTCAAACGACACATTGATATTCTCCAGCTGTAACACCGGATCCGTCTGTTCACGGTGACGGTCGGCGCGGTGGGGCTGGGTAAACAGGTGCTCAGTCATGTTTCCTCCTGCGCAGCAGGCCAATCACGCCGCGCGGCAGGAACAGCGTGACGAGGATAAACATCAGGCCTAAGAAAAACAGCCAGTATTCGGGGAAGGCAACGGTGAACCAGCTTTTGGCGCCGTTAACGATCCCGGCACCGAGCAGCGGGCCAATCAGCGTGCCGCGCCCGCCAAGCGCGACCCAGATAGCCGCCTCAATCGAGTTAGTGGGCGACATTTCACCAGGGTTGATAATGCCCACCTGCGGCACATACAGCGCCCCGGCCAGCCCGCACAGCACGGCAGACAGCGTCCAGACAAACAGCTTAAATCCCCGGGGATCATAGCCGCAGAACATCAGGCGGTTTTCCGCATCGCGCACCGCCGTCAGCACCCGGCCAAATTTGCTGCGTGCCAGCAGCAGGCCCACCGCCAGACTGGCCGCCAGCAGCAGCACCGTGGCCATAAACAACCCAATGCGTGTGCCGGTCGCCGTCACCGGGAAGCCGAGCAGGGTGGTGAATCCGGTAAAGCCGTTGTTACCGCCAAAGCCGGTTTCATTGCGAAAGAACAGTAACATCCCGGCATAGGTCAGCGCCTGGGTCATAATCGAGAAGTAGACGCCTTTGATTTTTGAACGGAAGGCGAACCAGCCAAAGACCAGCGCCAGCAGGCCTGGCACCAGCACAATCAGGCACAGTGCCCAGGCGAAATGCTGCGTGCCTGCCCAGAACCATGGCATCTCGGTCCAGGACAGGAACGACATGAATGCAGGCAGCCCCTCACCGGAGGCCTGGCGCATCAGGTACATGCCCATGGCATAGCCGCCGAGAGCGAAGAACAGTCCGTGCCCGAGGGATAGCAGCCCGGCGTAGCCCCACACCAGGTCCAGCGCCACCGCCACAATGGCGTAGCAGAGGATTTTCCCCACCAGCGTCAGGGTGTAAGTCGACATAAATAGCGGGTGGTCGGCGGGCAGCAGCGCGAGGAACGGCAATAGCAGCAAGAGCAGCAGTACCACCGCACCCAGCGCGGTCGTCAGGCGCGGGGCTTTTCGTGCCAGGGTCAGCGTTATGGGTTGCGTCATCAGTCAATCACCCTCCCTTTAAAGGCGAACAGTCCCTGCGGTCGTTTCTGAATAAACAGCACGATCAACACCAGGATCAGGATCTTACCGAGCACCGCGCCGATCTGCGGCTCCAGCACTTTGTTCAGGATGCCGAGGCCGAGTGCGGCCACCACCGTGCCTGCCAACTGCCCAACGCCACCGGTCACCACCACCAGGAAGGAGTCGATGATGTAGCCCTGGCCCAGCTCCGGGCCGACATTGCCCAGCTGCGACAGCGCCACGCCGCCCAGCCCGGCAATGCCGGAACCGAGGCCAAACGCCAGCATGTCGACGCGCCCGGTAGGCACACCGCAGCAGTCGGCCATCGCCCGGTTTTGTGTCACCGCACGCACGTTCATGCCAAGGCGGGTTTTATTCAGCAGCAGCCAGGTGAGAACCAGCACGCCGATGACAAACAGGATCACCGCCAGGCGGTTGTACGGCAGCACGAGATTAGGCAGCACCTGCAAACCACCGGACAGCCACGGCGGGTTCGCCACTTCCAGGTTTTGCGCGCCAAACAGGATGCGCACCAGTTGGATCAGCATCAGGCTGATGCCCCAGGTGGCAAGCAGGGTTTCCAGCGGGCGGCCGTACAGATGGCGGATGATGGTGCGTTCCAGCGCCATGCCGATGGCGGCGGTGATAAAGAAGGCGGCCGGCAGGGCCAGCAGCGGATAAAAGGCCAGCCACTCCGGGGCGAAGCGCTGGAACAGGTTTTGCACAATCCAGGTGGCATAAGCGCCGATCATCAGCATTTCACCGTGGGCCATATTGATGACCCCCAGCAGGCCGTAGGTGATCGCCAGTCCAAGGGCGGCCAGCAGCAGCACCGAGCCCAGCGACAGGCCGGTAAAAGCCTGACCTAAAATATCGCCGGGCAGCAGGCGATAACGAATCTGTTTCAGGCTATCGGCTGCCGCCGCACGCACGCGGGCATCGGCTTCATTCTGGGGTTGCAGCAGGTGTTCCAGGCTGGCCTGCGTTTGCGGATCGCTGGTTTCTCCCAGCCGTTTTACCGCGTCCAGACGCACCAGCGGGTTAGGATCCGCCAGCTGTAATCCGGCAACAGCCTGGGCCAGCACCGCATGAACGGTAGCATCTTCCTCGGCGGCCAGACGCTGTTTCAGCAGCGGTAGCTGGTCGATATTGGCTTCATTCTGCAAGGCGCGCGCGGCGTGCAGGCGAATGGGGGTAATCGGGCTGACCAACTGGTGTGCGGCGAGCGCAGAGGTAATCATCACGCGCAGTCGGTTGTTCACAAATAATTTTTTGGTTGCCCCCACGGGCGCCGCGTTGCCTTCCAGCGGGACCAGTTGGTCTTTGGTTCGGGTAAAGGGCTGTTTGTGTTCATCCAGCACCACGTTTTCGCTGTGCAGCGCCTGCAATAAAGGCAGGCGGTTGGCATTCGGTGCGGCGGCCCACTGCTGTAAGAGTGTCAGTTGATCGCTGCGGCTGGCGGCGGCAAAGTCGGCGGCCGGGCCTGCCTGGGCCAGAAGCGGCAGGCTGAACAGCAGTAACACCAGGAATCGCATCATTATGGCTCCGGAGAAATAACGGGTCGGGCATGCCCGACCCCTACAACATTGTTAGGCGTAGGGGCCAGGCATGCCGACCCGTACAGCATTGTTCGGCGTAGGGGCCAGGCATGCCCGACCCGTACAACATTGTTCGGCGTAGGGGCCAGGCTGCCCGACCCGTACAACATTGTTCGGCGTAGGGGCCAGGCGTGCCCGACCCGTACAACATTGTTCGGCGTAGGGGCCAGACGTGCCGACCCGTACAGCATTGTTCGGCGTAGGGGCCAGGCATGCCTGGCCCTGGGGTTACACGGGATTAATTGCTGGTTTTCACCGGATGATCGGGCTTCTTGTCGTTGCCGGCGATATATGGGCTCCATGGCTGGGCACGCACCGGTTTGTCGGTCTGCCAGACGACGTTGAACTGACCGTTATCTTCGATTTCGCCAATCATTACCGGCTTGTGCAGATGGTGGTTGGTCTGGTCCATCGTCAGGGTAAAACCATCCGGCGCGGCAAAGGTCTGTCCGGCCATCGCTGCACGCACTTTATCCACATCGGTGGAGCCGGCTTTCTCTACCGCCTGCGCCCACATATGGATGCCGACATAGGTGGCTTCCATCGGGTCGTTGGTCACCACGGTATCGGCGTTCGGCAATTTGTGGGCTTTGGCATAGGCGCGATAAGCTGCCACGAACTTAGCATTGGTCGGGTTATCCACTGATTCGAAGTAGTTCCACGCCGCCAGGTTACCCACCAGCGGTTTGGTGTCGATGCCGCGCAACTCTTCTTCACCGACCGAGAAGGCCACTACCGGGACGTCGGTGGCTTTCAGCCCCTGGTTCGCCAGCTCTTTATAGAAAGGAACGTTGGAATCGCCGTTGATGGTTGAGACCACGGCCGTTTTGCCCCCGGCAGAGAATTTTTTGATATTAGAAACAATGGTCTGGTAATCGCTGTAGCCAAACGGCGTATAGACCTCTTCGATGTCGCTGTCTTTCACCCCTTTTGAGTGCAGGAAGGCGCGCAGGATCTTATTGGTGGTACGCGGATAGACATAGTCGGTGCCCAGCAGGAAGAAGCGTTTGGCGCTGCCGCCGTCTTCACTCATGAGGTATTCCACCGCCGGAATCGCCTGCTGATTTGGTGCTGCCCCGGTGTAGAAGACGTTTGGAGACATCTCCTCGCCTTCATACTGCACCGGGTAGAACAGCAGTCCGTTCAGCTCCTCGAAAACCGGCAGCACGGATTTACGCGAAACCGAGGTCCAGCAGCCAAATACCACGGCGGCTTTATCCTGAGTCAGCAGCTGACGGGCTTTTTCCGCAAACAGCGGCCAGTTGGAGGCCGGGTCAACCACCACTGGTTCCAGCTTTTTACCCAGCACGCCGCCTTTGGCATTGATCTCTTCAATGGTCATCAGTGCCACGTCTTTCAGTGGTGTTTCAGAAATCGCCATCGTACCGGACAGCGAATGCATGATGCCCACTTTGATGGTATCGGCGGCCTGAGCGCTCCAGGACAATCCCATGCTGACTACGGTGGCAGAAAGCGCGAAGGCCTTGAGCAGTGAACGTCTCTTCATCAGTAAACCCCTAAATGTATTGAAAGATTAGTTGGATGAAACGGTGTGTAACCTTGCCTGCTGGAGCATATGAATGGTGATTTTCCTGACTTCGGCGCGACTGACGGCAATATGGTCGGTCAGAATGCGCTGGGCCTCCTCACTGTGCTGATGCAATACCGCACGCAGAATGCGGGCGTGTTCGTTATAGGTCGCGCTGATCCGGTCTTCGCGGGTGAAGTCGAGACGGCGGATAATGCGGATTTTCTCGGTTAATTCGCTGTGGATGCGGGCGATTTCGCTGTTGCCTGCCGCGGCGACCAGGGCGATATGGAAGGCTTCATCGTGTAGCGAAACGGCTATGCCATCTTCCAGACGCGGCTCATCGATCCAGAAGCAGGTCAGGCGCGTCAGCAGTGCCGCACAATCATCTGCGGGCAGGCGACACAGGCGTTTGACTGCCTCGCACTCCAGCACGGTGCGCAGGTCATACAGCTCTTCGAAATATTCGAAGTCAAACTGACGCACCTGCCAGCCGCTGCGAAACCACACTTCGACATAGCCCTCACGCTCAAGACGAAACAGGGCCTGACGCACCGGGGTGCGGCTGACGTCCATACGTTCCGCGACTTCGCTTTCGCTGAAGCGGTCGCCCGGCATCAGACGAAAATCAAAGATGTCATTTTTTAGCTGGTGGTAGACGCGATCGGCCAGGGCTTCCGGCCGATCTTTGCTGCGTTTGCTGTCCATGTTTATTCCAGCCATAGCAGGGCATCGCCAGGGCTGACCGGGCGGCCTGGCTGGCAACCGATACGTTTGACGCGTCCTGCCTGTGGGGCGTTGATCGCCAGCTCCATTTTCATCGCCTCGACGATAATCAGCGGCTGACCGGCTTCCACCTCGTCACCGGGCTGCACCAGCACTTTCCAGATATTGCCGTTCATATCGGCGCTGACCTGCAACGCACCGTCATCCTCTTCGGGGGGCCGCAGCGTCTCTTCGCTGGTCAGCGGTGCACCTTCGTCTTCCTGCGCCCACAGCGCCACTTCGGCATCAAAGGCGCTGGCCTGCTTCTGGCGGAAGTCAGCGATAGAGGCTGCGTGATCGCTGAGGAACTGCGTATGTTCGGCAAAATCAAACACTGACTGCTCAATGCGAACGGTGGCGCGGCCTTCACGGAAGTCGTCACGCAGCACGTCCAGTTCGGCTTCGCTTACCGGGTAGAAACGCACCTGGTCAAAGAAGTGCAGCAGCCAGGGTTCGTTTGCCGCGAACTGGTCGTTTTTCAGGAATTTGTTCCAGATGGGCAGCGTACGCCCCACCAGTTGGTACCCGCCGGGGGAGTCCATGCCGTAAATGCACATGTACATGCCGCCAATGCCGACGGTACCTTCCGCGGTGAAGGTACGTGCCGGGTTGTATTTAGAACTGAGCAGGCGGTGGCGCGGGTCGATCGGCACTGCACAAGGCGCGCCGAGATAGACATCACCCAGACCGAGGATCAGGTAGCTGGCATCAAACAGCGTCTGGCTGACGGCTTCACGGCTGCTGAGTCCGTTAATGCGCTGGATAAAATCGACGTTATTCGGCAGCCAGGGGGCGCTGGTGCGCACGGTTTCGGCATAGCGTTCTACGGCACTGAGGGTGGCGCTGTCTTCAAAGGCCATCGGCAGGTGGACAATGCGCGATGGCACGGTCATGCGCGTGACATCGCCGAGATTCTTCTCCAGCTGTAGCAGCAGGGTCATCAGCTGTTTCTGGCTGAGGATCTGGCTGTCGTAGCGGATTTGCAGGGAGCGCACACCCGGTGACAGCTCCTCCACGCCCGGCTGGCCGCTCTCATGCAGGGCGGTCATCAGCAGGTGGACGCGCAGGCGCAGCGCCAGATCCAGCACGTTGTCGCCGTACTCCAGCAGGATGTAGTTATCCCCGGCTTGACGATAAATAGCGGTCGGCGTGGTGCTGGTGGCTTTGATGGCGGCCAGTACCGTTGCGGAACCGTGATCGGTTTCGGCCAGCGAAGGCACGGTAAATTCCGTGGTATGCAAGGCGTTGAGACGCGTCACGCTGTGCGTCTGCGCCTGTTCCAGCGCGTGGGCTTCTTCGAAGCTGATCGGATGAAAACGAATGCGGTCGCCGGGTTTCACCTGACCGACTTTCCACAGTTCCGCTTTGGCGATGGTCACCGGGCAGACGAACCCGCCGAGGCTGGGTCCATCGCGGGTGAGGATTACCGGGAAATCGCCGGTGAAATTAACGGCACCAATGGCGTATTCGCAATCATGGACGTTGGACGGGTGCAGCCCCGCTTCACCGCCGTTGGCGCGTGTCCAGCCGGGTTTTGGCCCTACGAGGCGTACGCCGAGGCGGTTAGAGTTGTAATGCACCTGCCACTCGCTGGCAAAAAACTCATCGATAGACTGCTGGGTAAAGAAATCCGGGGCGCCGTGCGGGCCGTACAGCACGCCGATGCGCCATTCGTCAGCGTATACGGGCTGCGCGGCGACAGGTAAGGCAGCGGGTTCGCAGACCGGAGCAGGAGTGGTACAGGCGGCGAGTGCGGGCTGCGATATCGCCAGCATATCGGCCACGCGCAGGGTGCGCCCGGCGTGACCGCCAAACTGCCCCAGAGCGAAGGTAGAACGGCTGCCGAGATATTCCGGTACGTCAAAACCGTTGCGTACCGCCAGATAGGTGCGGCAGCCCTGTTGGGCGCGACCGAGGGTCAACGTCTGTCCGGCTTTCACTGCCAGCGGCTGCCAGTACGCTACCGCTTCGCCATCCAGTGTGGCCGGGCAGGCGGCTCCAGTCAGCGCGATCAGGGCATCGCTGTGAAAACGCAGGGTGGGCCCTTGCAGGGTAAATTCCAGCCCGGCGGCTTCTTCCGCGTTGCCGACAATGCGGTTAGCGAGGCGGAAGGCATAATCATCCATCGGACCGGACGGCGGTACGCCAATATCCCAGTAGCCGAGGCGGCCCGGATAATCCTGAATGCTGCTCCAGGTGCCGGGCTGGAGAACCTCCACCACCGGAGAAAGCGGGGTGAAGCTGTCGAGCAGTCGCGTCCACACCTGGCCGCTGCGGAATGCCTCAGTGGCGACAATCTGACGCAGGTAATCGAGGTTGGTAGCGATGCCGTGCAGACGGGTTTCATTTAGCGCCGTCTGCATTTTTTCCAGCGCATCCGCACGGTTTTTGCCCTGTACGATGAGCTTGGCGATCATCGGATCGTAGAATGCGGAGACTTCTGTGCCGGTGCTGATCCCACTGTCGATGCGCACGCCTTCCGGGAAACAGACTTCGGTCAGTACGCCAGGGCTGGGCTGGAAGTTTTTCAGCGGATCTTCGGCGTAAATACGCACTTCGATGGAGGCGCCCTGCGGTGCCTGTGCCATACGCGCCCAGTCCGGCTGCTCTCCGGCGGCGACCAGCAGCATACATTCCACCAGATCCAGCCCGGTGACGCACTCGGTGACCGGATGCTCTACCTGTAAACGGGTATTCACTTCGAGGAAGAAGAACTCATCGCGTGCGGCATCGTAGATATATTCCACGGTGCCCGCGCTGCGATAGTTGACCAGTTCACCGAGTTTCACCGCCGAGTCGAGCAGGGCGGTGCGGGTGGCGGCAGGGAGGTTCGGTGCCGGCGTCTCTTCCACCACTTTCTGATTGCGGCGTTGCAGTGAACAATCGCGCTCGCCGAGGGCCACGACCTTGCCCTGGCCATCGCCGAAGATTTGCACTTCTACATGGCGGGCCTGGTCGATACAACGCTCCAGGAATACCCCGGCATCGCTGAAGAACTGTTCGCCGAGGCGGCGTACGCTCTCCCAGGCGGCGATCAGCGTGGTCTCGTCGGCACAGCGCGTCAGGCCGATCCCGCCCCCCCCGGCGGTGCTTTTCAGCATCACCGGGTAGCCGATTCGGCCTGCGGCGCTTAATGCCTCTTCCAGTGAATCCAGTAAGGGTGTGCCCGGTGTCATCGGCACGCCTGCGGCAGCGGCCAGTTCACGGGCGCGGTGCTTGAGGCCAAATTCACCGATTTGGTGTGCCGTTGGGCCGATAAAGACGATCCCGGCCGCTTCGCAGGCGGCGGCAAACGGCAGGCTTTCTGACAGGAAGCCGTAGCCTGGCCAGATGGCTTGCGCACCGCTCTCGCGGGCGGCGTTAAGGATCTTATCGATGACCAGGTAGCTGTCGCTGGCTTTATCGCCGCCGAGGGCGAGAGCGATATCAGCATCTTTGACATGCTGCGCGTTTTTGTCGGCTTCGGAGTAAACCGCCACGCTGGTGATCCCCAGTCGTTTCAGAGTACGGATGGCGCGACAGGCGATTTCGCCCCGGTTAGCGATGAGTACGGTATTAAACATGTGAAGATACCTCGCGGGTCAGCCAGCGGCGCCAGCCGCCAAATTCGGTGATGTCGGTAGCCTGCGCCAGGGCGGCAGGTTCACAGATAAACCCTTTCACACTGCGACCGTCGGCCAGTTCCAGGGTGCCAATCCCCAGCGGGGCGGGGATCTCCGCCACGAACTCGCCAAAACGTGCCAGTGGGATATCCCACAGTTCGACGATGATGGCGGCGCCCGTCGCATCTCTAACCAGCCCCGGTTTGGCGGGGACGGTGTTAGCCAGCGCATACAGGCGATAGCTGGCGGCGGTCTGCGTCTCTTCTACCAGTACGGCATCGCGGCGCGTGAGCTGGTGGTTGAGCGGCATGCCGGTCAGGTGCGCACCGACCACCGCCACACGCACGTGCAGCGGTGAGGCGGGCAGGGAGGCGGGGACAGGCTGAGGTTTGCCGGTGGCACCAAGACTCAGGGCTTGCTGCTGTTGCCAGCGGGTGCCAAAGGTCGCCAGCGCACGGTCATACCAGGCCGGGGCGATCAGAGTGATCCCGGCAGGCAGGCCATCGGCGCGGAACGGGGCCGGAAGGGCCAGGGCGGCCAGGTCGGCGAGGTTAGTGAAGTTGGTGTAAGTGCCGAACTGCGAATTGTAACGCACCGGTTCCTGTTTCATTTCTTCCAGCGTATGAATGGTCGGAGAGGTGGGGACCACCAGCGCATCGAACTGGCTGAGGGTCTGCTGGATCTGGCGCGTCAGTTCGGCGCGCAGATATTCCGCTTTGTAAGCGTCCACGGCGCTGTAGTGGTTGCCACTGGCGACGATGCCATACACCACCGGGTCCATCTCTTCCGGGCGGCTCAGCATGTCACCCACGGCAACGGTACGCTCCGCGACCCAGGGACCGTAATAGAGCTGCTCAGCCAGCTGTGAGAACGGGGTAAAGTCGATGGGTTGTAAGCTGGCGCCTCCCGCAATCAGGTCGGTACAGGCCGCTTCCCAGGCCGCCTGTGCTTGTGTATCGCCAAAGAACGCCGGGCTGGCAGGGATGGCAAATCGTGGTGAGGTGGGCATCGCTGCCGGGGCGAGGCCCGGATTTGCGCGAGAGTAAGCATCCAGGCTGTCGTAGCCTGCGGCACAGTGTGCGACGAGGAAGGCATCTTCCACCGTCAGCGCAAACACGGAAATGGTGTCGTTCAGGCGACAGGCAGGGACAACGCCAGTGGCAGAGAGCCAGCCTTTGGTCGGCTTGAGGCCGACGATATTGTTAAATCCTGCCGGCACGCGACCGGAACCGGCGGTATCCGTGCCGAGGGCAAAGCAGACCAGGCCGCGAGCGGTGACGGAGGCAGAACCGGAGCTGGAGCCGCCGCTGACATACTCAGGATTAAAGGTGTTGCAGACCGCGCCGAACGGCGAGCGGGTGCCGACCAGCCCGGTGGCGTACTGGTCAAGGTTGGTTTTGCCAATAACAATCGCCCCTTTGCCCTTCAGGTTGGCGACAGCGACGGCATCGCTTTCAGCCGTGTAGGTAAAGGCCGGGCAGGCCGCGCTGGTGGGCCAGCCCGCGATGTCAATATTGTCTTTTACCGCAAAGGGAACGCCAAACAGCGGCAGCGATGCCGGGTCCTGCTGCCAGGCGGCCAGTAACGGTTCCACCTGAGCACGCAGCTGGGCGGGCGTGGCGAGATACAGCCACGCATTATCGTCGGTGGAGAGATCCGCCAGCAGGGCGTCCAGCGTGGACAGTACGTCCTGCGGATGCTGCTGATAATGGTGCTGCCAGTCCTGTAACGTAAACCCTGTGGTAAAAGCCATAAGTTGAATTCCATCTGGTATACAAGATGGAATTCAATAGAGCAAACAGCGTGCCAGATTTTATTTTGTTGATTTTAAAGATGTTATGTAAAGAGGTGCACAGAGGGTGCACAATCAGCGAGCAGGGTTTGTACAATTGTGGGGCACGGAAGACAGGTCTGAGGCCAGTTTGAGCACGTCGGACCGGCAAAAGACGCATCCATGCGGGCCTCGACTCGCGCCATCCCTGGTGCGTGACGTCCGGCTTACCTCAAACTGGCCCCATCCCCTTCATGACGGTGGTTGCGGTGTGGGTATTCCGTAAATATTTGTTGAGTACATGGCATGAAGGGCTGCTCCTGGTTAGCATGAAGGGGGAATATTTCGCAGTTCAGGATAAGACGAGGCAATAACGTGGGGAAAGTCATGGTGGACAAGTGGCAGTGGTGGGTGGTGGCAGCCTGTTTAACAGCGGTAACCGGCAGTGCCCGTGCAGACTCATTGGATGAACAGCGTACCCGTTATCTGCAAATCAAGCAGGCGTGGGATAATAAACAGATGGATATCGTGGGGCAGTTGATGCCCACGCTGCGTGACTACCCACTCTATCCCTATCTGGAGTATCGCCAGCTTGCGCAGAGCCTGGATCAGGAAACCGGGCTGGCAGTGAAAGACTTTATCCAGCGTTATCCTACGCTGCCGCCGGTGCGCTCGCTCTCTTCGCGTTTTGTGAATGAGCTGGCCCGGCGTGAAGACTGGCGTGGGTTGCTGGTTTTCAGCCCTGACGCGCCGAAGCCGGTTGCGGCTCGCTGTAACTGGTATTACGCCAAATGGGCTACCGGCCAGGAGCAGGTGGCATGGGAAGGGGCGAAATCTATCTGGCTGACCGGAAGTTCCCTGCCGGGCACCTGCGATAAACTGTTCAGCGCCTGGCAAATGGCCGGACAGCAGAATCCGATTACCACGCTGGAACGTATACGTCTGGCGATGAAAGCGGGTAACACCAATCTGGTGAACTTCCTGGCGAAGCAACTCCCGCAGGATTACCAGACCATTGCCAATGCGGTGATGGATTTACAGAACAATCCCGGCACGGTAGAAAACTTTGCACGTAATGTCGGGGCAACCGACTTTACCCGCCAGGCCACGGCAATTGCCTTTGCCAGCCTGGCGCGCACGGATGTGGAACGCGCACGCCAGCTGATACCCACGCTGGTGCAGCTGCAAAAAATGGACGATCAGCAGACGCAGGAACTGAAAGATGCGGTTGCCTGGCGTCTGATGGGCAATGATACCACCAGTGAGCAGGCACGCTGGCGCGACGATGTGGTGATGCGCAGTGATTCAACCTCGCTGATTGAGCGCCGGGTGCGGATGGCGCTGGGGAACAACGATCGCCGGGGTATGAATACCTGGATTGCGCGTTTGCCGGTCGAAGACAAGGCAAAAGATGAGTGGCAGTACTGGCAGGCTGACCTGCTGATGGAGCAGGGGCGCAAAGAAGAGGCGGAAGGCATTCTGCGTAAGTTGATGCGTGAGCGTGGCTTCTATCCAATGGTCGCCGCCCAGAAACTGGGGGTGGAGTATCCGTTGCAGGTCGACAAAGCCCCGGCGGTGGACGGCAGCCTGACCCGCGGCCCTGAAATTGCCCGTGTTCGCGAACTGATGTACTGGGGAATGGATAATCTGGCGCGCAGCGAATGGAGCTATCTGGTGTCCAGCCGCACCACTTCGCAGCAGCAGATGCTGGCCAGCTACGCACGTCAGCAAAACTGGTGGGATCTCAGCGTGCAGGCAACGATTACCGGTAAACTGTGGAACAGTTTGCAGGAGCGCTTCCCACTGGCGTGGCAGCCGCAGTTTGAACGCAATATCAGCGGTAAGAGCATCCCGATCAGCTATGCGATGGCGATTGCCCGGCAGGAGAGTGCGTGGAACCCGAAAGCACGCTCCCCGGTTGGCGCATCCGGTCTGATGCAGGTGATGCCCGCCACGGCACAGCATACTGTGACCAAATTCAGCATTCCGGGCTACAGCAACAGCAGCCAGCTGCTGGATGCAGAAACCAATATCCAGATTGGTACGCAGTATCTGGAGTCGGTTTACCAACAGTTCGGTCAGAACCGCATTTTTGCCTCGGCTGCGTATAATGCCGGGCCGTCGCGCGTGCGCACCTGGCAGGGTAACAGCGCAGGGAAACTGGATGCGGTGGCGTTTATCGAAACCATTCCCTTCTCGGAAACCCGCGGCTATGTGAAGAACGTACTGGCTTATGATGCCTACTACCGCTACTTCCTTAACCAGTCGGATAAACTGTTTGCCGACAGCGAGTGGCAGCAGCGTTATTGATTGCGTGTCATCGCCGGAATACGTGAAGAGACAGCCAACACCGCTGTGGCTTCTCGTATGACGGCGATGATGATATGCTACTGTACTAGTTAAATAGTATGGCGGAATATCATGACCAACCCAACTCCTGTTCCCATCACGACTGACCCGGCGAGCGAAGACTGGCTGCGTTTTGTCACGCTGCTGCAACGTGCCTATCAGGGCGAACTGCACCTTCCGCTATTACAATTGATGCTGACGCCGGACGAGCGTGAGGCGTTGGGTACCCGACTGCGTATTGTTGAAGAGTTGATGCGCGGGACAATGAGCCAGCGGGAGCTGAAAAACGAGTTGGGAGCCGGGATTGCGACGATTACGCGGGGGTCAAACAGCCTGAAAAGTGCGCCTCCTGCCCTGAAAACATGGCTGGAGACACAGCTTCTCAGTGGATCAGATAAGGTCTGAGCTCTCTTCGTCGTCTTTGCGTTGATAGATGTCGTTATGAAACGGGCACAGTGCGAGGATGAGCGCCTGGTGATAAACGCTGGTACGCGTCAGTCGACCGGCAGTAAAAGCACCAATTGCACCGCCTTTATGTTTGATATCGTTAACGCCGGTCAGGCGGGCCATCTCTTCGCCCAGTTCACGTCCGGCATGGATACCTTTCATCACGATGGCAGGCAGAGTGAAGCTGGCAGAACGCGATTCGCCGCGTAGTTTGTGATTCTCCACCACCATCCATGCGAAGGCAGTGTTATCTTCAATACCGGCTTCAATGGCCACCCAAAAATTGGCTTCCGGTCTGACCTGGCGAGCATTCATCACGCGCTGACGTGCGCCAGTTCGCGTTTCTGTGTTTGTGATCGGTTGTGCAGCAACGCCGCTGTCGACCTCGACACCCTCAATATGGCAGGATCCTTCCCCGAAGATATCGCTGAACGCTTGAGAAATTGCCTTAATTTTGGCTGGATTGATGGTAGCAGCGACAACATGGTACATAATTGTTTGAACCCTCTACGCAAATTTGTCGCAGTATAACGGAAAATCGCATGTTACAGGTCTATCTTGTTCGCCACGGAGAAACGCTATGGAATGCGGCACGTCGCATTCAGGGGCAGTCAGACAGCGCGCTGACTGAGAAAGGAGAGCAGCAGGCTCATCAGGTAGGAGATCGCGTCAAAAAGCTGGGCATTACCCATGTCATTGCCAGCGATCTGGGCCGTACCCGCCGTACCGCCGAGATCATTGCCGATGCCTGTGGTTGTTCGGTCGTGCTGGACTCTCGTTTGCGTGAATTGAATATGGGGGTGCTGGAAGAGCGCCTGCTGGATTCACTGAATGCTGAAGAAGAGGGCTGGCGTAAGACGCTGGTGGATGGCACGGAGAACGGCCGCATCCCGCAGGGTGAGTCTATGAGTGAAATGGCGCAGCGCATGCATCAGGCGCTGGATGCCTGCCTGGCATTGCCTGAGGGTAGCCGTCCACTGATTGTCAGCCACGGGATGGCGTTGGGGGTACTGCTCAGTACGATCCTGGGTTTACCGGCGAATGCGGAACGCCGCCTGCGCTTGCGTAATTGCTCAATTTCCCGCGTGGATCACCAACACAGCGCCTGGCTGGCTTCTGGCTGGGTGGTGGAGACTGCAGGCGATATTGCGCATCTGGAGGATACTTCCCTCGACGAACTGCAGCGCTAACCCTGAAAAAGGGCCGATATTCTCGGCCCTTTTTGTATCATCTGCTGACTACGACTGGCGTCGTATCGGGATCAGATATTCACAATGGATGTCGACCGGTGGCTCTGGACGTTTCTTACCGCCGTGGGTATAGAAACGCTCAATGTCATGACCGTGACGACGTGTCAGATTCAGTGTTGGCATACAGGTGCCGTAAATCTGTAAGACAAAGTTCTGAAGTCCGTTACGCGGCCCTTCATAGGTGAACTGCACATAATCGCCTCCTTCCAGCACGACCGTCTGCGTTGAATGCAACTGGCTGGAAATGGACTCAGCGGTGACCGCTGTGGTGTAAAGAATCTCCTGCTCATCGTCTTTTTCCATGCTGGGGCGCGACTGGTGCAGACCATACAGCACTGGCGGAACGGTATCCGTCTCCGTCAGGAACTGGCGCCAGAAATGCATACGCATCTCATCACGGAAGCGTGAAATCTGCTCCAGTGTGCAGGTATAAGATTGGGTTTGCCCAATCAGCACGATTTCCGGCAGACTTACCCAGGTCGGTTCGGGTAATCTGACGTCGTCGAGGCGAATCGGTGGGCGCAGCCCATAGGCATTCCAGTCTGATGACCGGCGATACCAGGCTGGCGTCTGGGCAAATTGTTTCTTAAAGGCTCTGGTGAAAGTTTGTTGAGAGTCAAAACGATACTGCAAAGCAATATCGAGAATCGGGCGACTCGTCAAACGTAATGCTACGGCAGCTTTCGACAGACGGCGGGCGCGAATATAAGCGCCAATCGCATGACTTGTGACGTCTTTGAACATTCTTTGCAAATGCCATTTTGAATAACCTGCCTTCGCCGCGACATTATCCAGTGATAAAGGTTGGTCCAGGTGGCTCTCCAGCCAGACAAGCAAATCTCGAATGATACCGGCTTGGTCCATAAATCGTCCTCATGTTACTCATAATTGGTGCAAGGTAAGCAAAGTCGACGAATAGTAGCATTAATTGCTAATTGTTAGGTTGTAACTGAAAAATGTACCCATATCCGCGCTGATTTAAACAACATCGCGTGATAAATCGTAAAGGCATGAACTGTTGCTCATGTACCTTACAATGTCATCTATTTTCTTTGAAATGGTCACGTCATGACAATTAAAAAAGTGTTAATAGTCACTTCAATAGCGCTCTGCTCCGGCACGCTTCAGGCAGAACAGGTCGGTTCTGTAGATACTGTCTTTAAGATGTTCGGTCCCGATCATAAGATCGTGGTGGAAGCATTTGACGATCCGGACGTGAAAAATGTCACCTGTTATTTGAGCCGGGCGAAAACGGGAGGAATCAAAGGGGGCTTAGGTTTGGCAGAAGATACCTCGGATGCCGCTATTTCGTGTCAGCAGGTGGGGCCGGTAGAACTCAGTGAGAAAATTAAGCAGGGTAAAGCCGAAGGGGAAGTGGTGTTTCGTAAACGGACATCGCTGGTGTTCAAGAAACTCCAGGTGGTACGTTTCTACGACAAAAATCGTAATGCGTTAATTTATTTGAGCTATTCCGATAAGGTCGTCGATGGTTCGCCGAAAAATGCGCTGAGTGCGGTGCCGATAATCCCCTGGGGCAAGGGATAATAAGTTGGGGCGAGGCATACCTCGCCCTCAAAACTTAATCCTGCAGATCGCCGCAGAAGCGGTAACCTTCGCCGTGGATCGTGGCGATGATTTCTGGTGTATCCGGTGTGGATTCAAAATGCTTACGGATGCGGCGAATGGTCACGTCGACGGTGCGATCGTGTGGTTTCAGTTCACGTCCGGTCATTTTTTTCAGCAAATCAGCACGGGTCTGAATCTTGCCTGGATTCTCACAGAAGTGCAGCATGGCGCGGAATTCGCTGCGCGGCAGCTTATACTGTTCGCCCTGCGGGCTGACCAGTGAACGACTGTTGATGTCCAGTTCCCAGCCGTTAAAGCGGTAGGATTCAACCAGCTTACGCTCTTCGCTGACCGCGGCCAGATTCATGGTGCGGGACAGCAGATTGCGTGCGCGAATGGTCAGCTCACGCGGATTAAACGGTTTGGTTATGTAGTCATCGGCGCCGATTTCAAGACCGAGGATCTTATCGACCTCGTTATCACGGCCGGTGAGGAACATCAGTGCCACGTTTGCCTGCTCACGCAGTTCACGTGCCAGTAACAGGCCATTTTTGCCTGGCAGATTGATGTCCATAATGACCAGATTGACGTCATTTTCCGTCAGTATCTGGTGCATTTCAGCGCCGTCTGTAGCTTCATAAACCATGTAGCCTTCGGCTTCAAAAATACTTTTGAGCGTATTACGAGTAACTAATTCGTCTTCAACGATAAGTATGTGCGGGGTCTGCATGTGTTCGCTACCTAAAATTGCCAACAAAATCGAAAACAGGACATACGGCTGTTGGCGCTGGCTACACCTGGTGTTCAGAGCCAGTAGCAAAACAACAGCAGTACAGAATGATGTTCTTGATACACAATCCATGTACCGTCAACAACGCGGCCAACCCTTAATGATTTTTGGGTTTTGCGCAGCCATTAGGATGTATCCTGCATGCCCCGGCAGTGCCAAAACGGCGTATATCCTAACTGTATTAACAGCAACATAACAGCACAGGCAACAACCATCACGCAATAAAACAACGCTTAGTTGACTTATATCAAACCAATTGTAGCACGTTAACACTTTTGTGAAAAACTCTTCCCAGATTGGCAGGTTAGCTCACAAATACCTCCTAAAAAGCGCTATTTAATGCAGAGGGTTAACAGTCTGGTTACGGCACACATTAATAAATGTTAATTAGTTGATAATATGGGTGTTATTGTAATGAAGCCTGCTTTTCGGTGGGTTATCAAGAAAAAATAGGTTTATCATTCGATTACGGCGATTTAAATCAACCCACCAGGGTGTTGATAATATGTTAAATATTGCCGGATGTTTTTTCCACTGTGGGGAAGGCATCATCAACATTGTGAATTTCTCTCTCTATATGAAGGTGGTTATGCGTTTTCCTTTTATCCTTGTCTCTCCTGCGCGTGCTGAAAATGTCGGTGCGGCGGCCCGTGCCATGAAAACCATGGGATTTAGCGAACTGCGTATTGTTGACAGCCAGGCGCACCTTGATCCGGCAGCGAGACGCGTTGCACACGGGGCGGGTGACATTCTGGATAATGCCAGCCACTGGGCATCACTTGAGGCAGCATTAGCCGATATTGATTTTAGTATTGCCACCACGGCACGTTCTCGCGCGAAATTCCGTTACTATGCCACGCCGCAGGAGGTGCAGCAGGTACTGGAAGAGAAGCAACGCTGGACAGGCAGTGTGGCGATGATCTTTGGGCGCGAAGACAGCGGCTTAACGAATGAAGAACTGGCGCAGGCCGATTTGTTGACGGGGATTCCGATGGCGGGTGATTATCCGTCGCTGAACCTGGGGCAGGCGGTGATGGTCTATTGCTATCAACTCTCGGCATTGCGCCAGGTGAGCGCGCAGACGGAACCTGCTGCGGACGTTGAACAACTTGCGGCGCTCCGCCTGCGTGCGCAATTTTTGTTGCAGCGGCTGGACGTCGCCGGGGATGAAAAGCTGGCAGACTGGTTGCAGCAACGTATCGGTTTGCTTCAGCAGCGAGATACCGCCATGTTGCATCGACTGCTGCATGACATAGAAAAAAAGCTGTAGAGAAAAACGCTGGATGAAGCATGAAAAATGGTGTGATTTACTGCCATTTTTTCATAGCGTAACAGAACAGATCGGCAAGGAAGACGAAAAGGGTCTGACGACATCGCCGGGAAAAAGAGGCCATTCGATAAAAAAATTGACTTGGCTGGCACTTTGCTTTAATTCTGAAAGCCGACAGATTTAACAGACAGATAAAAGATAAATCTCAATGCGTAAAAACAGCCTGATTACCACAATCATTATTACCACCACCATTACCACAGGTAACGGTGCGGGCTGACGCATACAGGAAAAATCAAAAAAAAGCCCGCACCTCAACAGTGCGGGCTTTTTTTTCGGCAAAAATTCAGGAGAGCTTGAACATGCGAGTGCTGAAATTCGGTGGAACCTCGGTAGCCAATGCGGAACGTTTTCTGCGTGTGGCTGACATTCTGGAAAGTAATGCAAAGCAGGGACAGGTTGCTACCGTATTGTCCGCGCCAGCGAAGATTACCAATCACCTGGTGGCGATGATTGAAAAAACCATCAGCGGGCAGGATGCATTGCCTAACATCAGTGACGCTGAGCGAATCTTCGCCGAGCTGTTGCAGGGGCTGGCTGAAGCACAGCCTGGCTTTGCTTTTGACAAGCTTAAAGGCGTCGTTGATCAGGAGTTCGCTCAACTGAAGCAGGTATTGCACGGTATTGCACTACTGGGGCAGTGCCCGGATAGCGTCAATGCCGCCATCATTTGCCGGGGGGAAAAGCTCTCTATCGCCATTATGGAAGGGCTGCTCCAGGCACGCGGCTATGGCGTCAGCGTGATCAACCCGGTGGAACAGCTACTGGCCGTAGGTCATTATCTCGAATCCACTGTCGATATTCCTGAGTCTACTCGCCGCATTGCCGCCAGCCAGATTCCCGCAGACAACATGGTGCTGATGGCAGGCTTCACCGCCGGCAACGAACGGGGTGAGCTGGTGGTGTTGGGCCGTAATGGTTCCGACTACTCAGCGGCCGTGCTGGCTGCCTGCCTGCGCGCTGATTGTTGTGAAATCTGGACTGACGTCGATGGCGTATATACCTGCGACCCGCGCCAGGTGCCGGACGCGCGACTGCTGAAGTCGATGTCCTATCAGGAAGCGATGGAGCTTTCTTACTTCGGCGCCAAAGTGCTTCATCCGCGTACCATTGCCCCGATTGCCCAGTTCCAAATCCCTTGCCTGATTAAAAATACCGCCAACCCACAAGCACCCGGCACCCTGATTGGTGGCGATGGCAGCGATGAGGACAACCCGGTGAAAGGCATCACCAACCTGAATAATATGGCGATGTTTAACGTCTCTGGCCCGGGAATGAAAGGCATGGTGGGCATGGCCGCCCGCGTGTTTGCTGCCATGTCACGCAGCGGTATCTCTGTCGTGCTGATCACCCAGTCCTCTTCGGAATACAGCATCAGCTTCTGTGTGTCACAGAACGATCTGGCCCGTGCGCGCCGCGTGCTGGAAGATGAATTCCATCTGGAATTGAAAGACGGCCTGCTGGAGCCGCTGGACGTGATGGAGCATCTGGCTGTGATCTCCGTCGTGGGTGACGGCATGCGCACATTGCGTGGTATCTCTGCGAAATTCTTCTCTGCACTGGCGCGCGCTAACATCAATATTGTGGCGATTGCCCAGGGGTCGTCCGAACGTTCGATCTCTGTGGTGGTGGATAACGATGAAGCGACCACCGGCGTGCGCGTGGTACATCAGATGCTGTTTGCCACTGACCAGGTGATCGAAGTTTTTGTCATCGGTGTTGGTGGCGTGGGGGCGGCATTGATCGAGCAGTTGCATCGTCAGCAAACCTGGCTGAAGAACAAACATATTGATCTGCGGGTATGCGGCATTGCCAACTCGCGCGCATTGCTGACCAACGTCCACGGCATTCCGCTGGGCAACTGGCAGGATCAGCTAAAAGCTGCGAAAGAGCCGTTTGATCTGGGTCGTCTGAATCGTCTGGTGAAAGAGTATCATCTGCTGAACCCGGTGATCGTTGACTGTACGTCAAGCCAGCAGGTCGCCGATCAATATGCCGATTTCCTGGCTGACGGTTTCCACGTTGTGACGCCGAACAAAAAGGCCAATACCTCGTCTTACAACTATTACCAGCAAATGCGTGCCGCCGCGGCGAAATCGCGTCGTAAGTTCCTCTACGATACCAACGTCGGGGCCGGTTTACCGGTGATCGAGAACTTGCAAAATCTGCTTAACGCCGGCGATGAGCTGATTAGCTTCTCCGGTATTCTGTCCGGTTCACTGTCGTTTATCTTCGGCAAACTGGATGAGGGGGTGTCACTGTCCGATGCCACCCACATGGCGCGTGAGATGGGCTTTACCGAGCCGGATCCGCGTGAAGACCTTTCCGGGCTGGACGTGGCACGTAAGCTGCTGATCCTGGCGCGTGAAGCGGGCTATCAGCTGGAGCTGAGCGATATTGAGATCGAAGCCGTATTGCCACCAGAGCTGACGGCGATTGCGGATGTGGAAACGTTTATGGCACGCCTGCCGGAACTGGATGCGGAGTTTGCCGCGCGTGTTGCCAGCGCCCGTGAGGCGGGTAAAGTATTACGCTTCGTGGGAGCGATTGAAGAGGGCGGAGCGTGTAAAGTGAAAATCGATGCCGTTGACGGTAACGATCCGCTGTATAAAGTGAAAAATGGTGAGAATGCGCTGGCGTTCTACAGCCGCTATTACCAGCCGATTCCGCTGGTGTTGCGCGGTTACGGTGCCGGTAATGATGTGACCGCGGCGGGCGTGTTTGCCGATCTGTTACGTACTCTGTCGTGGAAGTTGGGAGTTTAATCATGGTTAAAATTCATGCCCCTGCCTCAATTGGCAACGTCAGCGTTGGCTTTGACGTCCTGGGGGCTGCGGTGTCGCCGGTTGATGGCACCCTGCTGGGCGACTGTGTGACCGTGGAAGCCGCCGACGAATTTAGTCTGCACAATGAAGGCAGTTTTGTTAGCAAGTTGCCGGCAAACCCACAGGATAATATCGTTTATCAGTGCTGGGACCGTTTCTGCGAAGCGATTGGCAAGCGCGTGCCGGTTAAGATGACACTGGAAAAAAATATGCCGATTGGCTCCGGCCTCGGTTCCAGCGCTTGCTCGGTGGTGGCTGGTTTGATGGCGATGAACGAACACTGCGGTAAACCGCTGAATGATACGCAGCTGCTGGCGTTGATGGGCGAGCTGGAAGGGCGTATTTCCGGCAGCGTACATTATGACAATGTGGCCCCTTGCTTCCTGGGCGGCATGCAGTTGATGCTGGAAGAGAACGGCATTATCAGCCAGGAAGTGCCAGGCTTTGATGACTGGTTATGGGTGATGGCTTACCCGGGAATTAAAGTGTCCACCGCCGAAGCCCGTGCGATCCTGCCTGCGCAGTATCGTAAAGAGGACATTATCCGGCACGGTCGCTATCTCGGCGGCTTTATTCACGCCTGCCACACGCAGCAGCCCTTGCTGGCCGCCAAACTGATGCAGGATGTGATTGCGGAACCGTATCGCACCAAATTGTTACCGGGCTTCAGTGAAGCCCGTCAGGCCGCTGCGGATATCGGCGCACTGGCCTGCGGTATTTCTGGCTCTGGCCCAACGCTGTTTGCAGTGTGCAATCAGCTGGATACCGCACAACGTATGGCAGACTGGCTCCGCCAGCACTATCTGCAAAATGATGAAGGCTTCGTCCATATTTGCCGTTTAGACACGGCAGGCGCACGCAAACTGGGATAACGCATGAAACTCTATAATCTTAAGGATCACAATGAGCAGGTCAGCTTCGCCCAGGCGGTGAAGCAGGGGCTGGGTAAACAGCAAGGCCTGTTCTTTCCACTGGAATTACCTGAATTCGAACTGACTGACATCGATGCGATGTTGGAAATGGATTTCGTGACCCGCAGCAGCAAAATCCTGTCGGCTTTTATCGGCGATGAGATCGACGCTCATCAGCTGCATGAGCGCCTGAAAACGGCATTCACCTTCCCGGCACCGGTCGTAGACGTCACTGACGATATTGCCGCGTTGGAGCTGTTCCACGGCCCGACACTGGCGTTCAAAGACTTCGGCGGTCGTTTTATGGCGCAGATGCTCTCTTATGTCAGCGGTGCGGATGAGAAAATCACCATTCTGACGGCAACCTCGGGTGATACCGGCGCTGCTGTGGCTCATGCCTTCTACGGTATGGAAAACGTGCGTGTGGTGATCCTCTATCCTCAAGGCAAAATCAGCCCGTTACAGGAAAAGCTGTTCTGCACCCTGGGCGGCAATATTCAGACCATCGCGATTGACGGCGATTTCGATGCCTGTCAGTCACTGGTTAAGCAGGCATTTGACGATGAAGAGCTGAAGAAGGCCATTGGCCTCAACTCCGCAAACTCCATCAACATCAGCCGTCTGCTGGCGCAGATTTGTTACTACTTTGAAGCCGTGGCGCAACTGCCTCAGGAAAAACGTAATCAGCTGGTGATCTCTGTGCCAAGCGGTAACTTTGGCGACCTGACAGCTGGTCTGCTGGCGAAGTCACTTGGCCTGCCAGTGAAACGTTTTATTGCTGCCACTAATGCCAATGACACCGTGCCACGCTTCCTCGTCAATGGTGAATGGGCGCCGAACGTGACCGTTGCCACCTTGTCGAATGCGATGGATGTCAGCCAGCCCAATAACTGGCCGCGAGTGGAAGAGATCTTCCGTCGCAAAATCTGGCGCTTGCAGGATCTGGGTTACGGTGCCGTTGATGACGAAACCACCAAAGCCACTATGCGCGAGCTGGCCGACCTTGGCTATCTGTCTGAGCCTCATGCGGCGATTGCTTATCGCCTGCTGCGCGATCAGCTTCAGGACGGTGAGTTTGGTCTGTTCCTGGGGACGGCGCATCCAGCGAAATTTAAAGAGAGCGTGGAAGCGATCCTTGATCAAAAGCTGCCTTTACCGGAAGCGCTGGCCGAGCGCGCGGATCTGCCGCTGTTGTCGCACAACATGAAAGGTGAGTTTGCGGATCTGCGTGAGTTCTTACTGAAGAAATAATTCGATACGCAGGGGCGAGGCATGCCTCGCCCTGGGTCAGGCGTGCCTGACCCTACTCGTGACGTTTAAACACCAGCTCATTCCCTTTGCTCGCATCCGCGTCAAAGGCATATCCGTCCACATCAAACTTCTTCAGCTGTTCAGGCTGGGTCAGCTCATTTTCAATGATGTAACGGCTCATCAGTCCTCGTGCCTTTTTGGCATAGAAGCTGATCACTTTAAACTTGCCGTTCTTCTCATCGAGGAACACGGGTTTGACGATCTCAGCGTTCAGCAGCTTCGGCTTCACGGCTTTGAAGTATTCATCGGATGCGAGGTTAATCAGCACCGAATCCCCTTGCTCTGCCAGTGCGGCATTCAGCGCATGAGTCAGCTTATCGCCCCAGAAGCTGTAGAGGTCTTTGCCTACCGGGTTGGCCAGTTTAATCCCCATTTCCAGACGATAAGCCTGCATCAGGTCCAGCGGGCGCAACAGGCCATACAGGCCGGAGAGCATACGCAGATGCTGCTGGGAAAAATCAAATGCGGCTTCGCTAAAGGTTTCTGCCTGTAATCCGGTATACACGTCACCTTTGAAGGCAAGGATCGCCTGGCGGGCATTGTCCGGGGTGAAGTCAGGCTGCCAGTCATTAAAGCGTTCAGCGTTCAGTACGGCCAGTTTGTCACTGATATGCATCAGCGAGCTGATATCAGCCGGAGAGAGTTGACGCGCCACGGCGATCAGCTTCTGCGACTCGTCCAACAGCATGGGCTGGGTATAACGTGTTGTCGCCAGCGGGCTTTCAAAGTCCAGCGTCTTCGCCGGAGAAATTACCATTAACATGCTCGCGTCCTTGTATTTCATTATCGGAAAAAGAATCTGCGCCTACTGTAGCAAAAAAGTGAGGTCGGGTGACGAATCGCTGCCATTGGTGACTGATGACGACCGGACAATCCCCAGAGAAAAAAGGGCTTTATGACGGCAGTTTTATCCGGTTGTGGCGTGATGATTTACGCCCCTTGCATGGTGAGGTACGCGTGCTATCATCCGGGGCAGACATTTTCAACACCCTGACAAATCAACTTTGATGAGAATGACAACTATGACGGACAAATTATCCTCCCTGCGTCAAGTCACTACCGTTGTTGCTGATACTGGCGACATCGCAGCGATGAAACTCTACAAACCGCAAGATGCAACCACCAACCCTTCTCTGATCCTTAGCGCTGCACAGATTCCTGAATACCGTAAGCTGATCGACGAAGCGGTGGTATGGGCGCGTGAGCAGACCAGCAACAAAGAAGAGCAGGTGTCTTACGCTGCCGATAAGTTGGCTGTGAACATCGGCCTGGAAATTCTGAAACTGGTCCCTGGCCGTATCTCTACCGAAGTGGATGCCCGCCTGTCTTACGACACCGAAGGCAGCATCGCGAAAGCACGTAGCCTGATCAAACTGTATAACGATGCCGGTATCAGCAACGACCGCATCCTGATCAAACTGGCCTCCACCTGGCAGGGTATCCGTGCTGCAGAACAGCTGGAAAAAGAAGGCATCAACTGTAACCTGACGCTGCTGTTCTCCTTCGCGCAGGCGCGTTCTTGTGCCGAAGCCGGTGTGTTCCTGATTTCTCCGTTTGTAGGCCGTATCCTCGACTGGTACAAAGCCAACACCGATAAGAAAGAATATGCGCCTAACGAAGATCCAGGCGTGGTGTCGGTGACCGAGATTTACGAATACTACAAACAGCACGGTTATGAGACTGTGGTGATGGGTGCGAGCTTCCGTAACGTTGGCGAGATCATTGAGCTGGCGGGTTGCGATCGTCTGACCATCTCTCCAGGCCTGCTGAAAGAGCTGGCTGAGACTGAAGGCAGCGTTGAGCGTAAGCTGGCCTACAGCGGTGAAGTTAAAGCCCGTCCGGCTAAAATGACCGAATCTGAGTTCCTGTGGCAGCACAACCAGGATCCAATGGCAGTACAGAAACTGGCTGAAGGCATCCGTAACTTTGCCATCGACCAGGGCAAACTCGATAAGATGATTGCCGATCTGCTGTAATTGATCGCGTGGCCGGGAAACCGGCCACTGTTTTTGATCTCTATATGAATGCTTAACACATCAACCTTAATATTGATGGCGATAACAATTTTTAACCAATATTGATCCCTTATTATGTAATCAAATTTCCTGATTGAAGTTTTAGTCTGGCGACCTCTTCAAGCAATTCTTTTTCAGTTAAATCACCAGCGTCAATAAGTTCGGGATCAGAGCAGTACGTATCTACTGCAGAAAAAACAGAATCAAAATAGCGTTGCGTGTTTTCATCTGATTTTTTAACGTTGTCAGCATCTCTGTAGCATCGCCATTCTTTTAGATAACTCACTTCGAAATCTGATGCTGAAATATTCCTGGAGAGAAAAGAATCAATCAGCGCAATCATCTTCGATTCATATTGATTAAAAAAAATTGCTATTTCCTTTAAGGTCAATACGTTGCTGAGTGGATAGCTTCCATCCTGAAATGAATGAGCCATCTGGTTTGTATATAACATCAAGGTTGGTTTCAGTATTATAGTCATAATTCCTTCCCAAATGGTGGGAGAGATTAAGTTTCGAATGAGTTATTAATCGGGGTGTTTTTCAGAAATATATCTGAAAAGAGAAGATGTTTTTTTAGGTTATAATCGGTAAATTTTTCCTTTCTTTTAGCTTTCAATAGTTTCTTATAGTCATCTTCCAACTGGAAAATATATAGCTGTGTTGGTTTGTTATATGGGCTGTAAATAGAATCTGATGGAATGTTCCAGTGAAAATTCGCTTCCAAAGGGGGGCTATCTATACCTATTTTTTTAACTCCACAAGGGTGGTTTTAATAATTTCTTCTAGTTTATAAAATTCTATATTCATGTAATCCATTTCAGATTATTATCTCTCTACTTCACCGTTTCTATAATTTCATTTAGAAAATTATAAAAATTATCATGGCTGCTATAAATGTTTTCTGTCCCGATTCTGTCGCGGATTTGAAATTGATTTTTTGAGGTGTCGTAGGTGAAGACGGAGGTGCCGTCCTCGCCCAGTACTAGTCTTTCCGCAAGATCGGGGTTGATGAAGTCATCATTGTGTCGATAAAAATCATTTATTATAAAAAAATTCTGTGATGAAGGTTCAATATTATTGAAACCATATAAAATCATTCCACTAAATTCAAAACCATCCATTATCTTCAGGAAATCTACAAAGTCAGGATGGGATTTCAGGAGTTCAGCCGCTTCATCAATCAACTTCTTCATTTCTTTTGATAGATGATCGTGAGAGGTATGATTGATTAAATCGTTAAGGAAAATGGGATCAATCGGAGATGAAGCTGGAAAATTAAACTTGGCCATCAGGAGTTGTAAGTTTTTTACTAATGCAGTCGTCTTTTTATTCATGATAGTGTTCTCAATGGTTTGGATATATTATACCCGAAGGTATAACCCAGGAAACGATCTTACTTTCTCCTGGTTTTATCCCTCTTGTGGTAGATGTTTGTAAGTTTGTTAATACCTTATGATAAGGTTCATTTTTAATCAAAATTAAGTTTTCAAAGTTATTGGAACCACTATCATCTAAAGGATACTTATGATGGACTTGCCATCCTTTGGGAACAGTGCCGTTTTTTATTGCTTCAAGTTCAGCACCAGAAAATTTTTTTAATAATTCAGGTCTGCTTGATATTTCGCTGAGGAATTTTTTCCTTATTGTTTGATTGAATTCTTTTCTTAATAACATTGTTTCATCTGGGCTTCTTTTTGTATATTTTATTTCTATTTTGTTTATGTTTTCCAGTACACTGACTTCCCCTCTTAATTTACCTGAGTAACTATTCAGTTTTTCGAGTGTTTGGGAGGTACGTGCCTTTTTAGCTAATAGAACAGACGCCGCTGCAATCATTGAACCTGACGTTTTTTCGTTCAGTACCTGGTCATATCCCTTAACCGCATCGCCCCCCAGATGCTCTGCC